>JAFAUH010000319.1 GCA_019243445.1 Streptomycetaceae bacterium | reverse complement strand
TTGCAGGCGCGCCTCCATCTCCGTCTGCCGGGCGTTGGCGCCGTCAGCGGCGAGGCGGTCCCGCTCGGATGTGTCGGGCTCCTCCTCAGCGGGGGCCTCCTCCGTCTCCCGTAGTCGCTCGGAGAGTTCAGCAAGCTCTTCGCGGGCACGGGTCAAGGACTCCTCAGCACGGCCCACCGCAGCCGCGCTGCGCTCGGCTTCGCCCGCGGCGCCGCGCGCTTGCCCGGCGAGGCGTCCCAACTGCCCCGCGACGACCGACTTCTCCTTCTCCGCGGCGCGGCGGCGGGCGGCGAGCTCGTCGACTTCACTGGCGCACTCGGCGCGCCGCTCCTTGGCGGCGGTCTGTTTCTCGGCGAGTGCGTCACAGCGCACGGCGAGGCGTTTGAGCTCAGCCGCCGCCTCGTCGACGGCCGCTTGGACTTCGAGCAGGCTGGGAGCGCCCGCAGAGCCACCATGCGCCGTATGGGCGGCGAGGACGTCCCCTTCAGCGGTGACGGCGGTGAGGACAGGGTGACGAGAGACGATGTTCTCGGCTTCGTCGAGGGTGGTGACGATCACTACATGGTGCAGCAGCCGTCGGACCGCGGGCAACAGCTCGTCGTCGCCGCTGACCAGCTGTGCGGCCCAGTGGGCACCCGGGGGAAGTGCGTCGGTGGCGACAGCTGCGTCGAGGGCGTCGTCGGGGGCGTTGGTGAGGAGCATCGAGGCGCGGCCGGCATCGTTCTTACGCAGCAGCCGCAGCGCCTCGGCAGCGGCAGTCGGGCCGCTGAGAGCGACGGCGTCGGCCCACACACCGAGTGCTGCTGCGATCGGGATCTCGAATCCCGGGGCCACCGTGAGCAGTTCGGCTGCGGGACCGAGCAGGCCGACGAGCCGGTCGGCGGCAGCGAGCAGTATCCCGGTGCCGTCCTTGCGGCGCAGGCCGAGCGCGAGCGCATCGTGGCGGGCGGCCAGCGCCGCGCGTTCGCGTTCGGCGGCGGTCGCGGCCTCGCGTGCGGTGGCGAACGCCTCCTCGGCCTCCGCCTGTCGTCGCTTGGCGTCCTCGTAGGCGGCGTCGTATTCGGCATCGCCTGCTTCGAGGCCGTCGACCTCGGCTTTGAGCTGCTCGTACTCCTCCTGCATGGCGACTGCGCGCTCCGCTGCCTCGTCGCGGGCCGCAGTGAGACGGCCGATCTCAGCCTCGGCGGCGCTGACTCGGCTGCGCGCCGCGTTGGCTTGGCCGTGCAGCCGGGCGAGGCCCTCGCGGCGGTCGGCGATGGCGCGCGTGGCCGCCTTGAGCCGCTGCTCTTCCTGGGCGAGGGCGCGTTCCAGTTCGGCGCGGTGGGCGACGGTGTCATCGAGTGCGTACTGCGCGGCCTCCAGAGCCGCTGTCAGTTCCGCCTCCTGCTCGCGGATGCGGGCAGCCTCCCTCTCCAGCTCCTCCGGGTCGCGGCCTCGCCTCTCCTCGACCTGCTGGCCGCTGGCGTACTTGGCCTTCTGTTCGGCGAGCCCGATGGTACCGCGAACCCGCTCGGCAAGCTGCGAGAGCGCGTACCACGTCTGCTGGGCAGCGGCCAAGCGCGGGCCAAGCTCCCGCACCTGCTCCTCCCACTGGGCCTCGCGCCGGATCGCGGCGGCCAACTCTGCCTCGACCGCGTCGCGCCGCTCCTTGAGCGCCGCCTCGTCGGCGATCTCGGTGCGCAGCGCCTCCCGCAGTGTCACCAGGTCATCGGCGAGCAGCCGCAGCCGGGCGTCGCGCAGGTCGGCCTGAATGACGGCGGCGCGGCGGGCGACGGCGGCCTGCCGACCGAGCGGCTTGAGTTGGCGGCGCAGTTCGGCGGTGAGGTCTTGGATGCGAGTGAGGTTGGCCTGCATCGCATCCAGCTTGCGCAGCGCCTTCTCCTTGCGCTTACGGTGCTTGAGGACGCCGGCGGCTTCTTCGATGAAGGCGCGGCGGCCCATGGGGTCGGCGTGCAGGACGGAGTCGAGCTGGCCCTGGCCGACGATGACGTGCATCTCACGGCCGATGCCGGAGTCGGAGAGCAGTTCTTGAATGTCGAGCAGGCGGCAGGTGTCGCCGTTGAGCTGGTATTCGCTGCCGCCGTTGCGGAACATCGTCCGCGTGATGGTGACCTCGGCGTAGTCGATGGGGAGGGCGCTGTCGGAGTTGTCGATGGTGAGGGAGACCTCGGCCCGGCCCAGCGGCGGGCGTCCTGTGGTGCCCGCGAAGATCACGTCCTCCATCTTGCCGCCGCGCAGGCTCTTGGCGCCTTGCTCCCCCATGACCCAGGAGAGGGCATCGACAACGTTGGACTTGCCGGAGCCGTTGGGGCCGACGACACAGGTAATGCCGGGTTCAAAGCGCAGGGTGGTGGCGGAGGCGAAGGATTTGAACCCGCGCAGGGTCAGGCTCTTCAGGTGCACGCTGCACTCTCCTCCTCTCCTCCGCTACTGGCCGCCAGCTTGTCGGACTCTACCTGTCGCCTTCTGTTTGACCGGGAAACGTGCAGGGCACACCAGAATTAAGCGAACGAGGTCACTCAGCGAAGAAACGACGAAGGGACGCCGAAGCGTCCCTTGCACTTTCTCAAGCGGCGACGGTGCTGCCCGGCCCAAGAAGGGACCGGATCATGCCGGCACAGGCTCCGCCTGGGGTACGTCGATGCTGCTCAGCAGCGACTCTTCACGCGACTGCACCAGAGCGTCGTTCTCGGCCTGGATCCGTACAAGCTCGGATTCCAGGTCCTGGACACGCTGCTGAAGACGTCGCATCTCGGCGAGGAATCGCGGATCCGGGCCGCCGACGTAACCGAGAAGCGCCTTTGCCATGATGGATGGTCCTCCACACTGAGTGACCGACCTAAGCGGTGTGGGTCGTGAGGGGTGGCACCCGCCGTTTGCACCCTCGCCATTCTTGAACATGTATGGGCTGGACATGTGGCAGTTGCACACGTAGGGATTGCGGCTAAGGTGCGCGGGGCTTCTAGCGTCTCACCAAATAGTTTGACGGTCAACACGATCACACCCCAGAGGTCCGCTATGCCTGGGAAATCACACGGCGTGACAAGCCGTGGGGGCAGCCGTGGGGCTTGGAGATCGTCCTTGCTGGGGGAGCCTTGCACGGCTAGCACGATTTGGCAAGAGCCCCGCTGATGCTGTCCGTGGCAATTGCTGCGCATGACTCGCGCATGACTACGGAAAGGAACGGATACGGCTGGGCGGTCAGCGGATCTCAAAACCGTCGTAGCCGCCGCGGGGCTCATCCCAGATCTCGGTGACGGCGTCCACCCTGCCGGGTGCGCTGTGCTTGCGCAGTGAGTCGAGCAGCTGGTCGCAGCGGTCCCGGGGGCCTTCTGCGACGATCTGCACCCTGCCGTCGGTAAGGTTGGAGGCATAGCCGGACAGGCCGCCGATCTCCAGCGCTGCGGACCTCGTCCACCAGCGGAAGCCGACCCCTTGCACCCGGCCCCGCACCCATGCGGTCAACCGGACGTCTCCTGCACCCGGGGGCGTGTCGTTCATGAAGGGCACGCTACCGCCGTGCGGCGCACGGCTTGCGCTGGCAGCGCGGGCAGAAATAGCTGGAACGGTTCATCCACGGCCGACGCTGGATCGGCGTCCCGCAGCGGCGGCACGGTCCGCCTTCGCGCCCGTACACATCCAGCGACCGCTCGAAGTATCCGGACTCGCCGTTGACGTTGACATAGAGGCTGTCGAAGCTCGTGCCGCCCGCCGCCAGCGCGTCGCCCATCACCTCCCGGATATGAGCGATCAGCCCGTCGGTGCGCGGCCGGGTCAAGGTGGCCGTCGGCCGGTCGTAATGGAGGCGGCTACGCCATAGTGCCTCGTCGGCGTAGATGTTGCCGACCCCGCTGATCAGCGACTGGTCGAGCAGCGCCCGTTTGATCGTGGTGCGGCGGCGGCGCAGCGCCTCATAGAAGGCGGCGGGGTCGAATGCCTCCTCCAGCGGATCAGGGGCAATGTGGGCGAGCGGCTGCGGCAGGTCGGGCACGGTCCTTTTTTGTTCCTCCCCCCTGAAGGCAGGGGGAGGCTCATGCTGCCGGCGCCCGCTCTCAGGCTCCGCGGACGACCCTCGTGCCGGAGGCGCGCCCTCCGACCGGAGTCCTCGGCCAGCCATGTCGTCTGCTCGCGTGCGTCGCTCACAGCTGTCGTGCACCGACAGACCGCCGAAGGTGCGCTGGTCGACGAAGCGCAGCTCCGTACCCACCGCATCGGCGAAACGGATGCGGATCCGCAGGTGCTTTTCGTCGGGCGCCTCATATGGTTGGACGAGGAGCTGGCCGCTCATACCGAGGTGGCCGAGGAGCGAGACGCCCTCGCCGAGCGGCAGCCACAGGTACTTGCCTCGGCGGTGAGCCGGGCCGATGGTGCGGCCACGCAACCGGGCGGCGAAGTCGGCGGGTCCCGCAAGGTGGCGGCGGACCGCGCGCGGGTGCAGCACCTCCACCTCGGCGACGGTGCGACCACTGACCCACCGTTGCAGACCACGGCGCACCACCTCGACTTCAGGCAGCTCCGGCATCTCAGGGAATACCGACGCCGGCTTCGCCCTGACCGAATGGGGAGCCGTCACGGATCGCACGCCAGGCAGCCTCAGCCGCCTGCTGTTCGGCTTCCTTCTTGCTGCGGCCGGTGCCGGTGCCGTACGCGACACCACCGACGCGGGCGGCAGCCGTGAAGGTCTTCTCGTGGTCGGGGCCGGATTCGGTGACCAGGTACTCGGGAACACCGAGCGACTCGGTCGCGGTGAGCTCCTGAAGGCTGGTCTTCCAGTCCAGGGCTGCCCCGAGGCTTGAGGATTTCTCGATGAGCGGGTCGAAGAGCCGGTGCACAAGCTCGGAGGCGGCGTTCAGGCCCTGGTCGAGATAGACGGCTCCGATCACCGCTTCGAGGGTGTCGGCCAGGATCGATGGCTTGTCCCGGCCTCCGGTGCCCTCCTCGCCCCGGCCAAGGCGGATGAAGGAGCCCAAGTCGAGGGTGCGGGCGACCTCCGCCAGCGCACGCGAGTTGACCACAGCGGCGCGCAGCTTGGCCAATTGGCCCTCGGGCAGCTCGGGGTGGGCGCGGTAGAGGGTATCGGTGACGATGAGGCCGAGCACGGAGTCTCCGAGGAACTCCAAGCGCTCGTTGGTCGGCAGGCCGCCGTTCTCATACGCGAACGAGCGGTGAGTCAGCGCACGCACCAGAAGGGCGGGCTCGAGGCTGTACTCGAGCCGCCCTTCCAGAAGCGTGTGGGACGAGGCTGCCTTGAAGGCGTCTGCCGACGACTTGGCGTCTGACATGGAGCCTGTCACCTGCGATCAGACCTCGATGACCTGACGGCCGTTGTAGATGCCGCAGCTGGGGCACGCGATGTGCTGCAGCTTCGGCTCGTTGCAGCGCTCGCACTCCACAAGGGCGGGGACCGCAGCCTTCCACTGCGACCGGCGGTGGCGCGTGTTGCTGCGCGACATCTTCCGCTTCGGAACAGCCACGGCTATTTCTCCTGCTTCTCGTCGGCACCGGGCTCGGCGCCGCTCTCATAGTCCTTCTCGCCGGCCTTGAGGGTTTCGGCGAGTCCTTGCAATGCTGCCCAACGGATGTCGGGAGCATCGTGATGGTGGTCCGGCTCGTCCGCGAGCTGCGCTCCGCAATCGGAGCACAAGCCCGGGCAGTCCTCCCGGCACACCGGTTGAAGCGGCAGTGCCAGCACCACCGCGTCGCGCAGCACGGGCTCGAGGTCGAACATGTCGTCCTCGAGGACGAGCTCCTCCTCGTCGTCGGCAGCTGTGTCATCGGCGGGCGCGCCGCCGTACCGCTCACCGGCATCGGGGTAGGAGTACATCTCCTGGAAGTCCGTGTCGAGCTCGCGCTCAACCAACTCCAGACACCTTACGCACTCGCCCGAGACCGGTGCGTGAGCGGTACCCGTGATGAGTACGCCCTCCATCACCGACTCCAGACGCAGAGCGAGCTCGATCGGCGCCCCTTGGGGGACTCCGATCACATCAGCCACGCCGAGGTCCTCCGGCGCAGGCACCGTGCGGGAGATCTTCTTCATCGCGCCAGGACGACGGCCCAGCTCGCGTGTGTCGAACACGAGCGGGTTGCGGTGGTCGAGGCGGGGGTTGATGACTTCCTGCTTTCGTCGGTGCATGTGCCGTGATCGTACGGCGGGTCGTACTGGAAGCGGGCAGTCGGAAACCGCCCGCCGCGGAAGCGGCTGATATCGCGTGCTGAAAGGCCCGAGTGGACAGGATACTGGACGCGCTGCCCAGGCCCAACTCAGCGCCCCTCGTCGAGGTCACGCAAGCGGTTGAGGTCGATCAGGCCGGTGTCGAAGAAACTCGTCTCGTCCAGGCCCTGCTGCGTCTGGTGATGCTGGTGCGGCTGATGGGAGATCTGGCCGAGCCCTTCGGCGTGCGGCAGACCTTCGTATCCCTGCTGTCCTTGATGTCCCTGCTGCCAGCCATAGTCTGAGGCGTCGCTGTAGCCGTCTTGCTGATACGACCCATCCGGGTAGCCGCCCTGCTGATATGACCCGTCCGGGTAGCCGCCCGGGTAGGCGCCATGCTGGTAGCCATAGGCGGCCGACTGGTCATAGCCGGACTGCTCATAGCCTGTCTGATGGTGGTATCCCTCTCTTGCCGCGGCGGCCGTCGCCGCCGGGTCGTAGGCGGGCTGAGAGGGGTATCCGCCGCCGTAGTCGCCTTCACCGTACACAGGGGTCGCGCCGGGCACGGGCTGGGCGCCGGCCAGCTCCGCAAGGTATTCGGCATCGGTCTGCTCACTGCGCCGATCCGCTTCGCCGTCCTGGGCGGCGAGGTGCTCGGCCAGCTCGTCGACCGGCCGGTGGCCGGTGAGCTTTCGCCGACCGCGGCCGACGGCCTCCAGGGTCTTGGCGAGTACCGCCTCGAAGGCACGGAGCTTGGTGTCCACATACGTGTCCGCGCGGCGGCGCAGCTCTGCCGGGTCGGTGCTGCGCTCGGGCGCATCGTCGTCCGCCTCGTTGTACCCGTCGGTGTCGGCGCCGGGGTCGCGGCCGAGCAGCTTGGCGCGACCCCGGTCAACGGAGCCGAGGGTCTTGGTGAGCACCACCTCGAAGTTGGCGAGTTTACTGTCAACGTACTCATCTGCCTCAGCGCGGATCTCCTCCGCCGCCTGGCGTGCCTCGGCGAGGATCCGGTCGGCCTCCGCCTGCGCATACCGGACCACCTCGGTGTCGGAGAGCAACGAGCTGCGCTGTTCATGGGCGGAGGTGATGATCTGCTCGGCCTCGGCGCGGGTCTGCGCGATCATCTGCTCGCGGTCGCCGATCAGCGCCTCGGCCTGCGACAGCGACTCGGGGAGCACAGAGCGCACCTCGCCGAGCAAGGTGAGCAGCTGTGCGCGATTGAGCACGCAGGACGCCGACATCGGCATGGAGCGCGCGCCCTCGACAGCCGCAACGATCTCGTCGAGCTTGTTCTGCACGTCCATCGCTGGTCAGTCTCTCCTCGGCGGGACCCGGCGGCCGGCCGGGCGGCGGGTGCGTTCAGACTCTACGACCACGTGGGCCACCCGCGTCACCGGATGACGGTCGGTCAGCGGCTCGGGGCAGGAGACCCAAGGACATTAAAGAGCAGTTAAAGGGCGGTTGGGGAGTGTGAGACCTTGCCCTGGAGCGCGGTGAGCACCGGTGTCGGCACCAGATGGGAGACGTCGCCGCCCCACTGGACGACCTCCTTG
>JAFAUH010000295.1 GCA_019243445.1 Streptomycetaceae bacterium | reverse complement strand
CCCCGACCTGTTCATCCAGGACGACTACGAAGCGGTCCTCCCCGGCCTCGGCAGCCTGCTCGCCGCAGAGCGCATCACGATCCACGACGCCGTGTGCGTGCGGCTGCGGGAGCCTCAGAACACAGCACCCGAGGGGCACTTCACCCTCTTCACCCAGTACGAGCGGCTGTGGGAGCTGCTGGACCACCTGTCGATCACCGGCGAGCAGCGCGAGATTGTCTTCAGCGGCCAGATCCGCCGCTACCTGAAGGTGCTCACCCTGCCCGGAATGACCGAGCGGGAGCGGGTCGAGTTCTTCCACACCGCCTCCCGGCACTTCCAGCGCTTCAAGCCCGCCGGTTACAGCCGCCCGGCGAATCTCAACGGTGTGCGCCACGCGATGCTGGAGCGCGGCTCCTTCTCCGGCTACCGGGCCCTGCAAGCAGCCAACCGCAAGCGGCGGGTGCTGCGCACGGTAGCCGGCAAGGCCAAGCAGGTGCTGGGCGAGAAGGCGCGTGACGGCGCCTACCGCGAGCTGATGCGCCTTCCGCTGGAGGAGGACCTCGCCGTCTTCTCCGCCTACTGGGATCGTGGACTTGCCTGCAGCCCTGCCGCGATCTCCGCCAAGCTCACCGAACTCGCCCCCAGTATCCGCCAGTTGTGGGTGGTGCGCCGTGCCAACGTGCCACTGATTCCGCCCGGGATCGACTACATCGTCCCCGGCACCCGCCGCTACTGGACGGCGATGGCCCGCGCGAAGTACTTCATCAACAATGTCAACTTCCCCGACACCATCGTCAAACGGCCAGGCCAGATCCACGTTCAGACTCACCACGGCACTCCGCTCAAGCGGATGGGCGTTGACCAGATCCCCTTCCCCGCAACCTCCCGCGGTGAGGACTACGAGGCGCTGCTGGAGCGGTGCGCCCGCTGGGATTACAGCGTATCCGCCAATCAGCACTCCACCGAGACCTGGCAGCGCGCCTACCCCGTTCCCTTCACCTCACTGGATTACGGCTACCCGCGCAACGACGTCTTCTCCGGCGCCACCGCCGCCGACGTGCTGCGCGTGCGTGAGCGGCTCGGCATCACCCCCGGCCGCAAGGCGGTGCTGTACTGCCCCACCCACCGCGATTACGAGGCCGAGTGGACACCGCGCCTGGATCTGGAGCGGCTCGCCGGTCGCCTCGGCGACGACTTCGTGCTGCTGGTGCGCGGCCACTACTTCTACGACCGCGGCCTGTCCCCTCTGGAAGAGCTCCACCGACGCGGGTTGATCATCGACGTGTCCAACTACGACTCGATCGAGGAACTCTGCCTTGCCTCCGACGCATTGATCACCGACTACTCCTCGGTGATGTTCGACTATGCCAACTTGGACCGTCCGATCGTTGTCTTCGCCGACGACTGGGAGACCTACTCGGCCACCCGCGGCGTCTACTTCGACCTGACCGAGAACAGCCCCGGCGCCGTCGCCCGCAGCCAGGACGAAGTCGAGGAGATGTTCACCTCCGGCGCCTGGTGCGAGGAGGAGGCGGCGGCCAACCGCACCGCATTCCGCCGCAAGTTCTGCGCGTTCGACGACGGACACGCCGCCGAACGCGTCGTGCGTCATGTCTTCCTCGGTGAGAAGGGCGTACCCCCCGTCATCCCCATTGACCAGCGCACTCCCGCGCCCACCCCCGACAAGGCCGCCGCGCTATCGGACTGGTGACGAGTCTTCAGAATGCCTGAGCTCGCCCCGCCACCCAGAAGTTCCCCGGAGGACCCCCATGGCCCCGACGGCCCCGACGACCCCAACCACCCCTGACGTCACGGTCACCGTCATCGTCTACAATGACGCCGAACGACTGCCGCGCGCAGTGGAGTCGCTGCGCCGCCAGACGCTGCGCAACATCGAGATCATCATCAGTGATGACCACTCGACGGACAACACACCCGAGGTGGCCAAGGCACTCGCGGCAAAGGACAGCCGCATCGTCTACAACCGCCTGCCGCACAACAGCGGCGGCTGCAGCGCACCGCGCAACTCAGCGATGGAAATCGCCCGCGCACCTTTCCTGATGTTCCTCGACAGCGACGACGAACTGCCTGAACGCGCCTGCGAGATCCTCCTGGGCGAGCTGCGCTCCGACGACACCGTGGACTTCGCCATGGGCGGCGTCGAGCGGGTGCGCACCGACACCGGCTCCGTCTCGTACTGGCATCCGCACCTGTTCACCGCCCGGCGCACAGTGCGCGGCATCCGCCAGCAACCCGAGATGCTCTTCGAGCACCTGTCGACCAACAAGATGTACCGGCGCGAGTTCATCGACCGCCACCAACTGCGCTTCCCCGAGGGCATCCACTACGAGGACCAGCTCTTCTCCGCTCAGGCATACTGCCTCGCGGATGCCTTCACCGTCGTCCCGGACCCGGTCTACCGTTGGTACATTTCACCGTTCGAGGCGGTCGGCTCGCTGTCGATCTCCAACCAGCGACACCGCATCGAAAACGTCCGCGACCGCATCAACGTCGCCCGCCTCATCGACGACTTCCTCGTCGACAGCGGCCACGAGGACATCAAAGCCGACAAGGACTTCAAGTTCCTCAAGCACGATCTGCGGATGTACACCGGGGACTTCCCCTACCGCACCACCGACTGGATCAAGCAGTTCGCCGACGAGATCTCCCCGTATCTGGCGACCCTCACCCCTGAGGCATTCCAGCGTCTGCCGCGCGACCAGCGCGTAGTGATCCAACTGATGCGCAGCGGACGATACGAGGAAGCGCAGCTCGCCGCCCGCGGCATGGGACGTGACGTGGCGCCTCGGGAGATCACCGAGGACGGCGAAGGCCGCGTCTACTGGGGTCCGCTCGTACCGGCCGATCCGCAGGCCGCGCGCGAGCTGGAGGTGACCGATCTGGATCTGCATGACCGGCCGTTCCGCACCACGATGCTGCGTCACGAGATCACTCGCATCGAGCCGGGCACAGGATCGCGCATCACCCTCGCTGTCCGCACCTACGACCCCGGCGCCCAACTGCCGATGGGCCCGGTCGTCGCCACCATCCACCTCGCACCCACCGAGGACCACCGGCTGAGCACGTCCTTCCGCCTCGACCCGGTGCGCCCCGGGATCTTCGAGGGCCAGGCAGTCTTGGATCTGGCGGCTGTTCCGCTGCCACCGCACGGCTTCGCGGGGACTCGCCACCCAGTGCTCGCCATCACCCAGCGGGGGCAGCACAACACCGGTCTGCTCCTTGCCCCGTTGGAGTTCCCGACGATGCGCAAGAAGATCGCGTACCATCATCGCCTCGCCGAGCACATGGTCACCGTCGAGCCGGAGGGCCACGGTGCCGGGCGGATGCGGGTGGTCTGGGAACGCGCGGGCCTGCTGGCGAAGGGAGAGCCGCACCTACCCGCGATCGGCCGCATCGTGGGCCCGAGCCTGAAGCGGGTGCGCGGGGTGGTGCGCGGGTTGGTGCGCTGATGGGCAACCCGGGGCCGGTCAGCTCCGATGGTGGCGGTAGTGGCGGGCAGGAGGGGCGGCGATGCCGAAGGGGGAGAGGCGAACAGGGATGGTGAGGGTGGTGAGGTCGTTGGTCTTCGTGTCGATGACCGAGACATTGTTCGAGTTGGCGTTGGTGACGTAGGCGTGTCGACCGTCCGGGCTGACCGCGACACCAAAGGGATTGTTGTTGACCGGGATGGTGGCGATGACGGAGTTGGTTCTGCTGTCGATTACTGAGACATCGTTCGAGCCGTTGTTGGCGACGTAGATGCGTCGGCCATTCGAACTGACCGCAACGCCATAGGGGGTTTCTCCCACGGTGATGGTGGCGATGACAGCGTTGGTTCGTGTGTCGATGACCGATACATTTCCGGAGTCCGAGTTGGTGACGTAGATGCGTCGGCCGTCCGGGCTGACCGCGATACCGGCCGGATTGTTGTTGACCGGGATGGTGGCGATGACGGAGTTGGTTCTGCTGTCGATTACTGAGACATTGTTCGTGCTGTCGTTGGTGGCGTAGATGCGCTGGCCGTCCGGGGATACGGCGATACTGTAGGGGTCGCCGTCGACGGGGATAAAGGCCAGTAGGGCGTTGGCTTTCGCATCGATTACTGAGACATTGTTCGAGCCGTTGCTGCTGACATAGACGCGCTGGCCGTCCGGGCTGACCGCGATACCGTACGGCATGTGACCGACAGCGATGGTGGCAATGATGTCCCCGTGCTTGGTGTCGATGACCGATACGCTGTCTGAGCCCGAGTTGGTGACGTAGGCGCGTCGGCCGTCCGGGCTGACCGCGATGCCGACCGGGCTGGTGTCGACCGGGATGATGGCGACGACGGAGTTGGTTTTGCTGTCGATCACTGCGACGTCATTCGAGCCGTCGTCGATCACGTAGACCTGTCCGGGCTGGTGGGTGTGCGCCCAGGCCGGGGAGGGGGTGAGGGCGGGGATCGTCAGCCCGGCCGCCGCGGCCAGTGTGCTCGCGCGGATCCACATCCGTGCCGATTGCCGCCGTCCACGCCTTCGGGTATTCAACTTTGAGCTGTCCTGCGGTCTTTCGCGATGTCTTCCTGGCCTGGTCAAGGGTGCCTCCGCCTGACGAAAGAGCAGCCCGTGCCGTGCACAATGACGATGCCGACATGAGACCGCTAATAACGTGCGATAATGCTATGACCTTACGTTCGCGCGATAGGTTGAGGCGGTATCGACACATGCTTCCTTTTTGGGGCTTTGGGTGTGTCGCATTTCCCGGGGGTGCGGGTCGGAAGCGGTGAGATAACCGGCGTTGTGCGCGGGCGTGCGGACGGCGCTTGCCGGTGTCACGCGTGAAGCGGTAGTGCGCGCTCGGCTATTCGGGTGAGATTTCGTCTGGCATATTGACCGGGCATGTCAGCCGTATGGAGCATTAGTCATATCCAATCCGGCGGATTGCTCATCCTCTTCGCTGCGGCAGTCGACCTCTTCGCGGTCCGGGCAGATCTCCGGGCCGCAATACAGCGATTGCGCTGCCGCAATGAGCATCTCCGGGCGAGAACAGTGAACGCATCAGCCAAGCACTGCCTGCGTAAATCCCGGCTGATGCGGCAGCGTCCAGACCCCGCAATGTTCTCGGTCACCGGGCGTGCTCACGCCCGGTGGCAGGCGCCAGTCGTTCAGCATCAACCACCATTCCCACGGAAAACGCTGCTCACCACGGGAGGCGTATCATGCCCATTTCTCCCAACCAGGGTTCCACCGGTGGCGGGACGCTCGTCACCATCACCGGTGCCGGGCTGGCCGGTACCACGGCCGTGCACTTCGGTTCGAAGTCCGCCGCGTTCACCCAGGTTTCACCGACTCAGGTCAACGCCACCTCGCCCTCTGGCACCGGGACGGTCAACGTGACCGTGACCACCCCTGGAGGCACCAGCAACCCGATCTCGTTCTACTACGTCAACCCGCCGTTCAAGTCCAGCCTGAATCCGACTTCTGGAGTCGTCGCGGGCGGAAACACCGTCACCCTCAACGGCACCGGTCTGTCCTCCGCCAGTTCGGTGAGCTTCGGCGCCAACGCCGCGACCCCGACCGTCGTCAACGACGGCGCACTGACCATCACGGTACCGGCGGCCACGGCCGCAGGAACGGTGGACGTCACCGTCACCACCGCGGGAGGCACCAACGACGGCCTGACATACACCTATGTGGCCGCACCCACCGTCGCCAGCCTGTCACCGACCTCCGGTCCGACCTCCGGCGGCACTACAGTCACCATCACCGGCACCGGCTTGACCACCACCCAGTCGGTGACCTTCGGCGGTGCCACCGCCTCGTTCGGCGTCATCAACGACACGACCGTCACGGCCGTCACCCCGCCCGGCGCCGCCGGGGCCGTGGATGTCACCGTCACCACCACCGGCGGCAGCGCCACCCTCGCCGGCGGATACACCTACACCGCCGGCCCCGGCATCTGAGGCCGGACAGTCCAGGCACCGGACGCCTACCGCGCCGGTGCCTGGACTCCCGCCGCCCGGCGGTCCCATGCCGGCCGGGCAGGCGACAGGGCGCAGGGAGCACGAACTGCTGTGCCCTGGCGGGGAATGCCGGGCCAGGACCCAGCCCTTCCCTTTCAAGTCCGCACCGGCAAGGAGGACATGTATGGCCCCGGTGATCAGCAGCATCAGCCCGACCCAGGGCCCGACGACTGGAGGGACGGCGGTCGCCATCACCGGCAGCGGCTTCACCGGCGCGTCGTCGGTGAAGTTCGGCACGGCGTCGGCGGCGTTCACCGCGGTCAGCAGCACCCAGATCAACGCCACAGCTCCGCTGGGATCCGGATCGGTACCGGTCACGGTCATCACGCCCACCGGTACCAGCAACAGCTTCACCTACACCTACGTCGCCGCCCCGGTGATCAGCAGCATCAACCCCACTCAGGGCCCCACCGCAGGCGGCACCACCGT
>JAFAUH010000131.1 GCA_019243445.1 Streptomycetaceae bacterium | reverse complement strand
CTTAGCGGGATGCCTGAAGTTCTGCGCAGAATCTGTGTGCGCTGGTAGCTGGATCGATGGCGTACTGACAGCACGACCTCGCCGGGTGTTGTATCGACGTTGAACCAAACGCGACAAAACCGGCGAGGTCGATGCCAGTATGCGCCCGGTAAGCGTATTCGCCAACCGTCCCGATCAGGACTACCAACATCTGTACTACCTGCTGCATCACCGGTGGCGGGAGGCCGCCCGCATCGTGATGGTGCTGCTGTCCGCCTCTGGACTGTCCGCAGCCGAGATCGGCGAGGCACTCGGCTACCACCCGGGCACGGTGCGCCGATGGATCCACCACTGCAACAGCACTGATCCCCCGGGGCTGGCGGACCAGCCCCGCTGTGGGCGGCCCCGGCTGGGCGGGCCGAGGCTGGCCGAGCGCATCAAAGAGTTGTTGACCCGCACCGGACCGTGGACCGTCCGGCGGATCTGGCGGTATCTGGGCCGCCCGAAGCTGAGCTTGCGCACGGTCTACCGGCGGGTGCGCGAGCAGGCCGCCTGGCGCAGGCCCCGCCTGGTGGCCAAAGGCGACCCCGACCGGCGACGCGTCCTGGCCGCTGTGCCCCGACAACTTCGGGCCCTGCCACGCGGGTCGAAGATCTGGGCCGAGGACGAGACCCACCTGCACCTGCTGCCTGCCGTGCGGGCGAGCTGGATCCTGCGCGGAACGCGGCAAGAGGTGGCCACCCCTGGCAAGAACCGGCAGACCACCGTCTTCGGCGCCTTGGAGATGACCACCGGCACATGGGTCTACAACTTCGGCCGACGTAACGCCGCCTGCTTCGTCGCCTTCCTCCAGATGCTGCTGGCCGCCTACCCCAACGCCCCTGCCGTTGCGGTGATCTGCGATAACGACAGCATCCACCACGCCAAACACGCGGACCGCAGGCGCTGCAGGCATCGATCCGCCACTGGCAGACATCCGGGGACAGAACCGGCGTGGTGCCGGCCGGCCATATAGCGCAATCGACACCACCACACACCGCTGCGGAGGACTTGCACGCCTTGGGGTTGGACCCGGCCGCGCTGGACTCCCGTATGCACGCGATGCTCAACCGTGTCACGAAGACCACCCCGGTGACCGTCACCATGCCACCGGTGCAGACCGGACTGGTCCGGGAGGCACTGACGGATCCTATCGGCCTACAAGTACAAGAGGCGCTGCAGTTGGACGGTGTCCGGCTGCGGGTAGTGCAGTCGGACGGGCAGCAGCCGCGGCTGGAGCTCGTCGACGCCCGTCACACCCCGCTCTCGGATCGGCTGGTCACTCCCCGCGAGACGGGTGGTTTCACCGTCAGCGGTGGCCCGCTGGGCGCGGTGCACCACTTCTCCCCGCAGCAGACTTTCGAGTTCCGTACCCTGCCGCTGCCGGGCACCCCGTGGCAGCTGCGCTTCGAAACAGCCACCGGACTGGACGGCCCAATCCGTGTGGCCCGCCCGGACGGCACACCGGTCTCCGCGAACAGGCACGGAGTGGACATCGTGCGGGAGAGGCCGGACCTGCTGACCGTGCAGGTGCAGATGCCAGACGCGAACGGTGCCCGCACTCGCACCGCCACCTGGCTCCTGGGCCCCGACAACATGGTCCGCGAGACGCTCCTGGCCGGGGAGGAAACTGGTGACTTGTCAGATCTGACACTGCGCCAGTACATCGGCTCTGGCAGGCAGGTCACCGAGCGGAGTCCGGCCAAGGGCTCCGACAAGACCGCCGGAGGCTCCGATGCCCTATCCACCGAGGTGTGGGCGCTGAGAGGGGGAGCCCGTGAGAAGCGTCTGGTGGACGTTCCAGCGGCGGACTACGATCCGCGTCGGACGCTGACCCTGCTGAACGCGCGGGCAATCGACGCCGGTGAGGCACCGTCGTCTGTGCCACGTGTCGCATCGATGGTATCGGTGCCACCAGTGGACAAGCTGAACCCGTCGTTCCCAGGCCGCTACAACAACGACCGAGACCTGCTGGAGCGACTCGCGGGAGGCGGGACCAACGATCCCACCTTCCTCACCCCCCACACGGAGGCTTTGGTAAACCAGTACCGCCCGGGGGACTCGTGGGCGTGGGATGAGCCCGACTCCTACGGGTACGGGGGGAGCCCGCGTCGACGTCAAGTGGGCACGGGGCGCCAGGGTACGGCCCTTATGAATATGAAACAGCATTCACATCGACATCGCATGGGCGCGGTGGGGGCGGTTTGCTCGATTGGCTCGGCAGTTGGTTCGGATCGTCAGAGGACCACTGGGACGAGCCGACAATATACGGCCCTCATGACCCACCTGACCCACCATCCTCATCGACACCGAACGGGCACCACTGGCACGGATCGTCGGGATACAGCCCTTATGAAACAGCATTCACATCGACATCGCATAGGCGCGGTGGGGGCGGTTTGCTCGACTGGCTCGGCAGTTGGTTCGGATCGTCAGAGGACCACTGGGACGAGCCGACAATATACGGCCCTCATGACCCACCATCCTCATGGATACCGAGCGGGCACCACGTGCACGTGCCATCGGGGCACGGCCCTTACGGGGGCCACTGTGTGACGCCGTCGTATGGGCACCACTCGGTGGCACCCGCCAGCCACAGCACCATCAGCCATGATCGGACCAAAAGCCCCGCCGCACGGGAGGAGGAGCTCGGCGAGAAGTATCGAATCGAGATCGGGCCACACCCGGATAAGCCGGGCACACACTTCACCCACCACATGCTGGACTGCCTCGAGGAGGTATTGGGCTACCTACCCAAGGAGCATACCCGGTACAACGGCAAACTGAAGGCAATTTACCCCCTTCCGGGGGATGAAGTTAACGGTTATTACTCACCATCGACCAACATTATCGAATTGAGACAGAGAGCTGATTATGGAGCAAAGCAAGCGCTGCGGCATGAGATCGGACACGCCGTCTCCGAAATGATCGGATGGGAGAATGAGCACAAACGCAAGGCAAAGTTTGGCAACTGGAGGGCTCACAACAGCGGAGATGAGCGTAGTAGTCGCCGAAGTTACGTTCAAGACAGAAACGGGCAGTGGTGGAGCTACTACACGAGTCATCGGGAAGTGTGCTTCGTTTCCAACTACCAGTGGACTGATCCAGGCGAGTATTTCGCAGAAGTATACGCCGCCTATTACGATCCCAACCAGTACTCGCGACGACAACTCAGCTCAAGTGTTCTGAAGTGGTTCGAGACCAGACTCCCGGCGCTGGTCGCCTGATCGGCGCCCGGTCATAGTGATATGTCGGCCCTCCCGCTCGACGAGATCGATCTCGACATCGTTGGTACGGGTCCGATGGCCACCGATGGCCGGTGCCTCGGGCAGGCACGCGTCGGGCAGCAGCCGGGCAAGCGACTCATGGCGTGCGTGCGGCCTGCGTGCGGCGTGTGTGCGTGCGGCGTGCGTGCGGCTTGCGTGCGGACAACTGGCGATCTCGCGGAATCAGGGCGGATACTGATATATGAGCGAACACTCCACCACCGGACAGACAGGGGACGATTCGGTATCAGGAGGAGCTGATGACGAGCGACGCAGCGGCTCGATCTGCTGCGCTGAGTGAACTCGGGCTGGACAGGCAGAACAAGGCGGCATTGGGCCGCTTGCTCGCAAGTGGAAACATCGGCCAGGCCACGGAGGAGCCCGGGGGCCGCATGAAGGCGGAAGTGCGCATCCCGCTGGATGAGCTGGTATGGGATCCCGCGACCCTCATCCTGCCCCACGGGGGCGACGTCGACATCGTGCTCTACAACGATGACAGCAACACTCACTGCGCGCTCCTGCCCAGTAACGGAGAAGGCCGATGGATCTGGCTGCCGATCCATTCGCGAGGAGAGGTCAGCATCAACCTCGATGGTCCGGGGTGCTACTGGTACAGCTCCCCCATCGGAAATGACGAGGGCCGTGGCCTGCTCGGCGCGATCGTTGTTCTCGGGGAAGTGCCACCGGATGCCCGCCTCGACCGTCCGGAGCAGCCCCGACCGGATTGAATTGATGGGAGTGGCTGTGGCGAAGCCGACGACGGACTATGTGAAGGCACCACCGGCTATCAAGCTCTCCGAGGCCAGTGACATTGTCGGGAGCGCGCCGCGCGTGGCCGAGCACCTCACCTATGAGCGCATTCTCGCGGCGAGTACGGAACCGCAGAACTGGCTCACCTACTACGGCACCTACAACGGCCAGCGATACAGCGCACTGGAGCAGATCACCACGGAGAATGTCCGGGGGCTACGTCCCGCATGGGTCTTCCAGTGCGGGTCCTACGGACTGCACGCGGGGTCTTCGACGTATGCGTTCGAGGCCGCGCCCCTCATCGTGGGTGGTGTCATGTACTTGTCTGGGTGGGATGGTTGGGTCTGGGCCCTCGACGCCAAGACGGGACAGTGCCTGTGGCAGTACAACCATGCGATCCCGTTCGACGTATCGCTGTGCTGCGGCAATGTGAACCGTGGTGTGGCGGTGGCGAAGGGCAAAGTCTTCGTGGTGACCCTCAATGCCCATGTGGTCGCGCTCGATGCCGCCACGGGCGAAATGGTATGGGACGTCACGAACGGTGATGTGCGGGCTGCGGAGAGCGCGACGGTGGCGCCGCTGGTGGTGAAGAACCTGGTCATTGTGGGCAGTTCTGGCGGGGAGTTCGGGGTGCGTGGCCATCTCGACGCCTTCGACATCGACACCGGCAAGCGCGTCTGGCGGACTTACACCATCCCCAAGCCCGGCGAGCCGGGCTCGCAGACCTGGCCGTCGTACAGCCCGGCGTGGGCACGCGGCGGTGGCAACACCTGGATCACGGGGACGTACGACCCAGAGCTGAACCTGCTGTACTGGGGCACCGGCAACCCAGCGCCCGACTTCGATGGTGAGATCCGCCAAGGCGACAACCTCTACACCGACAGTGTGATCGCCGTCGATGTCGACAGCGGCCAGATACGCTGGCACTACCAGTTCACCCCCCACGATCTGTGGGACTACGACTCCAACATGGAAATGATCCTGTTCGAGCAGGACGGGCGGAAACTGCTGGCCCACTTCGACAAGAACGGCTACTTCTTCGTGCTGGACCCCACCAACGGTGCACTGGTGCGGGTCACGCCGTTCGCTGACCGGATCACCTGGGGTGAGATCAGCCCGACCGGCGCCGTCACGCCTTTGGTGTATCCCGACAAGGAGGGGGAGGAGGTGCACTTCTGGCCGGGGCCGGCCGGTGGGAAGGAATGGTGCCACGCTGCCTACAGTCCCCGGACGAACATGTTCTACGTTCCGACCCAGGACGTGGGCGCCTGCGTCACGCGGCGGCGCCGGGAGTTCCAGGAAAGCATCCCCTACTGGGGAGCGAGCGTCACCGTGGATTCCGCGGACGCGGTAGGGCAGGTCAAGGCCTTCCACGCAGCGACCGGCGAGGAGGCATGGCGCTGGAATTGGCATCTGCCGATCTCCGCGTCGGTGCTGGCCACAGCTGGTGACTTGGTGTTCTGCGGAACACCGTCCGGGGAGTTCAACGCGTTCGACGCCCGAACCGGCAAGCTGTTGTGGCAGTTCCAGACGGGAAGCGGGCACCACAGCAGTCCAACGACCTACCGCATCGACGGACAGCAGTACATCGCCGTACCGGTCGGATGGGGTGGTTGGATCGAAGGGTACGCGCCGGGCATGGCGGGCGGACCCCACGGCGACGCTCTGTTCGCATTCGCGCTTCCCGGATGAGGCGACGGAGAGGAGGAAGGCGATGCGCTCGTGGGAGACTCCCGAGTTCGAGGAAATCAAGTGCGGAGCCGAGGTCACCATGTACCTCGCTCAGATGGACTCAATGGACTCAATGGACTCAATGGACTCAGATGAGTGAGTAGCTGAACGGCCGGGGACTGCCGGGTCCAGGTGCTCGGCAGCCTCTCGGCCTCCCGGGAGGCACCAGGATGTGGCTGCGTGTGCTGGGTTCGGCGGCAGGGGGCGGATTTCCGCAGTGGAATTGCGGCTGTCCGGGATGCCGTGCGGTCCGCGAGGGCTCCCGGCCCTGCCGCTCTCGCACCCAGTCGTCCGTCGCGGTGAGCCCCGACTACCGGCGGTGGTTCCTGCTCAACGCGTCCCCTGATATCCGCGCCCAGATCGAGTCCCTGCCGACCCCCCATCCGAGAGAGATACGGACGACGCCGCTGGCGGCGGTACTACTGACCGACACCGAGCTCGATCACACGCTTGGCCTGCTGCTGCTGCGCGAGAGTCGGGCCCTTGAGTTGCACGCCACCCACGCAGTGCACGAGACGTTGTGCGAGGGGACGTCGCTGCTGCGGACGCTGGAACGTTACTGTCCGGTCGAATGGCGACCAGTCGTTCCGGGAGTCGAGGTGTCCTTGGGGGATGGGCTTCGCTACCGAGCCTTCGACGCTCCCACGAGCAAACGGGCGCGCTTCGGTCCCTTCGGTTCCAGGGGCGAACAGGGACGGGTGGTGGGTTACCGCCTGACTGACGAGCGCAGCGGCCGGACAGCGGTGTACCTCCCGGGGGTACAGCAGCTCACGACGGCGGTGCGCGAGCAGCTGGACGACTGTGCCTGTCTGCTTGTCGACGGAACCTGCTGGCGAGACGATGAGCTGATCCGGCTCGGTCTGTCCGGCAAGAGCGCACGGGAGATGGGCCACCTTCCGATCCATGGTCCGGACGGCAGCCTAGGACAGCTGTCACCACTTGCCATCGAGCGCAAGATCTATGTTCACATCAACAACACCAATCCGATCCTGCTGGAGGACGCGCCGGAGCGACGTCTGGTCGAGGAGCGTGGAATGGAAGTGGCCATGGACGGGTTGGAGATACAGGTATAGGGCCGCCATGACATCAACCGAGCTCAGCAGGGAAGCGATCGGCGGTTTTGTCGAGGCGCTGCGTGCCCAGTCGCGTTTCTACCACGATCAGCATCCCTTCCATCTGAGGATGAACGACGGTCGGCTGAGTCGACGTCAGATCCAAGGCTGGGCGGCCAACCGCTTCTACTATCAGGTGAACATCCCCCGCAAGGATGCCGCCATCCTCGCCAACTGTCCCGACATTGATGTGCGCCGCCGGTGGATCCGCCGCATCGTCGACCACGACGGCAGCAAAAGTGGGGAGGGCGGGATCGAAGCGTGGCTGCGCTTGGGCGAGGCAGTGGGACTGAGCCGCGACGAGCTACGCGATGAACGCCATGTCACGCCGGGGGTGCGATCCGCCGTCGACGACTACGTCAGCTTCGCCCGCACCCGGCCCTGGGTCGAAGCGGTGGCGTCCTCGTTGACCGAACTGTTCGCCCCGGATCTGATGGCCGAGCGCCTCGCCGCGTTCGAGCGCTTCTACCCATGGATCGAGCGGGACGGCTTGGCCTACTTCCGGGCTCGACTGGATCAGGCCCCCCGCGACGCTGAACATGCCCTGGAGGTGGTGACCACGCACTGCCGATCCGCGGCGGAACAGCAGCGCGCCGTGGCGGCGCTGACATTCAAGTGCGATGTGCTCTGGAGGATGCTGAATGCCATCGATCAAGCCTATCCGGACTGAAAAGCGCGTCCGGACTGAAAAGCGCGCGGTCGGCGAACGCGGTAGCACCGCAATGACCTCGTCGAGCCGTCCGAAACTGGCGTCCCACATGCGCATGCGGTTCGATCCGGTGCGGCAACAACACGTCCTGCTGGGTCCGGAGTCGGTCGTGGTCCTCAACCAGACGGGCGCGGACATCCTGGCCGTGTGCGACGGCCGCCGCACGGTGGCCGACATCGTGGCGGCTCTGCGCGGGCGATATGACCGGGTGATCGACGAGGATGTGCGGCTTTTCCTCGCTCGGCTCGCCGCCAAGCGATGTGTGGAGATCTGTGTGGAGATCGATGATGAGTAGCCCCGCCCGTCGCCACCCCCCACCCTCAACCGAAGCTCCCCCTGCTTCGCGGGGGGACGCCTTGCGTGCCGCCGCGCAACCTGTCGGATTGCTGGCTGAACTCACCTACCGCTGCCCGTTGTCGTGTCCGTACTGCTCCAACCCGGTCACCCTCGGCGACTACCACGACGAACTGACCACAGCCCAATGGCAGCGGGTGCTGGCCGAGGCCCAAGAACTGGGCGTATTGCAGTTGCACCTGTCGGGCGGTGAGCCACTCCTGCGCCGCGACCTGGTCGAGCTGGTGGCCGGCGCGCGGGAACTGGGCTTTTACACCAACCTCATCACCAGTGCGCTCGGCCTGTCCCGGCGCCGCGCAGAGCAGCTCAGGGCGGCCGGTCTCGATCACGTACAGATCAGCATTCAGGCCGACGAGCCGGCCCTGTCTGACCGGATCGCCGGCACGCCGTCCTTCCAACGCAAGATCGAGGCGGCTCACATCGTGAAGGAACTGGGTTGGCCGCTCACGGTGAACGTCGTCCTGCACCGCCGGAACATCGACAGGGTCGCCGCCGTGCTGGATCTGGCCGAGGAGTTGGCAGCCGACTTCATCGAGTTGGCCAACACTCAGTACTACGGCTGGGCGTGGCGTAACCACGGCGCGCTGTTGCCCAACAGGACACAGCTCGAGCGGGCGGAGGCGGTGGTACGCGCCGCGCGTGAGCGCCTGAAGGGGCGGATGGAGATCGTCTACGTTCTTCCCGACTATTACAGCCGATACCCCAAGCCCTGTATGGGTGGGTGGGGAAAGCAGCAGCTCACCGTCACTCCGAACGGCGACGTTTTGCCTTGCCCGGCCGCGCACTCGCTGCCCTTGCCGCGCGCGAGCGTGCGCGAAGACTCCCTGGCCTGGATATGGGCCCTCTCTCCGCTGTTCCAGCGTTTCCGCGGGACGGACTGGATGCCGGAGCCGTGCCGAAGCTGCGAGCGTCGCGAGATCGACTTCGGCGGGTGCCGATGCCAGGCATTCCAGCTCACCGGCGACGCGGCGCGAACTGATCCGGTCTGCCATCTCTCTCCTGACCACGACATTGTTGCCGAGAAAGTACGGGCCGCCAATGAGAGGACCGGAATCCGTGATGGCGTACTCACCCCTCGGCCACACCGCGGCCACCCGAGCAGTGGCTAGTGCCGGTGCCAGTGATTCCGCGACTGCCGCAACCGCGACGGCCCTTACGACCTGGGGAGCAATAGGGAGCGGGCTCCCGACGCCCTGCGACTGAAGCCTCCTGCGTTGTCGTCGGTCAACGACGCTCCGCGTCGCCTCCCTCCTCCGCCTTGGATTCGAAGCCGCATGACGCCACTCGCTGATCCACTCCCTATTGCTCCCCAGGTCGTTACCGCGCCAACTACCGCCTACCGGAAGGCTGTGACATATGCATATGATCTGGCCACTCCTTGGCGTCGGCTTCGTCCTCAGCTTGGACAATTTCCGGGTGTCGATCGTGCTCGGTACGGTCCCGTTCACCCTTCGCCGCGCATTCCAGATTGCGCTGATATTCGGCTTGTGGGACGGCGTAATGCCACTGGTGGGCCTGTTGTTCGGGCGCTATCTCGGCCATATGATCGGCACATTCTCTGACTACGCGGGCTCGGCCACTTTGGGCGGGTATGGTCTGTCCCTTGTGATCCGAGCCTTGCGGACCCCTGATCCTCCCGAAAAAGTCGATGACCCGTGGGTGACGCTCTTCGGTATCCCGCTCTCATTGAGCCTGGACAATCTTGTCGGCGGCGCAAGTCTCGGACTGCTCGGATTCGCGCCCTGGGCGCCCGCCATTGTGTTCGGCGCCACTACCGCGGTGATGTCACTGATTGGGTTGCACATCGGGAGATTCGCCGCGGGTCTCATCCGTATCCGCTCCGACCTGCTGAGTGGCATCGCGCTCATGCTCGCGGCCATCGCCTTGCCCATGATGTCCGGCTGACGCGCTGATCGAAGATTGAGGTGCCCCAAGAGGGTGCCCGGTCGGGCCTGCTCTGCGGCGAGGAACCAGCGCTCGGCTTCTCAGCACTGGCGCCACTCAGCTTCGGTGAGCCGCGCCCTGTCGAGGTTGCGCCGTGCGCGGGCGAGCCGTCTGAGTTGGGGATAAATCACTTCAACTATATATCAAAACTTTCTAATTGACAATCGCTTATAAAACGGCAATTATCACCCCGCGAGTTGCGGCGATTACCATCCCTTAAACTTCATGAAGTGAAACACGCGGGGTGAACCTGCCGCGCTCGCCGATGGCGAGAATCTCCGATCAGGCTCACTCAAGGGAGGGAAATCGTGCAAAAAGTGCGCGAAGTTGTCGCCGATGCTGTGGCCCTATCCGGCACCGATACGGCATTTGTCTTGATGGGTGCAGCGAACCAGGAGTTGATGTGTGACCTGAAGGAGCGTTACCGGATACAGCTCATACATTCCCGTCATGAAGCAGGAGCGGTAGGTATGGCTGATGGCTATGCCCGCTTCAGCGGCCGCCTCGGAGTAGCGACGGTGACGGCGGGGCCAGGAGTCACAAACACGGCGACATCGTTGGCGGTCGCCAGGGCGTACCGCTCGCCGGTGCTGCTACTGGCTGGGGATGTCTCGGATCGGGATGTGCGAAATCCTCAGATTCTTGAGCAGAAGCGTTTCTCTTTGCTGTGTGCAGGAGAGGCCGGGCGTATTGAACATCCCGAAGAGGCGGGCAAGATACTCCAGTTGGCGGCTGACACCCTGGCGGTGGACCACCCTTTCGCCTTGCATCTTCCGGTGGACGTGCAGGAGATGCCGGCTCAACTGTTGGATCCGGTGAATTTTGGCGCGACCCATGTTGCCGATACTGTGGCCGAGTTGGATGAGACCATCGTAGCTGAAGCGGTTCGGCTGCTGGCTGCCGCGCAGCGTCCACTGGTACTGGCGGGGCGCGGCGCGTTGGGTGCCGGAGCCGCCCTGGAAGATCTGGCACAGTTGATAGGCGCGCCATTGGTCACGACGCTGCGCGCGGCGGGCCTATTCGCTGGGCGCACGCTGGAAGCCGGGGTGGCTGGAGCGATGGGCGATGGCCGTGCCCGTGAGCTGTTGGAAACCGCCGATGTCGTCCTGGCAGTCGGCACCTCATTGCATCCGCTTGCCGTTTCCTCACTGGACGCCCGCCAGCGCCCTCCCGCCCTGGTACGGATCGACGTCGAGCCGCCTTTTGGCGACCTGGTGTGCGGAGCCGACCTTCGTGCCGACGCACAAGTCGGCACCGAGCGGCTACTCCAGGAGCTCCCCGCGGCAGGCTCCGGCACCCCTGCCTCCTCATGGCACAGTGAGGAGTTTGCCTCGTGGACGCTGCAGGACCGAGACAGGCACACCGGAACGGGCGTGCATGTGCTCGACGCTCTCGACGAAGTGCGCGGCCTGCTACCCGAACAGCGGCTGTTGGTGATCGGCGGCGGTCATGCCTCGCTGAGCGCATGCCAACTGCTCCCTGCGTCGGGCCCGAGGGACTTCACCTGTGTGAGCGCCGACTTCGGAGCGATCGGGCAGTCCTTGCCAGTGGCTATCGGTGCCTGTTTCGCCAGGCCTGGCCAGCGGGTCTTCAACGTCACCGCGGACGGCGAACTGATGATGTCGCTTGCCGAGTTCCACACAGCGGTCCGTTACCGACTGCCCCTGACCGTCATCGTCCTCAACGATCACGGTTTCGGCCAAGAGCGGCACAACCTCACCCGTGCCGGACGCGACACGCACTACGCCACTCATCGCACCCCGGATCTGGCGTCGTTCGCCGAGTCGATGGGTGCCAGCGGGTATCGCATCACCTGCCCGAACGAGCTCACCACTCTCAAGCGAGCTTTCGACCATCAGCAAGGCGTGGTTCTCATAGACATCCACATCGATCCTGCTTACCTCAATCCGGCCTCCGCCTACGTGGCCTCCGCCATGAACCGCTCCGCTCACTAGAGCCGCCCCCGCCAACGCTTTCCCTGAGTGCCGACTGTCCTGTCTCAACAAAGTTAGTCGTCTGCGTGGCGTTGACCGTACAAGTCCCGCTCAGGGGGCCTCGCCGGCCAGGTAGCGGACGATCATGTCGCCGAGCATGGTGCGGTAGTACTCGCGCCGCTCGGGGTCGGTGAGGTCGCGCCCGTACAGGGCGCCAAAGGTGTACCGGTTGGCCACCCGGAAGAAGCAGAAGGAGCTGATCATCGCGTGCAGGTCCACCGCGTCGATGTCCGCGGTGAACACGCCCCGTGTGCGCCCGGCGTCCAGGATCCGCCCCAGCACCTCGATCGCGGGCCAATTGAGCTTGGTCAGCGTTTCCGAGACGGTGATGTGCTCGGCCTCGTGGATGTTCTCGATGCTGACCAGGCGGATGAACTCCGGGTGCGCCTCGTGGTGGTCGAAGGTCAGCTCGACCAGCCGCCGCACCGCCTGGACGGGCTCCAGACCGGCCGCCTCCAGCTGCTGCTCCTGCTCCCGGATCGCGGCGTAGACGTGCTCCAGCACCGCTGTGAACAGCTGCTCCTTGCTGCCGAAGTAGTAGTAGATCATCCGCTTGGTGGTGCGCATCCGCGCGGCGATCTCGTCCACCCGCGCCCCGGTGTAGCCGGCCTGGGCGAACTCCTGGGTGGCGACCTCCAGGATCTCCGCCCGGGTGCGGGACGCGTCACGGGTGCGCTTCGCGGCGGTACCGGCGGGGGTGGCGGCTGCCATGCTGCTCCTCGGTGCGGTGGCGGTGAAGGCGGAGAGTGGAAGGTGGAAGGTGCGTGCGGGCGGGTGAACCGCACGGTGTGCCTCAGTCTATGACCGTGCGTGACCAGCCGTTAAGCTGACCTGCGTGCTGCGCCGCCAGCCGCACCGGGGCGTTGGCCGCACCATAGCCGCGGTACCCACCGCGCCGCTCGACCAGTTCGAAGAAGAGGCGCCCGTACGTCGCCGTGTAGCAGTGCAGGAACTCGCCGGGCTCGTCCCGGTCGTACAGGACGCCGAGTTCACGCAGCCCGGCCGACTCTGCCTCGGGCAGGACGAAGCGGGCCTCCAGGTCCTCGTAGTAGTTGGCGGGCACCGGCAGCATGGCGACACCGGACGCGCGCAGGCGGCGCAGCACCGAGCCGAGGTCGTTGACGGCCAGCGCGACATGCTGCGGGCGGCCGTCCTCGTGGCCCGGACCCGGGGCGACGTTGAGCGCGATCCGCAGCCCACCGTCGGCATCGGCCACCGCACGGCTGCGGAACAGGCCGTAGGGATCCGCCAGGTCCAGGCTCTCCCCGGGACGCAGACCCAGCACCGCCGGGTAGAAGAGGGAGGCCTCGTCGAACCGGTGCCAGGGCTGGGTGAGCGCGACGTGGTCGATCCCGGTCACCAGCGGTGCCGGGCCAGGCTTTGTCCAGGATTCCGCCATGGTGAAGTCCCGCCGCCAGTCGGGCAGGCCGGGGCGGGCGGTGGCACAGAAGAACAGCTCGGTGCCGTCGGGCGCGGCGACCGCGTCCAGTTGCACGTCCTCGGGTCTGCGGCGGCGCGGCAGGACCGGGGCGATCAGCGACTCGGCGCGCCGCATGGCCGCCTCGGGGGACGGGCTCTCCAGGCCGAGCGCGACCAGCGCCGGTCCCTCACCCGGGGCGGACGAGACGCCGAGCGCGGAGGCGTTGAGCAGCAGCCGTGCCTCCCCCTGCTCCCACAGCTCGACCGGCTTGCCACCACGGTGCCGCCCGGTGCGTACGAAGCCGAGCGCCGTGAGCAGGCCGCGCAGCGGCTCCGGGTCCGCAGCCGCGAGCTCGACGAATGCGAAGCCGGTCGGCACGACGGGCTCCGGCGGCGAGGTGAGCCCGGCCGACTCCTCCAGCACCAGCAGCGAACGCAGCGCGTCCACCGCGGTGCGCGCCGCGTCGGCCTGCCGGAACACGTCGTTGAAGACCTCCAGGGACAGTGGTCCCGTGTATCCCGCGCGGACCGCAGCCGCGACCACCCCGGCGACGTCAAAGCCGCCCTGGCCGGGGAAGCACCGGTAGTGGCGACTCCACTGAAGCACGTCCATAGCCGTCCGAGGGGCGTCGGCGAGCTGCAAGAAGAAGATCTTCTCGCCCGGGATCTGCCCGATCCCGGCCGGGTCGCCACCTCGGGAGAGGATGTGGAAGCTGTCCAGGCAGGTGCCCAGCGCTGGGTGGTCCGCCTTTTCAACGATCCGCCAGGCGTGGTCGTAGGTGTTCACCTGGCGGCCCCACGCCAGCGCCTCGTAGGCGATCCGTATCCCGTGCGCTGCGGCGCGCTCGGCGAGCAACCGTAGCTGCTCGGCGGTACGGGCGTCGTCGGCGGGCGCGGCGGGGTCGACCGAGGAGCAGACCAGCAGCAGGTCCGTGCCGAGCCGGGTCATCACTGCGAACTTCCGCTCGGCACGGCGCAGGTTGGCTGCGAGCTGATCGGCGTCGTCGGTCTCGAAGTCGCGGAAGGGCTGGAACATCTCGACGGCCAGCCCGAGATCCGCCGCTCTGGCCCGCACCTCCTCCGGGGCGAGCGGGCTGGCCAGCAGGTCGTTCTCGAAGATCTCCACGCCGTCGAAACCGGCCGCCGCGACGGCCACCAGTTTCTGCGAGAGCGAGCCGCTGAGCGAGACGGTGGCGATGGACTTACGCATGGGTCTCTCCGAGGGAACTGCGTACGGGGGCGTGGGTCGGCGTGTCAGTGGGCGGGTCAGTCCGCGGGTCAGAGGGCGGGTCAGAAGGCGGGTCAGTCCGCGACAGCGGGGGCGGATGCGCCGACCAGTTCGGCGAAGTCGGCGAGCATCGCCTCGGTGTCCGGCTCCAAGCCGGTGAAGAGCCGGAAGGCATCCGCCGCCTGGAACACCGCCATGCCTCCGCCATCGATGGTCCGACAGCCCAGGGCACGCGCGGTGCGCAGCAGCTCTGTCTCCAGCGGCCGGTAGACCACCTCGGCCACCCACAGCTGGGGCAGCAACAGCTCCGCCGCGAGCGGCAGGCCCGGGTGCGCCGCCATGCCCACCGGCGTCGCGTGCACCAGACCGTCCGCCTCCGCAAGCACCCCAGGCAGCTCAGGCAGCTCGGCGGAGGCGGCCCGGCCGGGGCCGAACCGCTGCTCCAGTGCCTCGGCGAGCGCGGCGGCCCGGCCCGAATCGGCATCGAGGACGGTGAGCCGGTCTGCCCCGAGGGTGAGCATCGCGCGTGCGACGGCCGCGCCCGCACCGCCCGCGCCGAGCTGCACCACGTGGTCGGTGGCCGCGTCGTGGAGACCGCGGGCGAAGCTGTGGGCAAAGCCGGTGACGTCAGTGTTGTGACCGACCGCCCGGCCGTCGCGCAGCACCACGGTGTTGACCGCGCCGAGCTCGGCGGCGGTCGGGTCGAGCTCGTCCAGGTGCCTGATGACCAGTTGCTTGCAGGGGTGGGTGATGTTCAGCCCGTCGAAGCCGGCATCGCGCGCGGCTCGCAATAGCACCTCCACCTCCTCCGGGCGGCGGCCGAGCACGTCGAGATCAAGACGGCGGTACAGCAGCCGCAACCCGTGCCGATCCGCCTCGCGCTCGTGCAGCGCGGGGCTGAGCGAGGGGCCGATGCCGGAGCCGATCAGGCCGGTCAAAACGGAGTGGTTCATTGCTCCCCTTCCAGGAGGCGTGTGAGGTGGATCAGGGCGAGCATGTAGCCGTGGACACCGACTCCACAGATGACGGCGTCGGCCACGGCGGAGACGTCGATCATCACTGCGCTGCCAAAGGCGCCGACGGCGGTGGCACGGGAGCTGCCGGGCCGCGGTGAGCTGGTGGCGGTCATGTGTACTCCTCTTACTCCTCTGCGAGTACCCGGGCGGGGAGCGGGTGGGAGCGACGCCTGTAATTAACGCACCAGGTAGTTAAAACTTCGTGCTAGGGATGATGCGACCCTGCCTGGACCCTGTCAAGACTTCTCCCGGACACAACAGCGCCAACGTCAAGTACGAAGTACGCAGGCACAGAAGGAATATGCGCCCGCCGAATGGACCTCTCAACAGCATCGGCGCCTCAGCTCCGCAAACGATCTCAGAACCTACGCAAAGGGCTCGCCTTCGCAAGCGAGCCCTTGAGACGATCCTGCGCCGCCGGTGTTCGCATTCCGTAAGGAATTGGACGGCCTTTTGCAGGACCCGACGAGGTCTCATGGGGGCTATGAGGTTTCGGACCGTCCTTCCCCGACTGCCGGTCCCCGTCCTCCGGGGGCGGCTGCACGACGCCCGTACCGCCACCGTTGTCGGACGCGCACTGGGCGCCGTCCTCGCGGTGTGTTTCGTCACCGGCGTGATCAGCCACTATCTGCAGCAACCGCCCGGATGGGCAGCGAACGTGCTGCCGAGCAGACCGGTGTGGGGCTACCGGCTGACGCAGGGGCTGCATGTGGCGAGCGGCATCGCAGCGATTCCGCTGGTGCTCGCCAAGCTCTGGACGGTGTATCCGCGACTGTTCGTACGTCCGGTGGTGCGCTCCGTCCTGCATGCGCTGGAGCGGCTGTCGATCGCGGTGCTGGTGGCGGCCGTGCTGCTGGAACTGTTCACGGGGCTGCTCGACACGGCGGAGTGGTATCCGTGGCCCTTCCCGTTCCGGCAGGTGCACTGGGCGCTGGCGTGGGTGGTGACGGGCTCGCTGCTCCTTCACATCGCTGTCAAGGCGCCGGTCATCGCGGCGAACTGGAGGCGGGCGGTGACCGTGAACGCGCTGGACGGACCGGACCGCCGGTCGTTCCTCGTAGGCCTGGGCGCGGCGGTGGGCGCAGTGACGCTGGCGACGGTCGGCCAGTCGTTCGGTCCTTTCAAGAACGTGGATCTGCTCGCGCCTCGGCACCCGAACCACGGTCCGCAGGGGCTGCCGGTCCGGCAGACGGCCGCGCAGGCTGGGGTGACCCGCGAGCGGCTGGCAGGGTGGCGGCTGCGAGTCCTTGGGCCGGAGCCCTATGAGCTGTCTCTTCCTCAGCTGCGGTCACTCGAGCAGCACTCGGTGGTATTGCCGATCGCGTGCGTCGAAGGGTGGAGCAAGGACGCGCACTGGACGGGCGTGCGGCTGCGAGACCTACTGGACCGGGCGGGCGCCCCGCACGGCGCACGAATCCGGGTGGTGTCGCTTGAACGCGGCGGGAACTACGGGGTGAGTGTAATGGGCGCCTCCTACGCCCGGGATCCGCTGACGCTGCTCGCACTCGCGCTGAACGGCGCGCCGCTCACGCCCGACCACGGTGCCCCGGCCCGGATCATCGCCCCGGACCGGCCGGGCGTGCTGCAGACCAAGTGGGTCACGCTGCTGGAGGTGCTGCCGTGAAGGGCATGAAGGGGCGGGTGACGATAGGCGCCGTCGGGCTCGCCGGGATCGGGACCGGTGCGGCGATCTTGCTGACCGACCCGAATATCCGCGATCCGCTGGACGTCGTGGTGTGGCTGGCGGCTGTGGTGTTGCTGCACGACGGGGTGCTGGTGCCGCTCGTTTTGCTGTTGGGCGCAGCGCTGCGGGCGCGGGGGGCGTTGCGTGGCGGGCTGATCGTAGGCGGCTGTCTGACGGCGGTGGCGCTGCCGGTGTTGCTGCGGCCCGGCCCTGCCCCGGTCTCACTCCTGCCGCTGGATTACCTGCGCAACTGGCTGATCGCGCTCGGTGCGGTGGCTGTGGTGACGGTGCTCGCGGCGGGGTGGGCCGCGTTGCGGTCCCGGTGGCGGCAGCGCTGAACTGCTTCCTTCGGGTCGGATGGGATCCACTGGGATCCACGTTTCCGGCGGGATAGGGCACCACTTCCGAAGCTCAAAGAAGCCAGCTGGAGGGGCGTCTGCCCAGCTCAGCGGTGTTGCCGTCGGCAGGGAGTCGTAAGCGAGGTCGTCGATTCAGATCATCGAGGCGCAGAGGTCGTTACCTCTGGAGGATGGCCTGAACGTCTTTGAGCATGACCACCATGTGAAGCTCGTCCGTTGGCGAGGGCACGAACCCGAAGCGTTCGTAGAACTTCGCTGCAGTGTCGTTGGCGGCATGAGTGATGAGCGCTCGAACTCCGATGTTGTCGGCGATCGAGAGCGCGCGTTGCATGGCGTCGCGGAGCAGGCCAGCTCCCAGACCGCCGCCCTGATGCTCCTGGTCGACTGCAAGCCGCCCCAAGAGGATCAGGGGGACAGGTTCAGGCATGGCCTTGCCTACCCGCTCAGGCAGCGCTCCCTTCGAGGCGGATGCCGTTGATAGGCAGTAGTAGCCAGCCACACGATCTTCGTCCACGGTCGCGACGAAGACCCGCGCGGCGCCACTGCGGTGGTTCGTCAAGGCATACTGCTTGAGCCACTGGCCCAGGGCCGGGTCACCGCAGGAGAACTGCTGGGTGTCGTGGATCCTGGACAGTGTCTCGGGACGCTTCCATTGGCTCACTCTCCACCACCGAAGACGTCTGGGCAGTCGAAAAGATCAACCAAGCCCTTAACGACCTTCGGAGGGGCGTCGAGCACAGCGTTGAAACGTTCCCAGGCATCTTCGTCCAGGATGAACGTCCTGCGATCTGCGAGTGTGTGTTCGGTGGCGATGTCTGCGGCTTGGGTAACGAACTCGGTAAGGGTTTGCCCTTGCACGGCGGCAGCCGCCTCGTACCGAGCTCGTCGCTCGTCTGAGACTCTGAGCTGAATGCGGTCGTTCTTCACTGTTTGCCGTCCTGCAGCCCGCTTCGTATGGGCTTCCATGCAGCCACCGTACTCCAAATGTACTCCGCGCGCATGTAGTGCGTTGGTAAGGGCCTGGAAATGAACAACACGCTCAACTGAAGGCAATGTTGGCTGGGGCGATGCTGTAATTCCACTCCCCATGCCACTCGTGTGGGGTCAGGTACTGGTCGATCAGTGCCTTCATTTCACGGTTGGAGATTTTGATGCCGC
>JAFAUH010000050.1 GCA_019243445.1 Streptomycetaceae bacterium | reverse complement strand
GGGGGGGCGGGGGGGGGTGGGGGGGGTCGGGCCGCGGGGGGGGAAGGGGGTGGGGGGGGGGGGGCGCTCGTGCGGGCGGGCGAGCATGTAGGAGATCGGCTCTGCGGTGAAGCGGCCGCGGGCCGTGCCGTCGTCGGTGAGGGTGAGGCGGATCAGGCCGCTGGCCATCATCCAGCCGCTGAGGGTGGTGGTGATGCTGCCGTGGTCGGCGAGCTGCCACAGCCAGGAGGGGGGGATGTGGCGCACCGCGCAGGTGGCGACGATGGCGTCGTACTCGGCGCCGTCCTTGTAGCCCTGCAGGCCGTCCCCGGTGATCAGGGTGGGGTGGTATCCGGCGGCGGTGAGGTGGTCGGCGGCGCGGTGGGCGAGGGCGGGGTCGTACTCGATGGAGGTGACGCGGTCTTCGCCGAGGCGGTGGCACAGGATCGCGGTGGAGTAGCCGGTGCCGGTGCCGATCTCCAGGACTTTGCCGCCGTCGGCGATGCCGGCGGCCTCCAGGGTTCGCACGACCAGGGAGGGCAGAGTGGAGGACGAGGTGGGATTGCCGGAGACCGGGCCGGGGGCTTGGTTGGCTTCGATGCCGTCGACCTGCGTGACCCAGGTGGCGTCGGTGTAGACCAGGCGCAACCATTCTTCCGGGCCGGTCTCGATGCGGCGCACGGGTGCCCACTGCGCACCGGTCTGCCGGAACAGGGCGGTGTCGAGGAAGAGTTCGCGTGGGACGCTCTCGACGGCTGTGCGCCAGGCGGGGTCGGTCAGTGCCCCGGCTGTGTGGAGCTGGTCGGCGAGGGCACGGCGCAGAGCGGCCGGATCGGCGGTCATGGGGCGGTCCCGGAGTGCTGGAGCTGGTCGGCGAGGGCGGCGGCGATCTTCGAGGTGATGTGCCCAGGGAACCACGCCCACTGGCCATTGGGGTTGCACTCGTAGAACCACGGGTGGTCGTCGGCGTCGACGCCGAAGTCGAACGCGCCGAAGACCAGGCCGAACGCGTCCAGGTAGGCACGGGCGGCCTTCGCCAGGTCCGCAGGCGTCTCGATCAGCTCGTAGGACAGCGCGTCGTAGTGGCGGCGCCAGTCCAGCCCAGAGGCGCCGACGATGCGCACCGCGAAGGCATCCTCCCCGACCATGGTCAGCCGCAGATCGGCCCGGCTGTCCACCCGCTTCTGGAACAGGTGCGCAGTATGCGCGACCCCGGCGCCGATCTCCTCGGGCGCTGCTTGTTCGACCCACACCGTCAGCGCGCGGGCGTCCCCGCCGAGGAAATCGGTGTTGCGCAGCGGCTTGTACACCACGGGCCCGTGCTCGGTCGCGAAACGGCGGGCCTGTGCGGGGTCGTTGGTGATCAGGGTAGGCGGCACGGTGAAGCCGCTGCGCGCGGCGAGGGCCAGCTGGGCGGGCTTGTACTCGGCGTCGCGGTTGCGCCAGGGGTGGTTGACGTAGTGCGCGCCGGGCAGCGCCGCAAGGATGCCGCCGAGTCCGTACCGGGCCTGCTCGACGCACCACCGCGCGTCCTGCCCGTCCAGGCCCGCAGGTGCCGCGTAGGGGCTGGGACGGCGCCAGTACACCGACCGGACCGCCTCCAGATCCGCGGCACGGGAGGAGGTGCACAGGCTTCCCGCGAGCCCGCCGACCGTGCTACTTGCGGCCACGGTCACCGTGTCCGGGAAGTCCCCGGGGTCCAGGCGCACGACCGGAACCGCGCGCCGGTTCAGCTCCTCCACGACCACGTCAGCGGTCGGATCGTCCAGCTTGGTGACCACCAGGACCGGTGCCCCGCCAGCAGCGGCGAGCGACATCAGTCGGTGTCGCCTTCCTGATCGTGGTCTTGGTCGCTGTCCCCGTCCGAACTGGTCCGCGTCTTGGTCTCCTTCGAGGTCTCACTGCGCCTGTGCCGGTCCAACTGCGGCAGCGGGAGCCCGTCTTCACCGATCCAGATGCCGGTCTGCGTGTCCGGATCGAGGACCACGCTCGCCGCAGCCAGCACGGTCGTTGCCGGGAAGGGCCGCATCCGGGTGAGCCCCCACGGCCGTATCGCTTGGCCGGTCATCTGTATGGCCTCCTGGCCGCTACCGGGCATGAATCTGCCTCAACTCTGTGTGATCTTCAAGCGCACGGTGACCGTAGCGCCGTGCTGCGTGATCCACAAGGTGGCATTCGGGCCACTGGCTCCCCTGTCGTTCGGTCAGGGGGACTTCCTTACCGATGCATCGGGACGGGAGCGAGCGAGTAGAGCACCTACACCTAACTAATAACGCATGCGGCGCGTCCCGGCCAGAGGCAGTCACCCGATGCGGTGGACTGCCGCGCCAATCCGACCACGCGCCGGCTGGCCCGCGCTACGCTCGTGCCCACTCCGACCACCGAGGAGCCCGTGCCCCCAGTGCCGTCGTTCGACCAACTCCCCCACGCTACCCAGCTCCACCAGCTCGAAGAGCTGACCCGGGCCACGCTCACCGAGCACTACGGAATCGACGGCACGGCCGCGCGGATGGACGTCCAGCAGTATGAGGACAACGCCGTCTGGCGTGTTACCCGCCCCGGCGGCGACTCCTACATCGCCCGCCTGTCCGTCCGCGACGGCCGCCCCGCCCACCAACAGCGCAGTGAGATGCGGTGGCTGGAGAGCCTGGCCGCCTCCCGCACTGTCGCCGTACCCGAGCCGGTCACCACCGCCACCGGCCACTACGTGGTCCCCATCGAGGTCCTCGGCCACGATGAGCCGTCCACCCTCGCACTGCTGCACTGGGTTCCCGGCACCGCCGAGCCGCCCTACCGCGAGCCGGGCATGGCGGAGCAGATGGGCAGCGCCACAGCCCATCTGCACCAGAACGCCGCCACAGTGGCCCTGACAGAGTTCGACCGGCCGCTCTGGGACGCGGAGACCATCCTGTTCAAAGGACACGCCCTCACTGACCCAGCAGCCCGGCACCAGTTGGGTGCCGAGGGTACCGCCGTGCTCCGCAAGGTCGCCGACCTGATCTCGCCAGCACTCCACGAGGGCTCCCCGGAAGACCTCGGGCGCATCCACGGCGACCTCCACCGTGAGAACATGATCCAGCTGCCCGGCAGCGGCATCGGGCTCATCGACTTCGATGACTGCGGCACTGGCCACTTCCTGCTCGACATCGCCACCGTCCTCTCGTCCATCCACCGCATCGCACGCAAGGAGCCGGGCGCCTACGAAGACTTCGCCCGCGCATTCCTGGCCGGCTACACCCAGGTGCGCCCCTTGCCACAAGACACCAGCCGTCTCCTGGAGCCCTACCTGCTGCTGCGGGACGCCTTCGTCCTCAACTTCGTCACCACTGCGGCGCCGGTCAACGCCGACGTCGCCTCCTGGGGGCCAGGCCGGATCGTCGGCATCGTGGCCAACATGGTGGCGTACCTGGACGGGAGCCCTTATCCGGGAGCCCTCACCTCCGAGCAGTCCTGACAGCCCCATGCGCGTAGGGGGCCGGCCTGCTGCGCCAAGCCCTCCAGCCGAGTCGATGCCCGTCGCTGACCCGGTCGAGATCATTGGAGGCGGCCGTGATCCGGGCACACTTCGAGCACTGCGCTGGCAGCCCTCGAGCGGGCCGCCGAATTATGGGTCTCGGCCGCGAGAGGCAAGTTTCCTCCTCGACCGGGTGGAACAGCTGGCGGAGGACGCCCGCCAGCAAGCGATACGCAGCGCGCGCCGTTGGCCGAGCGCATCGCTGGCCTCGAGCGCCCGCTCCAGGCGAACAGCTGAACCCTTGCGGCCCGCACCTGTCCAAGGCCGTGTGCCCCATCCCCGAGGAGGCGGCGCCTCGCTCGCGGCGCGCCTGCACCGGACCGCCGCCGCATCCGCCCCCCTTGGCGAAGAGAACGGCGTGGCCGTCGGCTGAGGCCCCGGCCCTCCGAGCCGGGGCCGGGTTGGTACAGGTGACTATGTGTGCGCGCTCTGGCGCCGGGCTGGCACGTCTCGGTGCCCGCAGGCGTCACCCCCACCCAGGCCAGTGCCCGCGACCGGCGCGGGGACACGGTGCGAGCGGCGATGCCACCCGAAACCACCGGGCCGGGACGGATGGCAGGCAGAAAGTCGTCTCCGGGATGTCACGGAGGGCGGGCGCGACCCCTTGTAGGGGGTGACAGCACTCCTTCGACACGGGAGAACCGATGCCCGACATCGAGCTGCGGCTCCGCCGGACCGCCCGTACCGCCTTCGCCGACGCCGACGAGCACCTCGAACACCCCCACCCGGCCGAGGTACGCGCCTGGGCCACTGGCGAGCCCTATCACCTCGCGCACGAGGCGCTTGGCGCCGCCGGTGAGCTCATCCCCGCAGCCCGTTGGTGCCAGGCCGAGGGCGAGGCCCAGCTCCTGGCCGCCCTGATCGATGGCTACGGCCTGCACCGGCCCCGGCAGACCGGAGGACCGTTCGGGATCGTCGCCGTCACGCCGCGCCACGACGAGCTGCGGGTCCGCCTGTCGCACCGCCAACTGCTGCGCTGGGTCCAGGCCCTGGCCTATACCCCCGACCTGCACGCCCGCACCTGCCTCTGCGGCCTGGCCGGGCTGCGCTGGACCGCCGGCGACACCGACACCGTGCTGACCATCGGCTGCGCCCGCATTGTCCTGGCTGGCGTCAGCGCGGTCGAGTGGCGCGAAGCCCTCCAAGCCGCCGCCCCGCCGTACCTCCCCGACTTGCCGCAGATCCGCGAGGCCACGGAGCCCGTCGGCGAAACCGAGCGCACCGAGCGGAAGGAGGCCCTGGCCCGGTTGGACGGGCTCGTGTGGCAGCTGTCGGCGACCCTGCGCCGCATCCGTCTGCTCACCGACCCCGCGATCGGCGCCCAGGCGGTGGAACTGCTCATTGACCACCACCGCGGCCGCTCCTACCTCTTGGACGCCACCGGCGGCTTCCCGCGGGCCGTCCCGCTGTGGGCCTCCCTCTCCCTCCCGCTGGAGCTGTGGCCGTCGGCCCCGCCCCAGCACAGCCCGGTCGGCGTCGACCCCCGAGCGGCCGTGCTCCAGGTCGTCCAAGAAGCCGGCGAGGACGAGGGCACCGAGCCCGAGCAGGCACTGCGCATCCTGGCCGGCCTACCGCAGATGCCGCTGACCCTGCAGGCCGCACGCACCGCACTGAAAGTCGCCGACCTGGTCCTCGCCGACTCCGCCTACGTCTCGCTCGCCGACGGCGGCGGCTGGGCGGGCAACCGGCGCCGGGACAGCGCCCTGGCCTGCATCGCCCACGAGGACGAGCCCACGCTCGCCCCCGGCGCCGAGCAACTCGTCAACTCCTTCGAGAACGCGGACATGCTGGGCATGCTGGTCCTGTCCGAAGACCGGATCCTTGACGACTACGTGCTGCCCACCGGCGACATGGAGGTCGACCCCGCGATGCCCTGGCCAGCCTCCTCGACTGGGCCCTGGCAGCCGCCGCCCGACCGCTCCCGTGGACGTGGAGCAGCGAACCGGGTGAGGAGGCCCTGCACGCCCACGAACCGCTCACCGGCCCGCTCACCGGGCAGATCCTCCTCGAAGCCGGCCCGCGCTCCTACGCCGTCCACGTGGACTGCGCAGAGCCGGACGAGGACCGCTTGGAGAAGGAGTCCGAGTACGCACCCTCCGCGGCGGCCGCCATCCTGCTCGCCGAGTACGCGGCTGTCGAGTCCGCCGCAGGCCTGCGCTACCAGCGCGACGGGCGCAAACGGTGCCTGCTGCTCCCCGAACCGGTCCTGCCCACCGCGCAGCCCACCATCACCGAGCTCATCGTGGCCGCTCACGAGAACCAGGTCCTGGACTTCCCCGACCTGGCAGCCGCCCTGACGTACCTGGCCTTCCGCGTCCACCGCAAGACCACCGGCGTCCGGGGAGGCTACTGGCGGCGCGAGACAGACGATCCAGACGACCTGGACTACATCCACTCCCTGATGGGCTACATCGCCGATCACTGCGGCGCCCTGGCGACCGACGACGGCGAGCCGGCGAACACGGCCCCGGTCGATAGCCCCGTCTACTTGCGCCACCTCGCCCGGTACCGCGCCGCCCTGGACCCGTTCGTCACCTGCTGCCTGGCAGCGGCCGAAGGCGCAGGCGGCGAACGGGACTTCGCCCAGCACACCGCCGACCCGGAGACGGGCGCCGCCGGCCCCAGTGTCCCGGGCCGGAAGCAGAGCCTGCCAGCGCTGTCTCACAGGCGGGTGGGCCGGGCCTGGCGGGCGCGGCGGGCGGTGGAGTAGGCGGTCGCCGGGTCCGGGCTGGCGCCGGGTGCGGGACGCCAGTCCTGGTGGGAAGAAGTGAAGGGGTACCAGGTGTCGTCGGGACCGAGGCGGATCTGGATGCCGGCGGCGGCATCGGTGATCTGGTTGGCGGTGACGGTCAGTTCGGCCAGTCCGGCCCGTCGAGAGGCGATGGCCTGGACGGCGGCCGCCATGGTGCCGGGATCGGCGGGCAGGACCTGGTCGGCGGCGTGGACGGCACCGGGGCCACCGTGGCGGTAGGCGATCAGCAGGCGGCGCAGCTTGCCTTCGCTGTGCTCGGTGCGGTCGGCGGTCTCGGGCAGGCGGGGGAAGCCGGTGGGGGTGGCCAGGGCGCGGATGGTGTCGGTGAGCGGGTCGTGGGGTGGCGGGG
>JAFAUH010000241.1 GCA_019243445.1 Streptomycetaceae bacterium | reverse complement strand
GGCTCTGGCCCGTAATCGGTGGTAACCAAGAGTGACAAGCATCGTTGGCATGGTGTGCGAGATGTTAATGAGCTTGTGAGTGTGGTGTTTTCGGGGTTGTCGGCGCTGGTCATCGAGGGTGTGGCGGACGAGGGCGATCTGATCCGGGTGACGGCGCGGACTCGGGTTGATCCGGTGCCGTGTCCGGCGTGCGGGGCGCCGACGTCGAAGGTGCATGGCTTCCACACCAGGACCGTCGCGGACGTGCCGGTGGACGGCCGCACGGTCCTGGTCTCGGTGCGCATCCGCCGCCTGGCGTGCCCGGTGCTCGGTTGCCTGCGGCAGACGTTCCGCGAGCAGGTTCCCGGCGTCGTGGAGCACTACCAGCGCCGCACCAACCGCCTGACCGACCAACTCGGCTCCGTAGCAAAGGAGTTAGCGGGCCGAGCGGGCGCCCGCCTCTCCCGCGTGCTGGCCTGCGCGATCTCCCGCTCGACCGCCTTGCGCATGCTCATGCGCCAGGCGATACCGCCGCTGCGCGTCCCGCGCGTGCTCGGCATCGACGACTTCGCCCTCAAGCGCCGGCACCGCTACGCCACCGTGATCATCGACGCCGAGACCGGCGAGCGGATCGACGTCCTGCCCGACCGCACCGCCCAGACCCTGATCGCGTGGCTGCGCGCCCACCCCGGGGCTGAATACGTCTGCCGCGACGGCTCCGGCTCCTACGGCGAGGCGATCCGCCAGGCCCTCCCGAACGCAGTGCAGGTCAGCGACAGGTGGCACCTCTGGAGCAACCTGTGCGGCAAGGTGCTGGCCGAGGTCCGCTCCCACGCCGCCTGCTGGGCCACCGCCGTGAACCCCACCCGGCCCGGGGGCGTACGCGAGCAGACCACCCGCGAGCGCTGGCAGCAAGTCCACAATCTCCTCGACCAAGGCGTCGGCCTGCTCGAATGCGCCCGCCGCCTCAACCTCGCCCTGAACACCGTCAAGCGGTACGCCCGCATGAAGGAACCCACCGGCGACCGCCTCGCACCCCGCTACAAGCCCACACTCGTCGACCCCTACCGCGACCACCTGCGCACCCGCCGCGCGGAAGACCCAGCCGTCCCCGTCCTCCAACTCTTCCGGGAAATCAAGGAGTTGGGCTACACAGGGAGCCTCAACCTGCTCTACAAATACATCACCCAGGGCCGCGCCGAGGGCGACAAGCCGGTCACCACCCCGCAGCGTTTCGCCCGCCTCCTGCTTACCCGCCCCGAGAACCTGCGCGACAAGGACACCGCACTACTGCAAGAACTCACCAAAACCTGCCCCGAGATGACCGAACTCTCCCGCCTCACCAGCGAGTTCGCTCAGCTACTGACCCCAGCCGAGGGCAACGACGCCAAGCTCACCGACTGGATCACCACCGTTCGCGCCGCCGACCTGCCCCACCTGCACTCCTTCGCGAACGGCCTTGAACTCGACCGCGCAGCCGTCGACGCCGGACTCACCCTCCCGTACCACAACGGCCGCACCGAGGGCGTCAACACGCGAACCAAGCGGATCATGAGGCAGATGCACGGCCGAGCAGGCTTTCCCCTCCTCCGTCAGCGAATCCTGCTCCAGTGATCACTACACGGCGCTACCACCGATTACGGGCCAGAGCCAATTTTGCATATCAACCACGATTGACCTCGGCACCTACGGGGAGCCGGGAATCTGGATCGTCCATGACCCTGCTGCCCGGCGCCCAGCTGCAGGCAAGTGAACCACCGACCAGCCCGGGCACCAACCCCAGGAGGAAACCCCCGAAGTTGGAGACGGGAAAGGACACCACGGCGAGTACGATCGCGGCTGTTCCGGCGAAGACCCGTACTTGCGGTTGACACCACATGGTGACGCCCAGCACTACGAGCAGGACAGCGATGAGCAGCGATCCGGCACCGGTGGTGGTGGGCAGCACCAGGGCCAGTCCGCTAAGGCTGATGTGGGCGTACGGAAAATACATGGTGGGAAGACTCGCCAGCAGCGTCAGCAGGCCGGCCCAGAACGGACGCGTGCGGCGCCAGTGCCGGAACCGATGTCGTGTCGTGGTGAATCCGTTGCCGGGCATGGGCGGTAGATGCGCGGCGGCCCGCCTTCCTCTCAGAAGCATTCCGGACCATTTCTTTTGAGCGTGAGCGCCATCCCGGGCAGGTCGAAGGTCTCAGCCGACGTTGCCACGGCGATCGTCCGGACATTTTTCTGGATGAGCGTGTCTGCCTGCTGGGCGCTGCTGCCAGGATCGAAATAGGGCGAGTGTGCGTCACCGGGATTGACCATGCCCTTGGTGATCGCACCGGCGGCGATACCGCCGTCAAATCCGTGGTAAGTGGTGCGATCAGTTTTTGAGGAAAGCGCATCAGTCGAGATATTCTCTGCCGTGGCCGGATGTGCTCCTCGACCAGCAGTGATCTTCAGTGTGTACCTACCCAGTGGCCCAAGGGGCAACACCAACGACTGACACAGGTTACGGAAAACGGCATGTCTGAAAGACGCAACTGCGACGGGAATGTGAGCTCCGTCCCAGGTCACATCGACAAGTCCATACTGGGCGACACCGTGTGCGATAAGAAAATCTGAAGAGAGTTTGCTTTTCTGATTGGAAATAAGGAACGATGCGGCCATAACTTGCTGAGCCATGCCCACGGCCAGGAGGCTGGTGGCTGCCAGACCGGACAACAGGATAGGCACGAAGTATTTCCAACGCGTCTTTCCGAAATCCCCAGACATACCGTTCCTCTCAGATCTCAGCCTCGCCTCCGTGCTCGGCCGGTCAAGCCGATCAAGCCGATCAAGTGATCATCCTATGCATGGTATGCGGAGAATTCTCGCTCTGTTGTTTTGATGCCACCCGAACGGCGTCATCATGGGGCACAAATACTCAGGTCGTGGCCGGGGCGGTCGCCTCAAGGGCCTGGGACATGATGTGTTCGAGCAGCGCGAGCAGAACGTCCTTGCTCGATTCGCGAATGCGTACGTCGCAGAGCAGGACGGGGACCGCCGGGTCGACGTCCAATGCGGCACGCACTTCATCCTCCCCGCATTCCCTCTTGCCATGGAAGCAGTTGACGGCGACGGCGAAGGGGATGCGGCGCTGCTCGAAGAAGTCGATCGAGGCGAAGCTGGTCTCCAGGCGGCGGGTGTCCGCCAGTACGACCGCGCCCAGGGTGCCGACCGACAGGTCGTCCCACATGAACCAGAAGCGTTGCTGCCCAGGTGTGCCGAAGAGATAGAGAACGAGTTCCTCGCTGATCGTGATACGGCCGAAATCCATGGCGACTGTTGTCGTGGATTTCTCCTCCACGCCCCCAAGGTCGTCCACACCTACGCTGGCCGCGGTCATGAACTCCTCGGTCTCCAGCGGTGGTATCTCACTCACCGAGCCGACCATCGTGGTCTTCCCGACGCCGAAGCCGCCCGCTATAAGTATCTTGACTGCTCCGGGAACGTCGCTCGTGAGATCCGGTCCCATATCGTCAAAGTCTGCGTACACCCTCGATCACCCTTTGAATGATGCGGACGTCGGGCGCATCCATCGCGGCCGGTGTCCGGGTCAGGATCAGCGCTTCTTCGATGAGGTCGCCGAGCAACACCTTCACCACGCTGACCGGCAGGTCGAGACGGCCCGCGATCTCGGCGACGGCGAGCGGCTGTTCACGGCACAGCTCCAAGATTTCCGCAGGTTCGGGCCGCATCCTGGCAGTTTTCTGGCGCGAGTTGCGGGCCACCACCAGCGTGATGAGAGTGAGGCCGTTGTCCCGCGAGCGAGTACGACCGCCGGTGATGGTGTACGGACGCACCAATGGCCCCGCGTGCTGGTCGAACCATGCCTGTGCGGCTGCGACCGTATCCGAGTGAAGGACGCGGTTGTCGATCACGCGGCGTCACCGTGGCTGCTGGGCGTCTGGACATCGGCTCGCGGTGCCGCGCTCAGGAACCGGCCAACCTGCTTGACCAGCATGTTCATTTCGTACGCCACGGTGCCTGCGTCCACGTCAGAGGTAGCGACGACGGCGAGACGGGCGCCCCGCCCGGCGGCCGTGACGAACAGGAAAATGTTCTCCAGCTCGATCACCGTCTGCCGTACCGGGCCACCGTCGAATTGCTTGCCGATGCCACGGGCGAGGCTCTGCAGACCCGAGGAGACGGCCGCCAGATGTTCGGAACCCGCGCGGTCGAGGTCCTTGGAATGGGCCACTGGCAGGCCGTCCTCGGAGAGCACCAGCGCGTGCTTGGTCTCGGGGACCTGGGAGACAAGGTTGTCCAGCAGCCAGCTGAGGTCACTGGCCGCCTGGTTCACGGGAGCGTGCGCGTGCGCGTGCGTGGTCATCTGTGGTGATCCTCCAGTGCAGATGCGGGGGAGTCGGCCCCGCCGCTGTCGATGGCCCGCGTGTCGTCGCGGGTGTCGTCGCTGGTGCCGCGCGGTCCGCTGTCACGGGCCAGGCGGGTGGCGCGCTGGATGGCGGCCATTGTGGCGCGCGAGGCCTCAGCGGTGGGTACCGGTGCGTTGGTGGCGGCCGTGCTGCGAGGGACGGCACGCCTTGAGCCTAGTGCCTGCTGAGTGGCGGCGCTTTCCCGCAACTCGGCAGCGAGACTCGCCTGTTTGACACGCTTGGGCAGCACAGGCCGGTTTGCCTGCCTGTTGCTGTCTTGCGCGGGGATGGTGACAGGTTTGCGGCCGGCAGTTTCCTCGGGTGCTGCCAGCAGGTCAGCGTTTGCATCGGTGTTCGCGATGGCGTTCGCCTCGGTGTTTACCTTGGTGTTCACCTGGGCGTTTACTCCGGTATTTACCTCGGCCGCCATCGCCGTGATCGTTTCTTGGGGAGCGGTGTGCGTGTGCGGGCCGCTCCTGTCTTTTTGGTTCGCTTCTCCGTCCGCTCCCGCGCTTCGCGGACGGCCGTCGTGCCGGAGGCGCGCCTGTCGATCGGAGCCCTCGGCCGGCCGTTCCGCTTGCTCACGTGCGTTGCTCACGGCGGCGTCAGCGTCAACGAGCCCCTTCGGCAGCAGCACGACCACCCGCGTACCGCCGTACGGAGAGCGCCGCAGTTCGACAGTGACGCCGTGCCGGTGGGCAAGACGTCCGACGACGAACATGCCAAGACGTCCGTCCTCGCCCATCGGCACGCTGTCGAAGCTCGATGCATGGGTGAGCAGGGTGTTGATCCGCTGGTATTGCTCGTCCGGCATGCCGAGGCCGCGGTCCTCGATCTCCAGTACCAGCCCGTGCGAAACCTCCTCGCCGGTGATGGTGACCTGGGTGTGCGGCGGGGAGAAGCTGCAGCCGTTCTCCAGCAGCTCGGCAAGGAGGTGGACGATGTCGGCAACGGCGCGGCCGAGGACTGTGGTCCGCGGCAGGTTCTCCACCTCGATCCGGGTGTACTCCTCGGTCTCGGAGACCGCGCTGCGGACCACGTCCATCAGCGGCACCCCGTGGCGCCACTGACGCGGAGGAAGCGCACCGCCGAGTATCACCAGATTCTCTGCGTGCCGCCGAAGCCGCGTCGACAGGTGATCGATAGCGAAGAGCTCTTGCAGCAGGTCGGGATCCTCATGGCTGCGTTCCATCGTGTCGAGCATGGCTACCTGACGGTGAATCAAGCTCTGAGTCCGTCGCGCAAGATTGAGGAAGATCCTGCGGACGTTTTCGCGGGAGTCCGACTGGCGGATGGCGAGCGCGAGCGTGGCCCGCTGTGCCGCCGCGATCTCGTGCGCCGTACGACCCAACTCATCGTCCCCGAAGTGCACTTCCGGCACGATCTCGAATGTGTCGAGCGGTTGCCCACTGGCCATCCGGGAGGCCGCGTGCGGCAGCCCGTGCTCGGTCAGCTCGCGCGCCGAGGCGCGCAGCGCGGCGAGCCGGGAGCCGAGCCTCCAGTGGGCCCGTAGCGCCAGGACAGCTGAGAGTAGCAGCGCCGCTGCGCCGAGCGCGGTGCCGGTCGTGACACGGGTGACCGCGCCCTCGTCGAGCAGCGGGGGAGCGGTGCACGCCCACAGCGCAGCGAGGCCGAGCCATGGCACGGCCGCAGCCAAAAACAGCAGGGCGTGCATCCCCGCCGGCCGCGCGGTGCGCGCGGCGGGTGGGGCCGGGGCCTCATCGGGTGTGCGTCGGTGCATCCTGTCCTCGTGTCACAGCGGTTCACGGCGGTACGGCGGCTTCGGATCCCGTACAGGCAACGCACCGTAGCAGCGGGGAAACATATGGCGCGTGCCATTGGCAACCCGGCCATCACGTTCGAGTTAATTGGACTGCCCTGAGCCCACGGCGGCATCTTTTTGCGGTAATGCGCATATGCCCGAGGCTCGTACCCACGTCTGTCGTGCGGAAGTTCGAAAAGTGACTGAAGTGTCTGATATTTGATAGTTTATCAAATTCCTTCAGCGCTCGGTAACTTAATGCGGCAGAGAGTGCCGCGAGGGATGTCTGCTCAACTTTCCCCGAGTGGGCCGAAAGTCGCTATGCTCGCCGTGGCGCAGCGCGTTGACGGCACTACGTTGAGTCGCGCTGCCGTGATGCCACCGCCGCGGAGGCGGAGGATCTTTTTGGGTCAATGCTACCCATATCCCACATTTCCTTTGATAGTTGAGGATTCGGATGGTTCGTGCTGAGGGGTCACCCGGCAGCCAACGGCTCGCCTCTGTCCTCCTGCTGCTCCCGCCCGCCACCGTGGCTGCGCTCACCGTCGCCGCGGAGTTCGTCGTCTCCCCAGGGGCACATATACCCGTTGCCTGGTGCGGCGGGGCGGCGACGCTGGCCGTGGTGGTGGTCGCAGCGGAAGCGGTGCGCCGGGGGCGAGTGATAGCCGAGTTGCGTGACCGGAATTCGCGTCTCCAGACAGACATCGAGTGTCGGATCGGCGATCAGCAGGAGGCGATCGACCGGCTGGCCGACACCGAGCTGCCCGCGGTGGTGAGTGCCCTCCAGCAGGGCGTGTCGATCGACGAGGCGCTGCACAGTATTCCCGATGATCCGCGCCTCGATCCGCGGTTCGAGGCGGCCCGCCGCCGCGCGCTGCGCTACACGTTGAATGCCGTGTCCGCCGAGGAAGATCTGCGCGAGACGTCGAAGCGCGGATTCGAGAGCATTTCGCGGCGCGTGCAGGCCATCGTCAACCGGCAGTCGCGGGACATCGAGGAGATGCAGGACCGGCATGGGCGCGACGCCGACGTCCTGCGCGATCTGATGCACCTCGACCACGGCACCCAGATGATCGGCCGACTGGCGGACAGTATCGCCGTACTGAGCGGGGCGCGCGTCGGACGGCAGTGGGTGAAACCGCAGCCGCTGTACAACGTCCTGCGGGCGGCCCTCGGACGCATCCTCCACTACACACGGATCGACATCGCGTCCGTGCCGAAGGTCGCTATCGACGGCCCCGCCGTCGAGCCGCTGATCCATGCGATGGCCGAAATGCTCGACAACGCCACTCAATTCTCGCCGCCCAAGACCCGCGTAATTCTCAGCGCCACCGAGGTGCAGGCGGGTGTCGCCATGGAGATCGAGGACCGCGGCCTCGGCTTGAGTGAGGAGACGCGGGCCCGTGCCGAACAGGTCCTGGAGCGGGCGCAGCGCGGACTCGACCTCAATGAGCTGGGCGAGACCCCGCAGTTGGGGCTCGCCGCGGTCGGCAGGATCGCCCACACGCACGGTTTCCAGGTGGAGTTGCGGCCCAATGCGTATGGAGGCGTCCGTGCCGTGTTGACGGTGCCGCGGCGATGGATCACCACCGCACCGGCAAGCGGAGTCAGGGCCCGTTCACGGACCGTCGCCTCGGCGTCGCGACGGCGGGCCGATCCGCCGGTGCGCCCGATGCCCGGCTCGCGGCAGCCGTACCTCGATCTCGAGCAGGACGATGTACCCGTGGTGTACGAGCGGACGGCCAACGGGCTGCCGCAACGTCATCGCCGCAGCGCGGTTCCGTACGCCGAGAGCGATGGCGCAGTCGAGACCGTCATCGGCTCGATGAGTTCTATGCGGTCGGAAGCGCCCTCCGAGGCACGCACGGCTCCGGCCCCAGCCACCACTGCTGACACATCCCCCTCCTCCGTCACCTGCGTGACCGAAGGCCCCGGTATGTGGGTGGCCGACTTCATGCGAGGCCTGAGCGAGCCGACGACAAGTGCCCCGGAAGGCCAGGCCGTCAACGGGCAGGACGGGAAGGCAGAGCAGTGATGCGACGGTGGGACGACATGGACTGGATTTTCAAGGACTTGGCGGACAGTGTTCCGCAGATCCGTCATGTGGTGCTGCTCTCCGCAGATGGTTTGCGGATGGCCGAATACGCCACCGAACCGGACAACAGCGACCCGCATACCGCGGAATATCTCGCTGCCACCTGTGCGAGTCTGCAAAGCCTCGCGGCGGCTGTCGGGGAAATGTTTCCGCGCGGCGGCCGGCAGATGCGGATGGTCGTGATCGAGGTCTCCGGTGGATTCCTCTATCTGATGGCGGCCGGTGCCCGGGCATATTTGGCCGTGATGGTCGATCAAGGCGTCGACGCGGGGCTTCTCGCGCATTGCATGCGAGATCTGGTGGC
>JAFAUH010000084.1 GCA_019243445.1 Streptomycetaceae bacterium | reverse complement strand
TATCGAGGAGGGCCTCGACTCCGGGCCGCTGTACGGGGTGATCACTGAAACCGTACGCCCGGACGACACGAGTGGCGCGCTGCTCACCCGGCTCGCCCACTCAGGGGCGGAGCTGCTCCTCGCCACCATGGACGGCATCGAAGACGGCACGCTGGTGGCACGGCCACAGCCCGCGGACGGCGTGTCGCTCGCACCGAAGCTCACCGCCCAGGACGCGCGCGTCGACTGGAGCGCCCCAGCCTTCCGCGTCGACCGCGTCATCCGCGGCTGCACCCCGGCCCCCGGAGCCTGGACCCTCTACCACGGCGAACGTCTCAAGATCGCAGCCCCGATCAGGCTGCTCGCCGACCGCCGCGACCTTCACCTTGCCCCCGGTGAGCTGGCCGTGACCAAGCACTCGGTGTACGTCGGCACCGGCTCCCACCCGATCGAGCTGACCGACGTCCAGCCCCAGGGCAAGAAGCGCATGCCGGCCGCCGACTGGGCCCGCGGAGTGCGCGTCATCTCCGGCGATCACCTCGGGTGACACAGATCCCTACGCTGACAGGTCCTTACGCTGGAAGTTGTATAACCGCACGCGCGCCACCCACTCTTGTCCGGAGCACCTTTTCTTGTGAACGACCATCCCCGTCATCCCCATCACGGCCGTACCCGGCGCCCGCAGGGCCCGAAGCAGAGCAGGACGCCCTACCGGCGACCCCAGCTCGATCCCGTACGCAAACTCGCCTTCGACGCCTTGCGGGCGGTGGACGAGCGCGACGCCTACGCCAACTTGATCCTGCCCGCATTGCTGCGCGAGGCAGAAGCCGGCGGCGGCTTCGACCGGCGCGACGCGGCGCTCGCCACCGAGCTCGTCTACGGCACGCTGCGCCACCAGGGCACGTATGACGCCATCATCGCCGCGTGCGTCGACCGTCCGCTGCGCGAGATCGACCCGCCGGTGCTCGATGTGCTCAGCCTCGGCGCCCATCAGCTGTTCGGCACCCGCATCCCCACTCACGCAGCTGTCTCGGCCACCGTGGAGCTGGCTCGCTGCGTCGTGGGCGACGGGCGCTCCCGCTTCGTCAACGCCGTGCTGCGCAAAGTCGCCGCAGACGACCTCGACGGCTGGCTGCGACGGGTCGCACCGCCCTACGACGAGGACCCCGAAGGCCACCTCGCCGTCGTCCACTCCCACCCCAGGTGGGTGGTCTCGGCGCTGTGGGACGCGCTCGGCGGTGGACGTGCCGACATCGAGGCGTTGCTCGAAGCCGACAACGAACGTCCCGAGGTGACCTTGGTCGCTCGGCCCGGCCGTGCCACACCGCAGGAGCTCACCGAGGTGCTGGGCGAGAACGTCGCGCCGGGTCGCTGGTCCCCGTACGCCGTACGGCTTGCCGACGGCGGCGACCCCGCCACGATCGATGCGGTCCGCGAGGGCCGCGCCGGAGTCCAAGACGAAGGCAGCCAGCTCGTGGCGCTCGCGCTCGCGGGCGCGCCGCTCGAGGGGCCGGACCAGCACTGGCTCGACGGCTGCGCGGGCCCCGGCGGGAAGGCCGCCCTGCTCGGCGCGCTTGCGGCGCAGCGCGGAGCCGCACTGCTCGCCTCGGAAAAGCAGCCGCACCGGGCCCGCCTCGTCGCCCGTGCCCTGTCCGGCGCGGCAGGTGGCCCGGCAGCCGGCCCCTACCTGGTCATCGCCGCCGACGGGACACGCCCGGCGTGGCGGCAGGGAAGTTTCGACCGGGCACTGGTAGACGTGCCGTGCACCGGGTTGGGCGCGCTGCGGCGCCGTCCCGAGGCGCGATGGCGGCGGCGCCCGGAGGACATCGCCGGGTTCGGCCCGCTCCAGCGCGAGCTTTTGCGCTCCGCCCTGGGCTCGGTCCGCATCGGCGGCATCGTCGGCTACGCGACGTGTTCCCCGTACCTCGCCGAGACCCGAAGCGTCGTAGCGGACGTCCTGCGCGGGCACGCCGCCGAATGGATCGACGCACGGCCGCTGATACCGGGTGTGCCGGGCCTCGGTGACGGCCCCGACATCCAGTTGTGGCCGCATCTGCACGGCACCGATGCGATGTACCTGGCCCTGCTGCGCCGCACCGCCTGACCGATGCCCCAGTACGGCTCGGGTCGGCCCTCGCGCCATACTGGGCGCATGCGTTCGCAGATCAACCCCAGCATCCTGTCCGCCGACTTTGCCAGGCTCGCCGAGCAGGCCGAGGCGGTGACAGGTGCCGACTGGCTCCACGTCGACGTGATGGACAATCACTTCGTCCCCAACCTCACGCTCGGACTGCCGGTCGTGGAGGCGCTGGGCAAGGCCACCGGCACCCCGCTCGACTGCCACTTGATGATCGAGGACCCGGACCGCTGGGCACCGCAGTACGTGGAAGCCGGGGCCGAGTCAGTCACCTTCCACGTGGAAGCGGCGGCCGCACCCGTACGGCTGGCCCGCGAGATCCGGGCGAAGGGGGCGCGTGCCTCGATGGCGCTCAAGCCCGCGACGCCCATCGAGCCGTACGAGGATTTGCTCCCCGAGCTCGACATGCTGCTGGTCATGACGGTCGAGCCTGGGTTCGGTGGCCAGGCGTTCTTGGACATCATGCTGCCGAAGATCCGCCGTACGCGTGAACTGATAGCCAAGCACGGTCTTGAAGTATGGCTGCAGGTCGACGGTGGCGTGTCGGCGTCGACGATTGAACAGTGCGCGGAGGCAGGCGCTGATGTGTTTGTCGCCGGCTCGGCCGTATACGGTGCGCAGGATCCCGCTGAGGCGGTGCGGCAATTGCGCGCACAAGCCGAGACGGTTATGTCGGCTGCGGCCTGGGCCTGCGGTCACTGAGGGCGTCGAAGGCTCTCACCTGGCGGCAGGCTCACGGCTGCCTTGCGGACACTCCGCCGATGCCCGCCATCCCATACATGAGCCGTCCCATGGGTTTGGCTGTCTCGACAGATGGAAAACCGGCCGATCGAAGCCCCCGATGAGTCGTGGCATCTGCAAAGATGAGCATGTTGTCCATCAGATGAGCTCCCCCTGTCCCGCGGGGGGACCCCCAGGGGAGGGTGACGTGACCACAGGCCGCTCACCGGTCCGAATGGGCCCCGCCGAGCTGGTGCAGGCAGCGGCGATGGCCCGCCGCTTCTACCTTGAGGGCAAATCCAAGATCCAGATCGCCGAGGAGTTCGGCGTCAGTCGCTTCAAGGTCGCCCGAGTGCTCGAATCCGCGCTCGAACGCGACCTCGTGCGTATCGAGATCAGGGTCCCCGCCGAGTTGGACGCCGAACGCTCCGACGCGCTGCGGGCCCGCTACGGGCTGCGCCACGCCGTGGTCGTGGAGTCGCCGGCAGACCAGGACAGCGACGCGCCTGATCCCGAAAACCTCGGCGCAGTCGCCGCCGGACTGCTCGGCGAACTTGTCCGCGAAGGCGATGTGCTGGGCCTTGCCTGGGGCCGCTCGATCATCACCATGGCCAACGCTCTTGGCCAACTACCGCCGTGCACCGTCGTCCAGCTCACCGGCGTGTACGACGCGGGTACCGCCGACGGCGGCTCGGTCGAGGCGGTACGGCGCGCAGCGGCGGTCTCCGGGGGAGCGGCCCATCCGCTGTACGCGCCCATGGTGCTGCCCGACCCCGCCACCGCCGCGGCGCTGCGGGCCCAGAGCGGCATTGCGGCGGCCATGGGTTACTTCCACAAGGTGACGGTCGCTGTGGTCGGCATCGGCTCGTGGGCGCCTGGTGTTTCCACCGTCTACGACGCGCTGAGCGAGGCCGAACGCAAACACTATGCCGAGCTGGGCGTCGCCGCCGAGATGTCCTCGCACCTGTTCGACTCCCAAGGGCGCAGCGTCGGACGCGATCTGCGCGACCGCTGCATTACCGTCGACACCGATCGGCTGCGGCGGGTGCCCGAGGTCGTTGCCATCGCCGGCGGCATCCGCAAGGCGGAGGCGGTCGGCGCCGTGCTTCGCTCCGGCCTGGTCACCAGCCTCGTCACCGACACCGCAGCCGCTGGCCACCTGCTGGAGCGGCAGCAGCCCGGTATCCGGCCGGCCCTCGACCGTGCCGACCCCGGAACGGCTTAGGCTCATGCGGCGTATGCTGTGCGCCCTGCTGGTCTGCCTCGCCGTCGTGACGGCCGGGTGCTCTGCCGCACCCGCCGCGAAGACCGGCACGTCGGCCGTCACGCCGTCATGGGTCCGATCGGCTCCCGGGATGACGACGATCGCGGTCGGCCGGCTCCCGCCCGAGGCCCGGCGGACGCTGCGGCTCATCAACGCCGACGGCCCCTTCCCGTATGCCCAAGACGGTGCGGTCTTCGGGAACTACGAGGGGGCACTACCGCGTGAACCCCGCGGTTATTACCATGAGTTCACCGTCCCCACGCCGGGATCGCCGGACCGCGGTGCCCGACGGATCGTCACCGGCAAAGAACACCAGAGGTATTACACCGACGACCACTACCGCAGCTTCAAGGCGATGATCGGAAGATGACGGTCGTCACTCTCGAGCTGCACGGCGTCACGGACAAGGCCGCCTTCATGGACCGCTGTGCACGGTCGCTGCACTTCCCCGAGTGGTTTGGCCGCAACTGGGACGCGCTGTTCGACTGCCTCACCGACCCCGATTGGATGCAGGGCCGGGGCGGCTGGCTTGTGCGCGTCTCCGGCTGGCAGGGCTACGAGGCCGCCGCACCGGAGCAGTGGCGCACCGCCCTCGCCGTCTTCACCGACGCGGCCGAGCGATGGCGCGACACCGCTACCCCGCTGCGGATCGAGCTCACAGGCCAGGCGCACCCCACACCGGGAACCAGCGGTTGAGGTCCTTCTCCACCCGCAGATCGTCCTCGACCATCGCTTTCACCTGGAGTTCGAGCGTATTGTCACGCTTTTCTCCAGCTAGCGGAGCGAACGGGTAGAACGAACCACGCTTGTAGAGGTAGACCAGCGCCAGCGAACGGCCCTGCGCGTCACGGAAGCTCACCAGCGAGCAGAGCAGCTGCGGCCCGAATCCGCCGTCCTGCAGCACTGTGTTGACCGCGTGCAGGTCGTTGACGAGGCCAGTCACGTCATCGGAGGTGTGGCGGGAGAGCAGCCAGGTATAGCCGTAGGAGTCCTGGCTGAACTCCACCGGTACCCCCTCGCCGGAGCCGGTCACATCCGCGTCGAGCAGCCCTTGGACCTCCTCCCTCAGCTGGGCGAAGGCGCCGCCCTCCACGGCGGCGAAGCAGACCGACCCCTCGCCGGTGGGCTTAAAGCCGGCGGCGGCCGTGAGCGTGATGGCCGCCGACGGGATGCCGAACAGCTGATCGAGGTCAGGTTTGACCGGTTTGGTGCGGCCGAGAAGGGTGTCGAGGAATCCCACGGACGGTCAGCTCCTGAGGACAGCGGGAGAGGAGAGAAAGGATGAGGAGAGAAAGGAAGGGAGGGAAAAGGAGGGGAGGGAAAGTAGACGGCTCAGCGGTTGAGCTCGGCGGAGATCCGGCCGAGCTGTTCGAGCCGCTGCTCCAGCGTCGGGTGGGTGGAGAACAGGTTGGAGATCGTCTGCCGGTTGACGATCGCCGGGGCGAAGAAGAAGGCGTTGAACGGCTGCGCCTTGCGTAGATCCTCGGTGGGGATCTGGCCCATCGCGCCGCTCACCTTCGTCAACGCCGAGGCGAGCGCGGAGGGCCGCCCCGTCAGCTGGGCTCCGGTACGGTCCGCGGACAGCTCTCGGTAGCGCGACAGCATCCGGGTCAGCAGGAAGCTGATCGCATACACCACGGCGCTCACCAGCGGGATCAGCAGGGCGGCGATCGCCGCGTTGTCGTTGTTGCTGCGGGAGCGGAAGCCGCCCCACAGCCCGATCCGGGTGATCACGCCGGCCAAGACGCCAAGGAACGACGCGATCGTCATCACCGCGACGTCCTTATGCGCGACATGCGAGAGCTCGTGCGCGAGCACGCCTTCGAGCTCCTCGGGTTCGAGCCTGCGCAGCAGCCCCGTCGTCGCGCACACCACCGCGTTGTCCGCGTTCCGCCCGGTGGCGAAGGCGTTGGGGACGTCGGACTGGGCGACCGCGACTCTCGGCTTGGGCATGTCCGCGAGCGCACACAGCCGGTCGATCGTGCCGTGCAGCTGCGGATACTGCTCGGG
>JAFAUH010000410.1 GCA_019243445.1 Streptomycetaceae bacterium | reverse complement strand
AGGCCACCCTGATCTATCTCGCAGACCACGTGGATGCCGGACGACTGCCGAACCCGTGAAGTTTCGGCAGTACCTCGCACGAGTTCGCCGGAACATGTGCGCTTTGGTGAACGGGGAGTTCGTCGCGACCGCGGTGGCCTTGCGTTCCTCGCGTTCGGTGAGGATCTGGAACAGCAGTTTGGCGCCTTTGCGGTCCAAGTTGAGGTAGCCGAATTCGTCCAGGCACAGAAGGTCGATCTTGCTGTAGCGGGCGATCACGGAGGAGAGGCGGCGGCCGGCGTCGGCCTCGGCGAGCTCGTTGACCAGCGCGCTGGTGGTGGTGTAGCGGACGGTCATGCCGGCCTCGGCGATTGCGGTGCCGATCCCGATGAGCAGGTGGGACTTGCCGGTGCCGGAATCACCGATCAACACCAGCGGGCGGCCCTCGCGGACCCAGCCGGGGGACTTCAAGTCTGCAACGACCTCGGGAGTGACGTTCGGGTTCTTGTCGAACTCGAATTCCTCCAAGCGTTTTTGCCTCGGGAAGCGGGCCAGCCGCAGGAGTCGCTGCTGGCGGCGCAGGTCACGGTCAGCGAGCTCGAGCTGCAGCAGATCCAAAAGGAACTGCTTGTAGCTGGCCTGCTCGCGGCGGGCGGTGGTGGCCACCTCGATGAATCGCTCGCGGAACGCGGGCAGCTTCAAATCCCGGCATGCCTCGTCGATGAGCATGTCTTCGGGATCGCCGGGCAAGGACATCCTGCGGGGCGTAACCGGGGTCCCGCCGGTATCGCTCCAGGATTGAACGTTAAGGATTGATCTTGAGTGCCTTCGTCTTCTTGGGTTGGCGGGGCACGGTCTTGGTCTTGCCGAGGTGTCCGTACACCGTCGACCAGGGCACGCTGAACATCTCGGCGATCTGCTGGATGGTCTTTTCCCGCTCGCCGTAGTGTGGTTCCGGCAGTTCTCGCCGAAAAACAACGAAGTAGCTCCTGAGCTGCGGCGATGCTGGGCTACGCGGGCATCTGGGTCTGGCTGGGGACTTTGCTGAGGTGGCGGTAGATGGTGGGGCGGGTGACGCCGAACTCGTCGGCGATCTGCTGGACGGTCAGCTCGCCGGAGTCGTACATCTCCCGGGCGAGCTGGACCTGGCGGGGGCCGAGTTTGGGTTTCTGGCCGCCGGTGCGGCCGCGGGCGCGTGCGGCTTCCAGGCCGTCCACTGTCCGCTCCGACATCAGGGCGTGCTCGAACTCGGCGACCGCTCCCAGAATCTGGAAGAACATTCTTCCGACGGCGGTGGAGGTGTCGATGCCCTGGTCGAGTACGACCAGGTCGACGCCTTCGGCCTCCAGCCGCTTGGACAGCTCGATGAGGTTCTCCAGCGACCGGCCGAGCCGGTCGAGCTTGGTGACGACGAGTTGGTCGCCTTCGCGGGCGACGAGGAGGGCCTTGTCGAGTTCGGGGCGGCGGGCGAGCTTGCCCGATGCCTTGTCGGTGAAGATGCGTTCGCACCCTGCGGCTTTCAGGGCGTCTTGTTGGGCTTCGGGGTGTTGGTCCCGTTTCGATACGCGGGCGACGCCGATTCTCATGACGGGAACCGTATCGGATACGGGGTTGTGCGTGACATAGGCGCGTACACGGGAAGCGTTACAGGCGCGACCTGCGACGATGTCGTGTTGATCTTCGTGTATCGCGAACGATCGTTTCTCGACACATCGGGTGCTGGATGTGAGCGCTCCTCCAGCACAGATACGTGTACAGAGTCCTGCCGTGCTGGACGGATGGCTTGTTGTGGTACTCCACGGTCCGCAGGGGATGACGCCCGTCTTGTGTCCTGCACACGTAACCCCCTAGCGTCGTTGATCCATGTCGGAACGTGGCCCTGATGGGAGCGATGTGGCTGCATACAGTGAAGCGACTTACGGGGAGCGCATCAGTGATGCGTACGACGACCTGTACGGCGATTTCGTCCCGAGCCAGGCGCAGATCGACACTCTCGCGGAGTACGTGCGGGACGGCCTCGCCATTGAGATCGGCTCTGGTACCGGGCGGGTGACCCTTCCGTTGGCGCGGCGTGGAGGCCGGGTCATCGGGGTGGATTCATCGCCCAGCATGGTGGATGTGCTCCGTAGCAAGGGGCGGGGGTTACCTATCGAGGCCGTGTGCGCCGACGCAGCCGAGTACCGGGCGCCGGAGCCGGCAACGCTTGTGTTCGCGGTCTTCAACACCTTCTTCTTGCTGGCCGAGAAGTCGGTGCAGGAGCAGTTCGTTGCTCATGCGGCGGAGATGCTCGCGCCGGGTGGTCGGCTCGTGTTGGAGACGTTCGTGCCGCATCCCGGGAGGCTGCCCGATGGGCCGAATCCGGGAGTGCTCCCGGAACAGTCCGATGTGGTAGTGAAACGCTGGTTCCCAGATGGTGTGGTGCTGTTCGCCGCACGGAATACCCCGGAGGACAGCCGCTTCGACTATCACGAGATCGTGTTGCGGGACGGGGAACCCGTACGGCTGCATCCGGGACGGATGCGTTACATGTGGCCTGTGGAGATCGATGCGCTCGCGGCTGAGCACGGGCTCCGGCTTGAGCATCGTTGGGCGGACTGGGACCGCAGCCCCTACCAGGCAGACAGCCGCAAACATGTGTCCGTCTACACGCACTGAGCCGCGGACAGGCGATGCCCAGGAGCCTGCCCGATGATTGCCGAGCGGCCTGTGCGTGACCACGAAGGGGGCAGGTCGTCCTGTTTGTGTGCGACGACATGCCGTACGGGAGCCGTGGCTCAGCTGGATGATCTGCCGGGGGATGATCAGACTATGGACGAGATCGTGTTGATGTCGGATCCGAAGGTCGCTGCCATACCCGTTGAGGAGTGTGATGAGCCGTTGCTGGACTGCCGTAGTGTGCTGCGCGTCGATCAGCGACGGTCTGACGGGGCGGGCGATTGGGCCCATTTGCGAGCTGGTGTGGTGGAGCGGCTGATACGGGCTCAGGAGCTATTGCCTCACGGGTGGCAGTGGCTGCTGGTGGAGGGCTACCGGCCCCCGGCCTTGCAGGTGAGCATCTTCAACGACTATGCGACTACGCTGCGGCAGCTTCACCCTGAAGCGTCAGAGGACCACATCCATACAGCAGCCACGCGCTGGGTCGCCCCGCTGGAGACCGCCGGCCACGTCTCGGGAGCCGCCATCGATCTCACAATCTGCACAAAGGACGGCATCGAGGTCGACATGGGCAGCCCCGAAGCCGCCACTCCGGAGGAAAGCGGCGGTGCCTGCTACACCCACGCCGCCGGTCTTTCCACACAGGCCCAGCGGAATCGCGCTGTGATGATCGAAGCCCTGAACGCGGTTGGCATGGTGAACTACCCGACCGAGTGGTGGCACTGGTCCTATGGGGACCGCTACTGGGCCCTGGCCACGGAGGCTGATGCCGCCCTCTACGGCCCGCGGAACCGAGGCTGAGCTCTTTTGTTTCCTGGACGCCTTGGGGCTGCAGGCGCCCGGGACGGGGAGAGTGACGACCCCGCCCTGGGTGCCTGGCCACGTTCACCCGTCCGCTGTGGGATCAGCTCGACTCCTGGTCTGCGTTCGGATCGCGCAGCGGGCGCAGGGCCCCGTCGCGGTGCGAACGGATAATCGGATACCGGCCGTGGAAGTTGATGTGCTCGTGCACCAGCGGAGACAGCCGCGAGCGGATCTCCGGGCCGATCGCCAGGCCGCCTGCTTCCAACTCCCGCACGGCGGCGTCGGTATAGAGGGTGTTCCAGAAGACGACGGCGTTGAGGGCCATACCCAGTGCCCCGAGCTGATCTTCCATCCCGTCCCGGTAGCCGTGCCGCAGCTCGCCGAGGCGGCCGAAGAAGATCTTCCGGGCGAGCGCGTGGCGGCCCTCGCCGATGTTCAACTGCACGCCGATCATACGTCGGTATGCCTCAGAATCGATGAATTGGAGCAAGTGCAAGGTCTTGAAGATCCGGCCGTAGTGGGCGAACGCATCGCCCAGCCCGGTCATCCGGTCCCCGCTGGTCATCATGCGCAGCAGGTCGTAGGCGCGGACCTTCCCCGTCTGCAGAGAGCCGGCGACGCGCAGCATGTCCTCCCAGTGCTGGCGGATGCGCTCTACCTGTACGCGTTGGCGGGAGACCGGCTCCAGCGGCCCGTAGTCGGCGCTCATGTCGAAGCGCCACAGTCTCGCGTCGGAGATGTCGGCGATCCTGGGGGAGAACTGGTAGCCGCAGATCGCGAACAGGCCGAAGACCAGGTCGCTGTACGAGCCGGTATCCGTGATGACGATCTCCGGGCGGACGGGGCCGTCGAGGTTGAACACCGCGTCCAGGATGCCGAGGGAATCGCGCAGGGTGCCGGGCATGACAATGCCGCCCAGGCCCATCACCCGGTCCGATACGACGTTGAGCCAGGTCGCGCCGCGGCCGGTGGAGAAGTACTTGCGGTTCGGTCGGGTGTGGATCGAGCGCAGCGGCACGGTGAAGCGCATCCCGTCGGCCGAGGCGACGTGCCCGCCGCCCCAGTCCGCGGTGATGCCGATGTCGCCCTGGCGGGCCACCAGCAGGCCGGAGGCGGCCCGCATGCCCGGCAGGTTGAAGTAGCCCCAGTCCACGGCGGTCAGCCGGGAGGAGGTCAGCGCCTTGTTGCCCGGCTTGATCACCGGCTCCAGCCCGATGTTCGTGGACTTGCTGACCAAAAGAGCTGTCAGGGTCAGGTCCAGGTCTTCGGCGCGGGCGACCTTGCCGCTGATGTGCTCGAACGCGTCGAACATGCCGGTCAGCGCGTGGACTTCCAGCAGCAGTTCGGGGTAGTCGACCCTCGGCAGCATCGCCTCCACCGCATCGCGCACCGGCTTCATCCCGGCCGGCTCCGGGTCGGCCTCCAGCCTGTCCAGCCGGATTCTCCCGCCGACGATCTCCACCGCGCTGTTGCCGGGCAGCCCTTCGGCGACGTGCCGGTAGGTCTCCTCCACCAGCACCTCCAACTCGTCCAAGTGCTCATCAGCGGTGTTCGGCAGCTCCAGCGCGGTCAGCACTCGCGGGCGGGTGACCTGCCAGTCCGGTCCCGACAGCAGCCTCGCGCGCGGATCGCCCCACACATCGGCGCCTTCGGCGAACACATCCCGCCGCTTGAGCGCGGTGTGCAGGGCCTCCAGCACGCAGAACGTCCACGCGTGCTTGTCGATCAGCCCGTTGGGCACCAGCAGCGGGTTACCGAGCACCAGCCGCCGCCAGGTGGCATCCCCCAGCAGCCTTGCGTCGATGTGCTCCACGCTCGGCTTGCGCCGAGCTTGCACCTTCGGCAGCTCCTTGAGCGCCTCGATCACCGGGGTGCCGGCCTCGGTGGCGCCCCACGGAATCACCTCGGCCAGCAACGAGGTGAACGGCCGCACGGTGGCGTACCGGTCGAGCAGCTGCTTGCGCCAGGAGGCGTCCGCGTCCTCATCGACCCCCTCGGGCAGGATCTCGACGAGCTCTGCCAGAGCCTTTGCCAGCTCCTCGCGGGTGACGATCTGCTCGATCCGCTCCCACGCGTCCGCCACGCTCAGCGGCTCTGGCTCCTCGCTGCCCTCGGCTTCCTCCTCGATCGGGGTGTCCATCAGCACCGCGACCGCCGAGGCCACCTTCCGCGCCGCTTTCCGCAGCCTGGGCAGCCCCTTGAGCTTGGCCTTGTCCTCCTCCCGCTCGGCGCGGGCCAGCAGCTTGGTGGACATCAGCACCTCGAACAGCGTCAGCGCGTCATCGACCGAGGAGTACTCCATGTGCCGCACCGTGGCCAGCACCGTCGCCGTCCGCCGCGGCTCGGCCAACCTCCGCAGCGTCGGTGCGTGCGTGCTCATCCCGTACCGGGCCAGCTCCGCCAGCTTCACCTGCGGCACCCGCCACAGATCCACCTTTCGGGCCCCCACCGAGCGGATATCCCGCGCCCGTTCCAGCGCCTGCTTCTGCCCCCGGCCCGAGGTATCCCGCGGCCCCTTGCGCCAACGCTCCAGCACCGACACCGGCGAGCCCTCCGGCACCGTCAGCAGCCCCAGCAGCTCCCGCCGGAACTCCGGTGTGACCGGCGCGTCCACCACCGAGTAGATCAACGCCTGCTCACCCCTGCGGACCTCGGCCACCAGATACGCCAGCGGCGTGATCCCCGGCAGCAGCACCCGGTTGCGCAGCAGCCACGTCACCGCACGGTCGAACAACGCCCGCGGCCCCTCGTTCGAGACCCACACCCGCCCCGCGATGTACTCCCGCAGCGGCAGATCACCCTCCTCGAAGTCCCGCACCTTCAACAGCCTGCGGATCTCCCGAGCGTGCTCATGCTGCGTCGGCAGCCGCTCCGGGTACTGCTTCAAGCACGACGGATCATCGACCCCCAACTGCTCCGCGACGAAGTCCGCAACCCCGGTCGGTACCGCGGCCGGCTCAGACAGGAACGTCCCCAGCATCCGCACGGTGCCCCACTGCACCGCCCAGCCCAGGCGATTGTACGAACGCCGCTTCGACCGGGCTATCTCAAGCGCTTCTGTGTCCAGCCGGAAGAACGACTCCAGCTCCTGAACCGTTGGCTCGCCAACGAACCGCCCATACCGGGCGACCTGATCATCCGATAGATACTCAACCGACACGTCCTGTCAACCTGCAGCCACAGGCGACAGGCACGCACCCACCCCGCCAGTGATCAAATCGATATGCAGCGTTGGCCAGAGCACCCTTACGACGTTGTGCGCGATTGACAGTGGGGCGTGTTGGCCTGGCGGGTTGGCTGGTGGGTGATCACCGCTCGGCGGTGCGGTCGGAGACCAGGCCGGCGATGGCCAGGTGGGTCTCGTCGTAGTACTCGCGGCGTCCGATCCAGCGC
>JAFAUH010000407.1 GCA_019243445.1 Streptomycetaceae bacterium | reverse complement strand
ATCCCGCAGCGTCATGAACTCGACCGGCCGCAGAAACGGTCCGCTCGCGCTCCCGTCTGCCCCGACGCTCAGCCGCACCAGAGCCTCCTGATTGCTGTAGTGGCTCCCCCACGGTGCGAGGATGACCCCACCGACCCGGGTCTGCTCGATCCATGCCGCAGGCACGGAACGCACACCGGCCGTCGCGATGACGCGGTCATACGGCGCGCCTGGCGGATAGCCCCGCGTACCGTCGGCGCACTCCACCGTGGGCCGCAGCCCGATGCGGTCAAGAGCGGATCGGGCAGCGGCGGCCACCTGCGCGTCGACCTCCACACTGAACACCCTGCCGCCGCCGAGCCGCCACGCAAGCAGACCAGCGTTCCAGCCCGTGCCCGTGCCGATCTCCAACACCCTCATGCCGTCGGCGATATCAAGGTCGCGCAGCATCCCCGCGACTACCGACGGCATCGAGGCGGAGCTCGTTGGCAGCGTGCCGGCCCGCACGTCGTTGTGCTCGCCATCGTCCCACTGGGTGATGAGTGGGACGTTCTCGTAAGCGATGCGCATCCAAGCCACCTCGTCGGCCAGCCGGTCGACTGGTGTGGCGCGGCCCGTTGTCATGTCGTGCGCCCACATGAGATCGGGCAGGAACGCCGAGCGGGGTACGGCGGCGAAGGCCGGTGCCCAGTCGGGGGACAGGACGCCGGACTCGATGAGGGACTGCCCCAGCTCGTCGCTGAGGCGGTCCGTCGTCTTCGTGGGTGTCACTTGCGGTGTTTCCCGTCTCCGGGGGGCGATTCGCCGTCCGGGGTGGTGGCGGTGGTGGCTGCCACGGCTGTCCGGGCGCCCCGTCCTCGCCGGAATGCGCGACCATTGCGTGACCCTCCCGTCACTCGACGTTGTGGCACTCAGTCAACCCGTCGGATTCCCACAGCGCTAGGGCGCATCGGGACAACCACGCGCCCCGTGACCCCATGCGCGCACCGCTGCCACTCGCCCGCCCCCGTATTCCCGGACCACGCACACGATGCATGCCGCCCGGATACGGTGCGAAAGCGGGGGACCAGTGTGTCCAATACCGTTCGGGGCACGCGGCTGAGCACGTGCAACTCATGCTCAGTCTTTAAGAACGGTTGTGAGCGGACACGGAAGACGGTTCTGATCCACTTGTTGGGGAGCGGTGACGGACTGGCACCGGCTCCTGCGATCATGCTGACGACCAATCCTCAGCCGACGTCGCGGCCGTCGCGGCGCGGCTTCCTGACAGGTGCGTCACATGACAGATCACGGCAGTAACCGATGGAGGCCATAGGTGCTGTAATCATAGATATGAAAGGTTCAACCACGCCGGGCCCCGCCGACGAGGGGGTTGACCGGCACGTGGGAGAAGAGCGAGGCACGCCCGTCGGCCGGCGAGTGGTGCTCGGCATGCTTGGCCTAGGTGCGGTGGGCGTCGCCACCGGTGCGACGATCCAGAACGGGCTCGATAACCTGCTCGCCTCGGTCAGCAGCAAGGACCCGACCGGCGTCACCGGCCTGTTGCCTGGGGGAGGTGGCTTCCAGTTCTACAACGCCGCCTCCTTCATCCCGCACCGCACCGCGGAGACGTACCGGTTGACGATCGACGGACTCGTGGACCGGCCCGCCACCTACACGCTCGCCGAGTTGCGGGCGATGCCGCGGACTCGGCTGATGCGCGACGTGCAGTGTGTCACCGGGTGGCGCGTCCCGCGCACCGCGTGGACCGGAGTGGCACTCTCCCACCTACTGGAGCTCGCCGGGGTCAAGCAGGAGGGCAAAGCCCTCCACTTGACCTGTTACGACGGCGTCTACACCGAGAGCCTCACTCTGGAGCAGGCCCGCCGCCCCGACATCCTGGTCGCCTACGACATGAACGACCAGCCCGTCACCGAGGCCCACGGCGGGCCAGTCCGGCTCTACGTCGCGCCGATGTACTTCTATAAGTCCGCCAAGTGGCTGGCCGGCATCACGGTCACCGACAGCGTGCAGCGCGGCTACTGGGAGGAGTACGGCTACGACATCGACGCCTGGGTCGGCAGATCGAATGGACGGGAAGATGCCCCGACCGCTTGACCGTGGTGCCGGAGTGCCCCTGGCTACCGACGTCCGCCGCTTCACCGACGCCGAGCGCTGGGTGCACCGCACCACCTCTACGCTGATGATGACCTGCATCATCACCGCGCTCTTCCTCTACGTGCCCGCTTTGGCGGAGATGGTCGGCCGACGGCGGCTGTTGGTCGTCCTCCACGAGTGGTGCGGCATCCTCCTTCCAGCGCCGCTGGCCGTCGGCCTGTTCTTCCGCGCCGTCCGTGCCGACCTGAGCCGCCTCAACCGCTTCACCAGCGCCGACCGACGTTGGCTGCGCGGCCTGTTGCGGCGCGGCGCCTGCCAGACGCTGCGGGCGGGCAAGTTCAACGCCGGCCAGAAGCTCTACGCAGCGTTCACCGGGGGTGCGATCCTTGTGATGCTCGGCACCGGCATCGTGCTGTGGTTCCCTGACATCGCCCCGCTCACCGCACGCACCGGCTCGACCTTCGTCCACGACTGGCTGGCGCTCTTGATCGGCGTCCTCGTACTCGGGCATATCTGGATGGCGTTGAAGGACCCAGAGGCACGGCACGGCATGCGCACCGGCTTCGTCTCCCGTGCCTGGGCCCGTCGCGAACACCCGCAGTGGGACCCCCAGACGGAACCTGACGCCCGATCCGCGTCCAGCCGCCGCGTCAACTGATGCGAGCGAGCACGGTCCGGCCGGCAGCGTCCGGCGGGCTGCACCAGGGCACAACCTGCGAGGGCACTCAGCTCTGTGTAGTGCCGTCGATGAGCTCTCGGATGATGTCCGCGTGTCCGTTGTGCCGGGCGTACTCCTCGATCATGTGGATCATGATCCAGCGGACGTCGAGATCGCCGAGTCGATGGTGCGTGCGAACGTCTTCCAGCGAGACCTTGGCGAAGATCTCGCGGCTGCGTTCGCACGTAGCGACGTACCGGTCGATGTCCTCGGCCAGCGTTGTGCCGTCGTCCAAGAGGAAGTCGCCGTCCTGACGCTCCGGCCAGCCGAATGGCGCAGGTTCCTCGCTCTGCGCGATGACTCGGGCAAACCAAAAGAACTCGACCTTGGTGAGGTGTCGCACCAATCCGTGCAGGGTGGTGAGAGACGGAACAACACGCTGGGCCGCCTGCGCGTCGGTCAACCCATCGAGTTTCGCCAGCAGTTCGGCGCGATGGTAGTCGAGCCACTTGGCCAAGGCCTCGCGCTCAGGGGCGATCGTGGGCAGGTTTGCGAGCTTGAGCGGGGAGGCGAAGGTATGCGATGCAGCAGGAGTGTCCATGGACACGCATTGTCCCACGCGTGTCACCATTTGTCCCCGGCTGGTGATAGCGGCACTTGGAGGCGGCGGCACCCCCGTCGGAGGGCGGATTGGGGGGATCCGGCAGTGTGCGACGAGTAGGAACCCCGCAGAGAGTGCAGTTTGGTGTCGGGTCCCGTATGCGTCAGCGACCACGAGTGCAGGCGTCTCAAGGGCCTGTTGGCGAATCGCTGCGGTCCGGCTGGAGGCCGTTGATCAGCCCTGTGAGAGCGAAAGGGCACCGCAATTGGCGGCAAATCAGATTTGGTACGGGAATTATCCGTTTGGGGCGTTGACATGTGGGGTTGAGCTGCGGCAAGTCGTTGTCGCCCGGTCGCAGCCAATCCACCACCTCGCCCATCGCCTTGGGTCGTTCGACCAGGACCGCCAGGAGGAACTGCTCGTCCTCGGTGATCTGGTCTGCCCTGACCGGCGCAGGCGCGACAGGAGCTGAGGGAAGAGGAGCGGTGCGTGCTCGAGGCGCGGGCAGGCCGCGACCAGGGTGTGGGCGTACCCCGCGTCCGCTGCACCACTGTCGGTCTTTCCTGGTCGGCGTCTGATTCGTTCTGAGGTGATGCCGGCCGTCAATCCAATCCAATGGACTCAGTAAGATGGCGCAGGTGCCTGACCCCCACGCCGTCGAAACAGAACCTTCCCACAGTCAGTCGGACTTGATGGCTCGGACTGCCCACGTGCGGTGGGGGATCTTGAGCATCTGGCCGGAGAAGGAATCGCGCAACACCTTGCCGAGCCGTTCGCTGAACTCCGTGACCTGCTCGGGTGGCAGGCTGGCGCCCACGCCGGCGCTGGCCCGGATCCGCCCGATCCATGCCTCGGGCGTGTAACGGACGTCAAGGTCGAAGGAGAAGGTCTCGATGCCGGTGAACCCTGCGCACGCGAGATCTGTCAGCCAGCGGGGATAGAGACCGGTCCCGCCTCCCATAGTCCAGGTCGGATTGAAGGCGGTGATCAGTTCCTCTGTCGCGCTCACCACGTTCCCGGGCAGCGGTAGCCAGTCGAAGTGGGCGATGACGACCTGTCCGCCGAGACGCAGCAGCCGCCAGATCTCGGCTGTGGCCCGGGGCGCGTCAAACCAGTGCCAGCACTGCCCTGCCGAGACGACATCGAAGGCTTGGTCTGGGCAGTTGGTCGACTCGGCGGTACCGACGCGGTACTCGATCTGAACACCGGCAGCGCGGTCCAGTTCCCTGGCTTGGTCGAGCAGCGGCGCCGCGGGGTCGATGCCGGTCACGGTTGCTCCGGCGAGGGCGAGGAGCCGGGCCAGGCTGCCGGTGCCGGTACCGAGGTCGAGCACCGCTTGCCCCGGCAGGCCGATGCCGTAGGGTTTCAGACGATTGATCAGCTCGGATGGAAAACCCGCCCGGTGGCGGATGTAGTCCTGGGCAGTGAGACCGAAATCGGGCTGGAGATCCATCCTCATGTCATCCTCCGGAAGATGGCGGGTGCGAGACGCAGATTGGGTGCAGTCTCTCGGGCTCGGCTGACTTCCGCTCCCACGCCCGGTGATGCTGGACTTGGGCTGGCCGTCCAGTCGCCGATTCCAGCGGTCCAAGAACGTCTCGGTGAGCGTAGGGCGAGCACAGCATCAGGCGGTGCAGAAGTCATGGCATCGATCATGCCTGCTGCCACCGACAGTCAGCCGCGCGAGCCGGTGTGCATGATTGTCGCCATGGCCACTGCGGATCGTGATGAGCAGGTGTACGAGGAGCGTTACCGTTGTATCGGCTACCACGGCAAGACCGCCCCCAACTGGTCACGAAACGGGCGGAACCCGGAGTCGATACGCCCGTGGCGGCCACGGCCGAACCTCATCCGGCCGGAGATCCGCTGATCATCCCTCCCACCACGGCTCCACGCCCTCCACGGTGACGAACTCGTGGAAGTCCATGTTGCTGATCTCCAGGTTGCACGCCATCGATCCGACCATGCGGCACGGAAGGACGGCGATCTGCCCCGGGGTGTCGTACAGGTCGACGACGGTCAGCGGCCGGCCGGGCTCGGCAAAGGTCCGGGCATCGGCGAGCGCGACTAACGTGGTGTGCTCTTCGGGCAAGACCAGTGCCGGGACCTGGCCCGGCAGGAGGCCTTCGTAGGCCCGGTCGTCGACGACCAGTGCCCCCAACGGGTAGTGCGCCATGTCGATCTCATCCAGGTCCGGGTCCGTGCCGACCCAGCCGTCCTCGTCGGCCCCGCCCAACTCGTCGAGCAGGGCGCGCCAGCCCTCCTCGTCGTCGAAGGAGGTGCGGACCAGCAAGGCCGCAGCGGTGGAGGGCAGTGCGGGGAAGGACCGGCGCGGCGGCACCGTCGGCATGGGGAAGGCCGGGCGGCCACCGACCCCCTGGTACATGCCGCACTTGTCCATGGTGTGCACCAGGTCGTCGAACGCGAGCGCGCCGCCCAGCAGGGCGGCCAGGATCTCGCCGAGCCGGGCCGACGGGACCCGCACGCCGCGTCCGGGTATCGCGGCCAGGTCCACCAGCAACGGTCCATCCCCGCCGTACACCACAGGGATGTCCGCCAAGACGACGACTGGAGGCATGGGGCCGCCGTCCGGGACAAGCGCAGGTACGTTTCCACCGCGCAGGTGGTCCCATCCGCGATCTTCGGCCAGGTGGAGCCGCACCCCGCTGCCGCCGAGGACGAGCACGTCGCCTTCTCGGCGGCCCCCGATCTCGTCGAGCAGCCCGCCCCACAGGGCCTTGCCGTCCTCGTAGCACGTGCAGACCAACAGCACTTCACCAGGCGCAGGCTGGGGAAGTTCGGGAAGCGACATGACTCTCCTTCGAAAGACTAGCGTGCAACCAGAACACTAGTGTGGCTTTTCGAGTTGGATGGCACCGCGATGACTGAAGGTGACCGCGTATCGGCGATCACTTGCTGTCATCCGTGGCGGCCCGCGCCGACGTCTTCCGCTTCATCGAGGTCGAGTACAACCGCACCAGGCTCCGCAAGCACCCCGAGGTCGGGTACCTCACCCCGCTCGAAACCCGGATCCTTCTGCAGCAAGACCTCGCCCCCGCAGCGTAACCATCCGCTGTCCAAGATCAGGGGGAACTTCAGGGAGAGGCGAAGGTCAACCAGCAGCCACAACCTGGCCGGCTGTGACCTGAGGAGGGTTGGGGAGCAGTGACGCGAGGTTGTCCCGTACGAAGTCCGCCGCCCTCTTGACCGACTCTTCGGCCCCGGCTTGGCCTTCAAAGACGCTGGTAGAGACCATCACTCCATCCCCGGCGTCAACCCAGTAGTAGGCCACGAATCCGGGGACTTGACGGAGGAGAGGCACGAATCCCTCGTCCACTCGGCGTCCTGCCTCGGCAGGGTCCGCCACCCCTTCGTACCGCCGAACTACTGCGTACATAGCTGATCTCCTCACGGCTCCCAAGGTCACCTCATGCGAGACGACATACCCCCCTACCGTGTCTCTCGCTTGCGGGACGCCCGGAAGGCACTCAGATAGGCGTATTGGTGATCTACAACGGGCCTCTGCTGCGGCCAGGGCTGAGGAACGGAGGCTTCACGGAACTCCGGGCAGAGCCAATTTCCAATTTCAGAGAGCCTCAACAGTGCCCCGGCGCCCCTCGGGGGCGGTTCTGGCCGAACGCCCGTCATCGGGGAGGATGCCGCTCATGGAGCCTACAGCCGAGCACATCGTCACCCTCAAGACCGCTTACTGCCACTACTGGATCACCGGGACCGAGCTCGATCCCGCAGCCGACGGGCCGGAAAGCGCCGACACGGGCCAGCCCGGAGCACATGCGCCGCTGCTGTCCCTGAGCACCACGCACCCGGCGGTGATCGTGGCGACGGGTATCCAGTACGGCGACATCCCCACCACCATCTGCACCTATCCGACACAGCCGCCCATCGATGCCACAAAGCAGTGGGAAGAGATCGCCGAAGTGGACCTGACGGCTGGCTCGTCCGTGATCTTCGGCAACCTCGACCAGGCCAACACCGCTGTGCCCCTCACTGACCAGGACGCCCCTGAGCGCGTATGGCGGGTGCGGGTGAGCGTGCGCGGCGCGGACGACACCCGCACCACCGCCTACGCCGCAGAAGGGCACTCCTTGACCGAGCGGCACCTGATCGAGCTGTGGCCCGGCAGCGGCGCCGAGCTACAGTACCTGCGCCGTGACCCGCGCCCCTGGCGCCAGCCCAGCTGAACTCCCCTGTGCTGTGCCGGTGCTGCATAGCCGCCCCGAATTCCGGCAGGTCGGGCGCCGAGTCGCCACCACCCAATCCAGCCAAGCTGCTCGCTTGTCCGCCTCCACAGACTTTTGTGGCTCTGACGTAGAAGTCCTGGCCAAGGCTCGGCGAGGCGGGGTGGGCGGATGTGGTGCGCTGGAACTTCTCACTGTGACGGCGGTGGGGTGATCGGTTTTTCGAACCAGTGGTGGGCGTACGGCTCGTCGTTGAAGGCAGCGATCTCCTGGAAGCCGTGGGAGTGGTAGAGGCTGATCGCGGCGGTGAGCGCTTTGTTGGTGTCCAGGCGTAGCAGGTCGCGGCCGTGCTGGGCGGCCCGCTTCTCCAGTTCGGTCAGGAGGCGGCGGCCGAGGCCGAGGCCCCGGGCGTGGGGTGTGACCCACATGCGGGGGCGCGCGGGCCGTGATCATTGAAATCTGCCCTCAGGCTGCCGTGTTGCTGGCTCACGCCTGCGGGTGCTCGACGGGGTGGTGGTTTGCTGTGGCGTTGGCTGAAGTGTTGGTTACCTGGCGCGGACGGATGCGCCGAAGGTGTCGGTGAGTTTGTGGTGTATCTCCGGGTCTTCGGGCGCAGGCCAGGCAATTACGACGTTGTGCGCGATTGACAGTGGGGCGTGTTGGCCTGGCGGGTTGGCTGGTGGGTGATCACCGCTCGGCGGTGCGGTCGGAGACCAGGCCGGCGATGGCCAGGTGGGTCTCGTCGTAGTACTCGCGGCGTCCGATCCAGCGC
>JAFAUH010000263.1 GCA_019243445.1 Streptomycetaceae bacterium | reverse complement strand
TCATCCGCCGCCGGACCGACGCTCGGACCCGTCCGCTGATGAGGACCCGCTCCTCTGCCCCGGGTGCCGATTTCTCCTGCTCATCAGGCACTTTGCCTCTCCTCGTCGATGATCGTTCCAGCACTTGGAGCCCCATCTTTCCCTCCTGTTAGTGGCCTGCCCTGCAAGCGTACAGCTAACAAGCTAAGAAGTCATCAAACTACGTTGTTGACAACGTAGCTCCGATGGTGCTTACTGGAATAGCGAGAGGGCCGGAAGTTCCAGCTCCCGACCCTCTCCGACCGGCGGAGTTCCAGCTCCAACCCGGTCACGGAAACCCCTGCCGTTCTCACCGAGAGGGATCTCCCATGCGTCATCTTCCCAGGCACCGCCGTGCCCTGACCACGAAGGTCAACGACACCACCGAGCCGACCCGGTTCGACCCGCCCGCCTGCTGCGGCGGCTTCAAGGCCGTGGCAATCCGCGCCGGCGCCCGTCTGATCACCGTCCACTGCTGGGAGTGCGTCCCCTCCCCTGCCACCGCCGAGGTCATCGACGACATCGAGCGCGAGGAAAACGAACAGGGCTACGAGACCGAGGACCTGCTCGTCGCCGAGGCGGTGACCCGATGATCACCACCACCATCGCCACCACCAGCGACCAGGAGAGCCGGGAAGACCTCTCCCGCCGCCTGTCCGACGTCAACAAGCGCAGCAGCGGCGGCTCTGGCCGATGAAAAACCCCCTCCGCCCCATGCTCGGGTGCTTCCGTCCCGTGCTCGGGTGGTGGGACGACGTCCTCGGCGCCGCTGCCGTCGTCGAGGACGCCGTGGCCACCGTCCGCAGCCACCGTCTGACCAAAGCCCAGAATCAGAAGCTGGCCGCCACCGAGCGGGCTGCCGCGCTCGTCAAAGCCCGCCAGGGCTGCACTCACCTGCCCCCGTGCCCGTCGGCCACCGCGCCGGACCGGACGAAGGCCGCCGAGGTCTACGCCGACGAGGTCTGTGTCTACCTGTGCAACGGGATCGTGCTGTCCATCAAGGCCCCCGACTACCCGCCGTCCACCGTCCTGCCCGAGAAGGAGGCCACACCGTGACGCACGACGACCGTACCCGGGTGACCGCCGTCATCGCCTTGCTCGCAGCCCTTCTCAGCACGCTGTGGGCACTACAGCACGGACTGGCACCGCAGTCCATCGCATGGACCTCTGGCCTCACGTACGGGGCCGTGGGCCTCCTGACGGCCTCGGCCCTGCAGGCGCCGCTCGGCGCCGTGGCGGTAACCAGCGTCAAGTACGCCGGGATCACGATGGCGTACAGCGCGTGGATTGCCGTCGCCGGGATCTACGCCGGATGCCAGCTGCTGCGCGGCCGCGCCCCGAAGGGGATGGTCGCATGAGGCTCGCCGACCTGCTCGGCAGTGAAGTCGCCGCTGCCCAGTGGCAGAACGCCCGCGTGCACCGGCTGGTCATCTGGGACCGGCTCGACCCGACCACCGCGCTCGACCTGGTCGAGCACGCAGTCGCCGAGCAGGACCCGGCGATCCTCGCCGAGCCCGGCCAGGTATGGACACGGCGGGTCGATGCCGACCCGGAGCTGCCCGCCGCTTTGTACCTGACGCACTGGCTCGACCGCGAGCACCTAGTAGCCGAGGACGGAGGGCCGACCGGCACGGGCGTCATCCTGCTCGCCGCCCTGTACTCCTACGAACTCGACTACTGGAAGCGCTCATGAAGGGCCGCCAGCCGCGCCAGCCGTTCTCCGAAGAGATGGCCGGAGGCCGTCAGATGCGGCTGTTCGACGAAGAGACCGGGCCCGCCACCACGGCGGGCCCGGCCCCGGGCCCCGACCAGCCGCCCACCACCGACACCGACCCGTTCCGGACGGAGCCCCAGCCATGACAACCCCCGGCCACCTGCCCACCTGGTACGACCAGCACCTGCCCGCCATGCCGCCACAGATCCACCACACCGGCGCCACCTGGCTGTGCGCCTACTCCGGGCGCGTGGTGCCCGTCATCACCACCTCCACCGCCCTTGCCCTGGCCCGGATCTGGCACGAGCAGGGAGCCGCCCACAGCATCGGCGACATGGCGCTGATGGTGGCCCTGTCCGGCGGAGCATTCGCGGCCGCATGCGTCTCCGCAGCCAACCGCCACAGCGACGCGGTCACCACCGCCGTGGCGTTCACCGCCGCCGGAGCATTCGCCCTGATCGGCCCGGCCGCCTACACCGAATCGTGGGCACTGGCCGCGCTGATCTGGTGCGTCGCCACCGTGCTCGTCTACATCACCTCGGCCCGGCACTGGCGAACCGCCCGACAGGCCCGCGAGGAGCGCGAGCACGAGCTGGCGCTCGCTCGCCTCGACAGCCTCACCCGGATCACAAGCGCCTCGATCGAGCGTGACAACAAGGCCCAGGCCCTGGCGTATGGCCTGATGTTCGCCCAAGCCGTCGAGGACCGGCGCCGACTCGACCCGACCACCTACGACCCGGCTGCTCTGCAGAAGGCCGGCCTGCCCGAACTCCCTGCTAACGCAGCTGACATGTCCCGCGACCACAGGTGACCGCTTCCGGCCCAGGCCAAACCCGCCCTCGACAAGGAGATTCACAATCATGACCATTGACGATCCGTGGGGCACCGTGCCCCCCGCCCCGCAGTTGACGCCCTGGCAGGAGTACGAGCGCACGCTCACCGCCGCCGGGTACGGCCCCGAGGCCCGCCACCGCTACATCACCGAGTCCGCAGATCCCGAGTACGCCGAGTGCGAGTGGGACAACAACGTCATCCCGGCCGCCGAGGCCGCCGGCATCATCCCCGAACCGCCCCAGCCGGAGCCCACCCTCGACGAGTTCGTGCACCACTGGGCCCAGAGGGCCGCTCACCGCGAGTTCTTCGACGCGAACCCGGCGTACAGCCCGTTCGATCGCGCCATGACACCCGCCGAGAAAGAGCAGGTCGACCGGCGGACCGATGAACTCGTGCGTGACCGCGGCAAGGCCCTGGCGGAGTTCCTCTGCGCCAACGAGCGCCCCCAGTGGCGCGAGAACGACCCTGCCGCCCAGCAGGCATCCGCCGCGTACGAGCGACAAGTTTTCGACCTGCTTGCGGCAGAGCCGAAAGTCGTTGCCGTTCGCTACACCCACCCTGCCGAGACGACTGAGGAGAACAAGTGATCCACGTCATCACCCGCTCGACGAAACGGTATTACGAGGCCAAGGTCGAGGAGGCTGGCAAGGCCCCTTGGCTGGAGTACCAGCTGCAGGAGGCCCAGGAGGACGTGGCCATGTGGAAGGCCCAGTCCGAGGACTACCAGAAGCAGCGCGACGAGGAGCGCGAGCGGACCGATGAGCTGATGCGCGAGCTGCGCGAGACCCGTGCCCAGCTCGACGAAGCCCGCAAGCCCATCGTGGAAATGCTCACGAACCTGCCCGACCGCCTCCAGAACCCGGTTCAGGGCAGGGAGTTCCGCAAGGAGCTGGCGCTGTGCTTCATGGAGGCCACCCCAATGGGCCTGAACCTGCGCGTCCTCACGGATGCCCAGAAGCCCGAGGCCCCGGCCCCTCTCCAGGGCCCCGAGCCGTTCCCCGGCGTAGGGTGAGACACATGGCACTGACCACCGAGGGCGAGACGGATGAGGGCAGAGCGTCGGGAGGCCCGTACCGGCCGCCGGAGCCAGGTCCTACTGGATGACCTCGACCGCACCTGCCGCGAGTGGTGGCGGATCATTGACCAGGCCATCGCCGCCATGAACTGAGTCCCACGCAGAAGCGCCCACCCCCAAGGCACGGGTGGGCGCTTCGCTGTACGCAGAGGGTCAGTTCTCAACGACCTCCGCCTCAACGACCGTGTCCTCCGGCACGTACACCTTGTTGCCGCTGAGCCAGCGGCCAGCCGCCTTAATCCGTTTCACAGCCTTCTCCGCCGCCGCCGGATCGCTAGGGGCAACCCCGGCCGCAGTGAGCCCGGCGATCCGCTCGACGATGCCGTCCAGCTGCTTCGCCATGGAGTCCAGCGCATCGTTGACCGCGCGCCGTTCGGCCGCCAGATCCGCCAACTCGAACGACTTGTTCGATTCTTCCGAAGCTTCGGAAGCCATCCGACGCCAGGTCTCCCGCAGCCCCACCTCGGTGACCTTCCCCTCGCGGGCGAGGGTCTCACCCCACATCTTCGGCGCGACCTCAGCCCCCGCGGACCGAATCGCCGGCGCCAGGGCCCGGACGTGCCCGGTGTTCAACGGGATGCCGCTGACCTTGTAATCCTCGCTCCCGGCAAGGCCCAGGCCCGCCCGCACCTCGACCGCATCCATGATCAGATACGTGTGGCTGCTCTTGTAGCCGAGTGTCTTGCGCGCCCATGCCTCGAAGGTCCGGGCAGGGTCATCCAGCCGGTACAGCTCATGTTCGCGGACCCACATCAAGTACGGGCCCGCTTTGTCGAAGAAGGCCGCCACTGTGCGCTCGCGCGCCTCCCGCAGCGACTCCTCACGCTCCCGGTCAGCTTCCAGAATGAGCCGCTCGCACTCCGCGAGCTGCTCGGCTGAGGAGAGCCCGGCCAGCTGCTGCTCGGGCTGTCGTAGGACCCGGGTCGCCCGGCGACGCTGAACCTTCGCCCGCTCCTCGGGATCGAGCTGGTCAACCGAGGACAGCTCACCAGCCTGAGAGGGCAACGCCACCTCTGCCGTCGTCATCTAGTCACCGCCTTCGCAGCCATACGCTTCCTTGCCTCGGCCCGCATCATCTCGTCCCAGACCTTGGTGTACTCGTCGAGGTTCGTTGGCACCTTACCCAGTTGGCGCGTGTACTCGATGAGCTGCTCGACCTCGGTGTCCAGCAGCGGCAGCGGTTCGCCTCGAAAGCGCAGGGGCGCCAGCTCATCGCGTGCTTCACGGGCCTGCTTATCGCTGATCTTCCTGGACAGCAGGACGTACGTCTCGAAACCGCCGCGGGCGTGCTCGTCGAAGACCGTAGCGGCCTCCGAGAACGTGGGTTCCACCCGGTTCACGTCCAGACCACTCGGCGAGAGCGGCACGACCAGCCGGTCCGCCTGGCGGAGCGCCTTGTGGAACAGCGCGACGTTGCCGCCACCGACATCCACGAACACGTCGTAGCCCTCGGCCCGCAGCTCCGCCAAGTACTCGCCCAAGTCCTCGAAGGGGTACCGCTCGACGTCGAGCGGATAGTCCACCCCGGCGTTCTTGGCCTTCTTGAACCAGGAATAGGTGGTCTGGCTGACCGTGTCCGCGTCGATGACCTTGACCGGAAGATCCCTGCCCTTGAGACGCTTGCGGACGACAGCCCGTACGAACGCGAGGTAGTTGGTAGTCGTCGTCTTGGTGGAGCCGCCTTTGAGGCAGCCCATCACGGTCACGTCACCCTCGTCGCCCTCCGGGCTGGGCGGGGGCGGCTGCTGCCTGGGGACTGTAACGTCATCGCTGGCCACGATCGTTCTCCCTTGTCGTCAACGGGGGGGCTGTGGCTACCAAGAGACGCCTGCCGGAAGTAGACCCAGCGGGCGCGCGATGATCCGCTGACCCGATGGCCGCCCCACACCGAAGGAACGGTATCGGGGCGGCCCTCCGCCGAGGAAGACAACGCCCACGACGGACCCCGTGTCATCCGCCCGGCGGCGGTCCCAGACGCCGTTGACGCCACGCAGGCGCCCCATCACGGCCAGCTCTCGTACCGCCGGCAGGCCAGTCCTTCCGCTCGACGCGGACGCTCGGCGCCCCCGCAAGCTGGACATCCAGCACGACGCGCAGCCCGCCGCCACGATGGGAAAGCCGGGTCGGCTCGCTCGTCCGCAGAGCCGTGCATGCCTTGAGTAGCGGCAGCAGCACATCCAGGATCTGCTCGCCGAGCTCCTTGTCGTCTGTCATCACTCGTAGCTGCACCATCAGTTCACCCTCCATCCGCCGTCGCGTATTCCGCCGCGTAGTCCCGTCCCATGGCCCGCAGACAGTCGAGGACCGCTCGGCAATCCCCCGTCGCCCTGTGACCGCCGTCCAGGGGCTGCCAGCGGTTGTTGCCGTGGTACTCCGACCAGTCCCCCACCCAGTCCGAGTACGGGATCATCACGTCCTCGAACCTCATCACGTCGAGCCAGGCCGCCGCCTGCTTCCGGGCCTCGATGAGTGCCCGCTCCCGCAACTCCTCGGGAACAGTGCCCGTATCTGCCGCCTCCCCGGCGGCCTCTCGCGTAGCGCGGTCGAGGTAGTGGAGCGTCAGCTCGTGCCGCAGGCGGTTGATGTCGTACACGTCGTTGTAGATCAGGCAGCGCTTACGGTCGAGCAGGCTCGTCAGCTTCACGAGCACGTCCGAGAAGGTGGGCGCCCCGGCGACGTCGGCGTCCGTGATGCCGTGGATGTCCGAGGCTTCGTCCGGAATCGGCTCGCCTGGATTCAGGAGCGTGTCGAGCAGAACCTCCCCGCTGGATGAGAGCACCGCCAGCTCGACGATCCGCGCCTCGGAGTGCAGGCCCGTCGTCTCCGTATCAAGCACCACCACCTCCGGATCGACGAGTGCGGCCGCAGCCCACCGCTTGCGCTCCTCAGCGGCCCGCCGCTCCCGCTCCCGGCGTTCCTGCTCCTGCCGCTCGTATCGCTCCTGATACTCGACACGGAGCCGTTCCTGTTCCCGCTCGTGCGCCTCCTTGCACGGAGGGCACCGACGTGGCCAGTCGGGCCACCACATCGAGTCCGGCAGGTCCGTACGCTCCGGACGCAGCAGCCAGTCCTTCTCCTTGAGATAGGCCCGTGCCGCCTTCTTGGACCCGATCTTCACCGTGCAGTCGTGGGCGGAGCACACGGTCACCTCGGCGATCCACGCCTCGACCCGCTCCCGCTTCTTCTCCAGCTGGGTCTGCCGGCAGTTCTGGCAACGGCGGTGCGCCTTCGGGTAGGGGCGCTCGCGGACCGTGTCGCAGCCCGCGCACGTCCGCGCCACCAGCCGCAGCCGCTCCCGCCGCTTCCGCTCCCCGCACACTGTGCAGGGACGTCCCCGCAGAATCTCGTCACGGACCTTGCCGCACTCCGGGCAGGTCCGCAGGGCCGCCATCTTGGCCTTGGTCGACGACGCCAGAGGCTTCATCTTCACCGCGGCCCCGGGGTCGTACAGCGCGATATCGCCGTACTTCCGGGTGCGGATGTACGCGAGGACGG
>JAFAUH010000134.1 GCA_019243445.1 Streptomycetaceae bacterium | reverse complement strand
CGTTCGGGCCCGTCGTACGGAAAGTGGTGAGCAGGCGCGCGACGTCAGCGGCGCCGAGCCGCAGCGTCCCCGCGCCCAGCGGCTCGGCGTCGCCGTCCTCGGATTCGCGGACGTGCCCGTTCAGCAGGCGGAACGGCAGCCTTGTGGTGTCGGTCCACAGGCTGAGCGGCGTGCCGCGGGCCAGGTCCTTGTGTCCGGCGAACGTACAGGGCCGGTCGTCGGCGTCGGTGAAGTACAGGCGGTAGTGCATCGCGCGCCGACCGTCGGTGAACAGCCGCAGGCTGCCGCGCAGGACGGGACGGCGACCGCCCAAGGAGGCGCTGTCGATCCAGCCGTCGACGCGGGCCTCGTGGTCGGGCTGGTCGAGGAAGGTGTCCACGTCGTCGGCGGTGACAGTCAACCGGAACGACAACGGCTCGCGCTGTGTGCCGCGTTCGGCGGTGTGCGGATCGCTCGTCCCCGGTGTGTAACTGCCGCGCATCTCCTCCGTGAACTGCAGCGATGTGTGCCGCGGGTAGGTGCGGCGCGGGCGGGCGCTGCTGAGCGGGGCGGTAGGTGGGTGCTCCAGCAGCCGCGTGCACATGCGGTCGGCCAGCGCCGCGATGGTCAAGGCGGGGTTGGGGCCCACCGGACCAGGAAGCGCGGCGCCGTCCGCGATGTACAGGCCCGGGTGGCCGAAGACCTCGCCGAACCGGTCGCAGACGCCCACGCCGGGATGCCGCCCTATGGGTGCGCCGCCGAGCGGGTGCACGGTGAGAACCCGGCCTCGGTGCCAAAGCGGATGGTCGGCGTATCTGGCGCCGAGCGTGTCCGCGATCTGCCGCATGGCGGTGCGCAGTCGCTCGAACTCGGCTGCGCTCGCCTGAACCGTCCAGGTACTGTCCAGTCTGCCGCCGCGCAGCCGCAGCTCGCCGACCGGGATGTCCCGGCCCATCCCCAGCAGCGGCATCGATGTGCTGGAGAACGCGCCCTCGCCGATTAGCCGGGCGATCGCCCCGGACAGCCGGGGATCCGGCGTCCGAAACACCCGCTCCGCCAGCCGCCCGGCCATGAAGCGCGCGACCCGCAAGCCGCCGTGCGGCACACGGGCGCCTTCCAGCAGCCACTGCAGGAAGCTCGGATAGCCGGCGTCTTGGAGGTAGGATCCGCGCCCGACTCCCGGCTGGCCGTCGAGCTCATCGGGCAGCCGGATGGAGGTGGTGATTACGGGTCCGCGGCTGGGCAGCACTGGCCGCGGGTCCGCGCCCCGCCTGGCGTGCAGCAGGAAGGCGAGGTGGTCGCCGTTGGTGGAGAAACGGCTGCCGACCGCCGGGCTCAGCCCGGGCAGTTGCTGGCGCGAACGCAGGAGCAGCAAGACCGTGTTGTACGTGCCCGCGGCCAGTACCAGCCGGTCGCACCCGATGGTGTGAGGGGTTCCGGCGGGGCCACCCTCGCGGTCCGGGTCGTACCGCACGTAGTCCACCGCGTATCCGCCGTGCGGCAACGGGCGCACTGCACGCACCTCGTGCCCGGTCCGCAGGTCGGCGCCGTGCCGCCGGGCCGCGGAGAGGTAGGTGAAGTCGAGGCTGTTCTTGGCGCCTTCGTTGCAGCCGAGGTTGCACTCGCCGCACAGGCGGCAGGTCCGGCGGGCGGCGCCGTGCAGGTTGCCGTGGTCCGGGCCGTCGATCGGCCGACCGGGCTCCGGACCGGAGCCCGGTGCGGGTGCGAAGCTGATTCCTAGCGGCGGCAGTTCCACGGGCAGCCCCAGCGCCTCGGCGGCCTCCCGCATCGCGTGGGCCCGGGGGGTGTCCGCGTAGGCGGGGTGGCCGAGCGGGTACGGGGTGGCGCCGAGCATCCGCTCGACCGCGTCGTAGTGCGGGTCGAGTTCGGCGCGGCTGACCGGCCAGGACTCGTAGCCGCCATCCGGCAGTAGCTGCTTCTCGACGAACCAGCGCTCATCCTTGCGGAGCAGCACGTTCGCGTAAATCAGCGATCCGCCGCCCAGGCCGCTGGCGACGACGGAGTCAAAGGCGCGGAAGCTCCACACGTCGAACAGCCCGTGCAGGCCGGCTTCCGGGTCCCAGAAGGCCCGGCTGAGTTCAGCAGGGGTGCGGGCGAAACTGCCGGGTGGATACGCACGGCCGCGTTCCAGCACGACCACCGGCACTCCGGCGGCGGCCAGCCGGTACGCGGCGACCGACCCGCCGAAGCCTGAGCCGACGACCACCGTGGCGACGTGTTCAGACGGTGCGCCGGGTGTGTACCCGCCCATCTCAGACAGCCCAGCGTCTCAGGAAGTCGAGAATGTGGGGGAACACTTCCAAGTGCGCGTCCCGGCCGATGATCATGTCCACGTAGCCGTAGCCGGGGGCGACGAATAGCTCGTACCGGTCGGGGTCCGCGGCCTCGCGGACGAGTTTTTGGTATCCGAGGACGTTGGAATCGCCGAAGACGTGGTTGTGCTCGCCGGTGAGGAAGAGCATCGGGGTGTCGACCCCGGGTGCCGCCGCGAGATAGTCGTCCGGGAGCCCGGCGTGACGCAGTGCGCCGGAGTCGTACTTCACAGCCCGGCCGGCCCGTACGATCTTCCGGATGTGCCGGTGGTAGTCCAGCCCGACCGGGCCCAGGAGGTCGGCGATGCGCTCGTGGGTGACCGGGTCCAGCTTGTCATGGCTGTAGAGCGCCGGCCAGCCGGTGCCCCACATGAAACTCACCATGTGACACGCCGGATTGCCGCACTCCGGGTGCGCCAGTGACACCAGCCGCGAGAACACCCAGCCGCGACTGAACGGGGGCGCGTCCGCGAACCGCGGGTCAAGCCGGGGCAGCCCGATCACCCGCTCGATCAGTTCCCGACCGTACGTCACCTTCCAGTTCGACCAGACCGGTACGCGCATCAGCAGGCCAACTGCATTGCACACCACGCTGCTGACGTCCTGGACGGTGCCTGCGCACAGGCTCATCAGGAAGGTCATCGACCCCAGGCAGTGCGCCACGACATGCACCCGCCGCTCGCCGATGTGCCGACGTAACTCGGCAAGAGCCGCTGGGTAGTCGTAGAGGGCGATGTCATCAAGGGTGTAGTCATGCGGCTCCGTGTTGTACGGGAAGCGGTTGCTCATCCGCATGTCGAGCGTCCACACATCCCCGAAGCCGTTGTCGAGCAGGTAGGTCGCCAGATTCCGGTGTTCCGGCATGATGAACAGATCGCTCGACGCGGTCAGACCATGGACCAGGAGCACGACGTCCTCGCACTCCGTCCGCCGGAACCGGGTCAGTTGCAGCCCCAGCCCGTCTTCGGTGGTGAACGGGTGCACCGTCACCTTGGCATCGGCCACGCCCGCCAGTGTGTGCCGGGGAATCCCGTTCCGCATCTCGCTGCCTTTCCCGCTCTTCCCCGTGGTGCCTGCCGCCCCGCCGCCTGGTGCCCCGCCCGAGCGGCACGTCTTCTCCCCTGCCGCAGAACCACCTGACATAGTATCAACATACAATCCCACTTTTTCTTCATGGGCGGCGGCTCAACTCCCCGGTCATCTTCCTCAAGAGGAAGCTGGACGGGCTGGCCCCGGCGCTGCGGATGCGACTGTCGGAGGAGCTGCAGCGCGCGCTGGTGGGCGCGCTGGTGGGCGCGCTGGATGATGCCCGGGTGAAGTCCATGGCGGCGACTTCGAGAACTGACCGAGGAAGAAGCCGCGTTGGCAGACTCTGTCGCCCGAGTCAGCCGACCTGCGTATTCTGCTGAGCCGACCGGGGAGCAAACATGCGAAGGCCCGGATCGCAGTGATCGATCCGGAGCTGCGCCCGAATCGGGCAACAGAAACGCATGGCCTGAGCGCTATGCGTTGGGGTAGCGCATCAGCCACGCCGACGGAGGCGCGCCGTCGCCGTGGAGGGCCGCACCCTGTGTCATCTCCATCGCGAAGTCATCCGCAAGCTCCAGGATCGCCGCGCGTCCCTCCAGCTCCACCACCCACGTGGGCGGCAGCGCCGTCTCCCCGTGCTGGACTCCGAGCAGATTGCCGCAGATGGCACCCGTCGAATCGCTGTCGCCCGAGTGGTTGACGGCGAGCAGTAGCCCGTGCCTCACGTCCTCGGCGACAAGCGCGCAGTAGACGCCGATGGCAAGCGCCTCCTCCGCAGTCCAGCCCTGGCCCAGGGATTCAACGCGCTCCGCAGTGGGAAGGCCCTGCCGTACTGCGCCCAGCGCGCGCTGCAGCGCCTCCGTGGTCTCCTCGTGGCCCCGATACGCGGAGAGCTGGGCGAGCGCCCGTTGGACAGCAGCGTCGAGCGGATCACCCTGGGCGACGGCGTGCACGATCACCGCGAAGGCGCCCGCTGCGAGGTAACCCGTGGGATGGCCGTGGGTCTGCGTGGCGCATTCGACCGCGAGCTGGAAGACCAGCTGCGGCTCCCATCCCGCCAAAAGCCCGAACGGCGCCGAGCGCATCACCGTGCCGCACCCTTTCGAGCCGGGGTTCTTGGGGTCAGCGAGGGTGCCCATGCGCTCGTCACTGAGGCCGGAGAGGCAGGCGTGGCCAGGTGCGCGCTGCGAGTACAGCCATTCCTCGCGAGCGAGCCAGCCGGAGTCCTGTTTACGCTCGTCAGGCCCCCACTCCGCCTGGGTGGCGGCCCACCGCAGGTAGGCGCGGTGCACATCGGTCGGCGGGTGCCAGACGCCGGAGTCGCGCCGTACATGGGCCCGGATCAGCCCTTCGACGGTGAACATCGTCATCTGGGTGTCATCGGTGATCGCACCGCGCCGCCCGAACGCCGTTACGTAGTCGGTGACGCCCTGCTGGCCGTAATTGCGTCGGATGTTCTCCAGTGAGTCGAACTCGATGCCTGCGCCCAGTGCGTCCCCTATGGCCCCGCCGAGCAGGCAGCCGCGTACCCGGCTGCGGAAATCCTGTTGCTGTGCCCGTCCCCATATTTGGGTCATGTCCTGCTTCCCCTCCCTCATGCTCCGGCCCAGTACTGTAATCGACCTTTCAATCGAGAATCGACCCTTCGATCGGATACCTTCGGCGCGGCTCAGTCGCCGACCACGGGCAGCAGCTCCGGCAGGTGGCCGTCGGCAGCGCGCCCTGCTGCCAGGCGTTCGGCCGACACCTGGCCGTATACGGTGTCGCGCTGGCGGGCCGGGCGGCCGACTGCTTCGGCGATCGCCACCAAGTCGCGGATGGAGCGGTATGAGCCGTAACGGGAGCCCGCCATGCGGGAGATGGTCTCCTCCATCAAAGTGCCGCCCACGTCGTTGGCTCCGGAGCGGAGCATTTCAGCGGCTCCCTCCGTACCCAGTTTCACCCAGCTTGTCTGGATATGGGGTATGTACGGATGCAGCAGCAGCCTGGCCATGGCGGTAACCGCACGATTGTCCCGCCAGGTCGGGCCCGGGCGGGCGATTCCTGCGAGGTAGACGGGTGCGTTGGTGTGGATGAAGGGCAGGGTGACGAATTCGGTGAAGCCGCCGCTCTCCTGCTGGATCTGCGCGAGCAGGCGCAGATGGCCAAGCCAGTGCCGCGGCTGGTCCACATGCCCGTACATCATCGTGGACGAGGAGCGGATACCCAACTCATGCGCTGTCTTGATCACCTCGATCCACGTGGCGGCCGGCAGCTTGCCCTTGGTGAGCACCCAACGCACCTCGTCGTCGAGGATCTCGGCCGCCGTGCCCGGGATCGTGTTCAGACCCGCTTCCTTCGCCGTCTGCAGCCAGTCGCGGATCGACATGTCTGTACGCGTCGCCCCGTTGGCGACTTCCATCGGCGAGAAAGCGTGTACGTGCATGTCGGGCACGCGCTCCTTGACCGCCCGCACAATGTCGAAGTACGCAGTACCGGGCAGGTCGGGGTGGATGCCTCCCTGCATGCACACCTCAGTGGCGCCGACCTCCCATGCCTGCTGGGCGCGGTCGGCGACCTGTTCGAGAGAGAGCGTGTAGGCGTCGGCGTCACTGCGGCGTTGCGCGAAGGCACAGAAGCGGCAGCCTGTGTAACAGACATTGGTGAAGTTGATGTTGCGGGTGACGATGTACGTCACGTCGTCGCCGACTGCCGCGCGCCGTACGTCGTCGGCGATCCGGCACAGCGCGTCGAGAGCAGGCCCGTCGGCGTGCAGGAGCGCGAGCGCTTCGGCGTCGGTGAGCCGCGTGGGGTCGTCCGCCGCGGTGGCGAGTGCGGCCCGTACGTCATCCTCGATCCGCTCGGGGACGAGACCGGGGGCGGCCTGTTCGCGCAGCGCATCCCAGTCGCCGTAGACGTCGTCGAAGTCGTCGCGCCGGTCGGAGGTCCGGCCGATGGTGTCGATGGTGGTGTGTAGATCCGTGCGGCCGCTGGCGGCAAACCCACGCCCGACAGGGCTCATCGCCACAGTTTCGGGCTCTTGCCAGGGAAGCCCGGTCGGCCGGGCGTTCTCGTCAGCCAGGCCCGTCGACGGATCGGCCATCGCCTGTACGTGGGGGAGCACGCGCGGGTCGAGCCATGGCTCGCCGCGCAGGACGAACTCCGGGTAGGCAGGGAGGCGTTCGCTCAGCATGAAACCGGACTCGGCGGCGCTTGCAGCGATGTGGTCGATGTGCGGCCAGGGGCGCTCAGGGTTGACATGATCCGGTGTGAGCGGCGAAATCCCGCCCCAGTCGTCGATGCCGGCGCCGATCATCCGCGCGTACTCGCCGTCGACGAGGTTCGGCGGGGCTTGGATGTGCGCCGAGGGGCCGAGGATCAGCCGCGCGATGGCGATGGTCGCGATCAAGTCGTCCAGCTCCGCGTCGGGCATGCCGCGCATGGCGGTCTCCGGTTTGGCGCGGAAGTTTTGGACAATGACCTCCTGGATCGCGTGGTATTGCCGGGCTACTTTCCGTATGGCGAAGAGCGATTCGGCGCGCTCGACCCGGCTCTCGCCGATGCCGATCAGAATGCCAGTGGTGAATGGCACGTTGGAGCGTCCTGCATCCTGAAGGACGCGCAGCCGCACCGCTGGTTCCTTATCGGGCGAGCCGTAGTGCGGGCCGCCTGGCTCGGACCACAGCCGTGTCGCTGTGGTTTCCAGCATCATCCCCATCGACGCGGCGACGGGTTTGAGCCGTTGCAAATCCGTCCAGGACATGACGCCGGGGTTGAGGTGCGGCAGCAGCCCCGTCTCCTCCAGCACGTGGATCGCCATCGCGCGTACATAGGCGATCGTGTCGTCGTAGCCGTGCGCGTCCAGCCACGCGCGCGCCTCGGGCCAGCGCACCTCCGGACGGTCGCCGAGGGTGAACAGCGCCTCTTTGCAGCCCATTTCGGCGCCACGCCGGGCGATGTGAAGCACCTCGTCCGGCGACAGGTACATTCCTTGCTTCGCACGGCGCAGCCTGCCGGGCACGGTGGCGAAGGTGCAGTAATGGCACTTGTCGCGGCAGAGCCTGGTCAGTGGGACGAAGACACTGCGCGAGTACGTGATGACGCCCGGGCGGCCCACGGCTTCGAGGCCCGCATCCCGTATGCGGGCGGCGATCGCCGCGAGCTCGTCCAACTCGTCGCCGCGCGCCCCCAGCAGCACGGCGGCCTCCGCCACGTCCAACGCGACACCGCTGCGCGCCCGGCTCAGCGCACGGCGCATCGCATTCACGCTCGGGACCTCTTCTTGAGGCCGCAGCAGATGGTTCGTCATTTCTTGAGCATACGAGCGACCACTGACAGCCTGCCACGGGGCGATCGCTCAGGAAGTCGTCGATGCAAGCCCGAGGTAGCTGCAGGCAACCAGTGCCGCCTCCGCCAACGTTTACCCCGCTCGCCGCCTTGGCGGGGGCGGCACTAGTGCCGACGCGTCGCGGCTCCCGTGCCCTTGGCCGCGTCCAGTGCATAGACGCAGCGGTCCTTGCTGCACGCGTACACGATCCCGTCCCGGATCACCGGTGAACCCGTGATCTCGCCGCCCGTCTCCAGTTTCCAGTGCAACTGCCCAGTGGCTGCGTCGAGCGTGTAGAGGCAGTGGTCGGTCGAGCCGAAGTGCACGCGTCCGTCGGCCACCACTGGAGAGCCGACGATCTCGCCCTGGGCGGCGAAGCGCCACTTGGGTGTGCCGGCGGCAGCTTCAAGCGTGTACAGGGCGGCGCCGCTGCCCAAATGCACCTGGCCGCCTGCTACGACCACCGGTTCCACGGACTGGCGTGCCTCCGTGGCCACCCGCCAGCGCTCCATGCCCGAGGCCGAGTCGAGCGCGTACACCGTGCCCAGGTAGTCGGCGACGTACACGCCGCCCGAGGCAATTGCAGGCGGGCTGAAGATCACGGCGGGCGCGTCAAAGCGCCACCGCTCGGCGCCCGTTGCCGCGTCGAGTGCCAGCACTCGGCTGCCGGCAGTGATGTACAGGCAGCCGTCGGCGGCCGGCACCGGCCGTATCGGGACACTGCCCGCCGCTTTACCCTCGTCCAGCATGTGCACCCACCGCTCTGTGCCGGTGTGCGCGTCGACGGCGTACAGCAGGCCGCTGCCGCGGAAGTAGACTGTGCCGTCAATCAGGGCCGGGCCCAATTCCGGGGTCTCGAAGTCGGCCTGAGCACCCGCCCGTTCCCAACGCAGTGCGCCGGTGGCCGCATCCCATGCCTGAACGCCGCCGCCACGGGTGCCGGTGGCCACGGTGCCGTCGGCCGCCTGCAGTGCGTACACCCAACCGTCGACGGCGACGCGCCAGCGGTCGGCGCCGTCGGCCGCGTCGAGCGCATAGAGGCCGGGGCCGTCCGAGGCGTGGATGCGGCCGTCGACGACCGCCATCGTCCATGCGACATCCCGGGTCTTGAACTGCCTTTGCCCGGAGGTCACATCGAGTGCGTGTACCTCGAACGACGTGACGTACAGCTGGCCTGAGTGGACTACAGGCGTGCCCCAGACGTCGTTCGACATCCGGAAGCGCCAGGGCCGCCAGCGATGCGACGGCTGTTGCGTGTGGTGACCCCTGGCCTGGTGGCCTGTGGCCTGGGGAGCCGCGGCCGGTGTGCCCCGGCCACGGGTCGTCCAGGCAAGACCGGGCGACTCGCCGGCGGCCTGAGTGCCACGCGGCTCCTGGCTCTCCACCGCTCTTGGGCCTGGCCCGATCGGCACTGATCCCGCCAGCTGCACCGACTCGTGTCCGTGGCGGAGGCTGATGTCACGGTGAGGCTCAGCTGCCGCACTCGCATGGCGCCCGCCACGCTGGGCGCCCTGAGCGTTTGACGCCGGTTCGTCCGGCACGGGCGGCGGCTGCGGGGGCATGGGCGGCGGCACGGGCGCGGGCGCAGCCATGGCCGCAGCTGCCGAAGCGCGCCGGCCGCTACGCTGCTCGATAACGGCGACCGCGTTCGCGGGCAACCACGCCGACGCCGTACCGCTGTCGTCACCACTGGCGGCGAACAGATGCGGTGCAAGCTGCGCCTGCAGGTCTTCCGGACTGGGTCGCTGGTCCGCTTCCATCCGCATGCACGACTCGATGAGCGGCCTCAGCTCCTCCGGCATCCCGGACAGATCCGGCCCCTCGCGCAGCAGCATGAAGACCGTCTCGACCGGGTTGCAACCGTGGAACGGGGCGTGCCCGGTAGCGGCGAAGACGAGGGTCGAACCGAGCGAGAAGACGTCACTCGCTCCGGTCACGCTGCGCGAGTCGCGTGCCTGCTCGGGTGACATGTACGCAGGAGTACCGACGGCGACATTTGTCATCGTAAGCCGCGTATTGGACACCCCTGAAGCGATCCCGAAGTCGATCACGCGTGGCCCGTCTTCGACGACCAGAACGTTCGACGGCTTCAGGTCGCGGTGCACAAGGCCAGCACTGTGGATGGACTGCAGTGCCTCGGCGACGCCCGCGGCCAGCCAGCGCACCGCCTGGGCGGGCAGCGGTCCGGATTCGTTGACTATCTCCTCGAGCGAGGGCGCCGGCACATAGGCGGTGGCCAGCCATGGCACCGCCGCGCGCGGATCCGCGTCGACCACCGCCGCCGTATAGAACCCGCTGACCGCCCGCGCCGCCTCCACCTCGCGGGTGAAGCGCACTCGGAACAGCTGGTCCTCGGCGAGTTCGGCACGCACCGTCTTGATCGCCACGCGTCGGCCGGATGCCGAGCGAGCGAGATAGACCAGACCCATACCTCCGGAACCGAGCCGCCCGAGGACCTCGAAAGGTCCGATCCGCCTCGGGTCGTACTGCGTCAGCTGCTCCACCACTGCCCTGCCACCTCCCCGTCTCCCCCGGAATTGTCGCAGCTCCTCGGGCCGTCCCGTCGTCAGCCGTCCGTGGTACGGCTCCTGATTCTTCCTGGGAAATGCCCCGGTTGCGAGCCCCGGGCGATTTCTGCGTGGCGCGGGCGACGTCAGCAGGGGCTCCCCTCCCCCTGTAACTCTTCCATAACCCTTTATAACCCTTCGGACACGGGAAGCCTCCGCGAATACAAATACGAATACGAAGACCAGAGATACGAAGACCAGGGAAGGGTGGGCGGGGATCCAGAAAGGGCCGAGGATGAACCGCGAGCCGATCACATATCTCACATCGGAGGCCTTCTTCGGTCACGGCGAAGGTAAGACCCATCACCTGCGCTAGCATAATCTGACAGAATGTTACGTTTAAGAATCGGTCCATATGATTTGGAGCACCCCCTCATGGCCGAGGCATACATCGTCGAAGCGGTGCGCACACCGGTCGGCCGCAAGAACGGTTCGCTGGCGTCCGTTCACCCCGCGGATTTGGGCGCACACGTCCTCACCGCCCTCGTCCAGCGCAGCGGAGTCGACCCTGCAGCCGTCGAAGATGTGATCTTCGGCTGCCTGGACCCCCTGGGGGGACAGGCGGGCGACATCGCCCGCACGTGCTGGCTGGCCGCGGGGCTGCCCGAGCACGTGCCCGGTGTGACGATCGACCGGCAGTGCGGGTCGTCGCAGCAGGCCGTGCACTTTGCCGCCCAGGCGGTCATGTCCGGCACAAGCGATCTCGTGGTCGCGGGCGGGGTGCAGAACATGTCACGGATCCCGCTCGCCGCAGCGATCCAGGCTGGGAAAGAATACGGGTTCGATGATCCTTTCTCCGGGTCGAGCGGCTGGCACAAGCGCTACGGCGACCAGCCGATCACACAATTCAACGGCGCCGAGATGATCGCACGCCAGTGGGATATCACGCGTGAGCGCATGGAAGAATTCGCACTGGTCAGCCACGAACGGGCACTGCACGCAATCGACAATGGATGGTTCGAGGCCGAGACCGCGCCGCTGGCAGACCTCGCCGTCGACGAGGGCCCGCGCAGGGACACCACATTGGAGAAGATGGCCGGGCTCAAGCCTCTCACCCCCGGCGGGAGGCTGACGGCCGCAGTCTCCTCACAGATCTCCGATGGCGCAGCGGCCCTGCTGCTGGCGTCCGAACGAGCCGTCAAGGAGCGCCGGCTCACCCCGCGCGCCCGCATCCACCACCTGTCGGTGTGCGGCTCGGATCCAGTCCTCATGCTCACCGGGCCGATTCCCGCCACCGAACGCGCACTCTCCAGGACCGGCATGACCATCGACGACTTCGACGCGATCGAGATCAACGAGGCCTTCGCCTCTGTAGTGCTGTCCTGGCTGAAAGAGACCGGCGCGGACCCGGCGAAAGTCAACCCCTGCGGTGGTGCAATTGCCCTCGGCCACCCGCTGGGCGCGACGGGCGCACGGCTGATGACCACGCTGCTGCACCAACTGGAGCGTACCGGTGGCCGCTTCGGCCTCCAGACCATGTGCGAGGGCGGCGGCCAAGCCAACGTCACCATCATCGAACGGCTGTAGAAGCGCTTACTCGTCCCCACATCAGAGACGAACGCATCCGCCCAGCAGGAGCTCTTAGCGTATGCAACCATGACCCTTGTTCCTCCCTTCTGAAGGACTCTGTTGCTGATCTCTCATTTCGAGGGGTGAGTAAGGAGGCGGCATAGGTGGGTGGTGCGGGTGGCTTCGGCCTCGGGGCGGTGACCTTGGTGCCAGCCGTCAATGCGGATCAGGTTGACGGCGGTGGCGGCAAGGCAGTGGCCGAGGTGGGTGGCGGCGGCGTTGCGGTAGCGGCTGCGGCGGCTATGGGTGCGGTGGACGAGCTGACAGATCGTCGATTCGATCCCGGCGCGGAGTCGGTAACGTGCTCGCCAGGCGTCGGTGGTCTGCTCGCGGCGGCGCTGTTGAAGCGCGGCCCGCTGGGCCGGTTCGCGCAGAGTCAGGGCGCGTCCCCATTTACCGTTGCCCGCTGTCGTGCAGCGCGGTCGCAGCGGGCAGTCGCGGCAGGTCGCGGCGTCGAAGCGTATCTGGACCAGGGGGACGCGGGTGCGACGGCTACTGTGTGTACTGGCCCAGGAGGCGCTGGTCTGCCCAGCCGGGCAGACCGCCAGGCGCCGCTCGTCGTCGATCTGGAAGTCGTCGTGTCCGAAGCGTTCCTGGCCATCGCCGCGGACGATGGGGCGCGCGGGGCCGACGAGGTCGATATCGTGCTCCTGACGGGCGGCCACCAGCGTGCTTGCGGTGACGTATCCGCTGTCGACGAGTTGTTCGGAAGCCGTCCTCTCCCACCTGGTGCAGCCACGTCTCGCGGTCGGTGGCCGAGGGCAGGCCGTGCCAGGAGTCCACACGCTCCCCATACCGGCCGAGCCAGTCTGTATCCCGCTCCGCCAGGGCTTGCTCCAGCCAGTCCGGGGCGGCTGCGGCCAGCGCTTCCAGCGTGGCACGCAGCGTCTCGGCGACGAACTCCATCCGGTTCAGCTGGCGCACATCAGCGACCACCCGGGTGGAATCCGTGCGCTGCCGCCCTCGCTGGCGCAGCAATCCTCGGGCCAGGGCAGCCTGCAGGACTGCCTCCAGCACGCGCTCTTCCAGGCCGTGCGCGATCAGCCGGGCCCGGAACCGGGCCAGCAGTGAGTGATCGAAGCCACTGTCCTCCAGTTCCAGGCCCATCAGGTATTTCCAGTCGATACGAGCCCGCACGGCCTCGGCGGCCTGCCGGTCAGACAGTCCCTCGGCGAACTGCATCACCGAAACCAACGCCAGCACGCCGGGCGAGGCAGCAGGTCGCCCGTCGGACGGGAACACCTCTGTGAACAGGGCATCGTCGAAGACCTGCCCCAGGGTGTCCCGCAACCGGATGGCCAAAGACCCCTTCGGGAAGGCCGCACCAGCCACCCGCCGCGTCAACTCCGGAATCTCACCGCGCCACCATGACTCCAACGACACCGGAACATCCCCTCCATCGAACCTACGACGCCTCCCCACGATCCCGCACTCACACCTGACACGAGGAGGAAATGAGAGATTCAGCAACAGAGTCCTAAAGCCACGGGATTCCTCGCAAGAATCAGTTGAAAAGATGTTCAGGAGCCACGGTAGGCCTGGGTCAGGACATCTGCCCGCCCTGTGGAAAACATCCTGTGGATAACTTCGACGTATCCCTGGAGCACCGCCGCCTGCAGCAGCACAGCGGCCGCCCACCGGGGCATGCCCATGAGCTGGCTCGCGCCTTCGACGAGACCGCAGGTCCGGTGCTATTTCTCGCCTCTCCCGACGCGCTTTATAAAATCTGCGCTGCCCTGCAAGTTCGTTGCTGAGGCCAGCGCCCTCCCCATTTGCAGGCAGCCAAATCGCGCGCTGATCATCCGAAGGTAAACTGACGGCATGACAGGACAAGTTCGCACCGTCGATGGCCGTGTGGCCGGGCGCCGCGGGCAGGCGACACGGCAAAAGCTGCTCGAATGCCTCAGCGAGATGCTCAGCACATCGCCGTACCGGGACGTCAAGGTCATCGACGTCGCCCGGATGGCGGGAACCTCTCCCGCAACGTTCTACCAGTACTTCCCCGATGTCGAGGGCGCAGTCCTCGAGCTCGCTGAAGAGGTGGCCAAGGAAGGAGCGTCCCTGACCGACCTCGTCGCAGGCCGTAGCTGGGTGGGAAAACCCGCCTGGACTTCCGCCGAGGACCTGGTCGAGGGGTTTCTTTCCTTCTGGCGGAAAAATGACGCGATCCTTCGCGTCATCGATCTCGGTGCGGCAGAAGGGGAAAAGCGGTTCTACCGGATCCGCATGAAGATCCTCAATGCCGTCACCAATTCCCTCACTGACTCGATCAAGGAGCTCCAGAACAAGGGGAAGGTCGACAAGTCGGTCAGTCCCGCAGCTGTGGCCGGCTCACTGGTCGCGATGCTCGCGGCAGTGGCCGCCCATCAGAAGGGCTTCCAATCCTGGGGCGTCAAGCTGACCGAGCTGAAGCCGAACCTGGCGCTGCTCGTGCACCTCGGCGTGACCGGGAAAAAGCCGACCAAGTAGCGTTCGCAGCACTACTGGCCCTGATATCTTGTCGATCTTTCACTAGCCGATTGTCAATCATGCAATAGCCGATATCGCCAACCACTTGTCTCGTCCTGCCACGCATCGACGCGGGCGTCGGCCGGCCCTCGGGGGAGGTTGCCGGTTCGGCGCCCGCGTTTGCTGTTGCGCATCGCCTCAGGGGCCGGACGCCGTACGCACAGAGCCGTGCGCAGCACAGTGCATCATCGAGGCATGGAAGAGAAGAAGCCGCGAAGGGCCTCGAAGCGCTGGTTGTCGCCGGGCGAGGACAGCTCGGTCACCCAGTTGCGTTGGACGGCGGGTCTATGGACCGCGCTCATGGCGTTCTGGATCAGCTGGCAGTTCTGGGGGGATGGATCGGCGTCGCGGCGGGGTCTGATCGCCCTCCTTACCGTCATCTCGCTCATCCGGGTGCTGGACGCGGTCGCACTGCTGCAAAAGAAACGTGGGGCAGCTCCCAGGCGCAGATGAACGCGGGTCGAGAGGTAGGGCAAGAGATACAAGGGTGGCGGTGCGCCCATGCACACCCCGAGCTCGGCACCGCGTACCGCCACCCAGCTCCGGCCGCTCTGGCCCTGATCAGGCAGCCGGAAAGCGATCCGCCATTTCACCGAGAAGGCTCCCCAGAAGCCGCCCTCGGCATCCCCTTACAGCGGATCTCCACTCCCCAGAGTGAGTATCGAAATACGCTAAGTCAATACCCTGGTGAAATTTGAGACGCGTTGCCCCAGTATGCCGCTCATCAATGGCGCGCCTCGCGACTGAGAACGATCCACCTCGCACCAGATGTGCTTGCCGCTTCCCTCGGGCTGCCATCCCCAGCGGTCCGCGAGTCCGTCCACCAGCTCAAGGCCGCGCCCGCCGGTGTCATCACCCCGCGCATGACGCGGGGCGGGCGGCAGCTCGCTACTGTCGGCGACTTCGACCCGCACCATTCGGGTACCGTCCGAGACGGGCCCGGCCTCGGACGTCTCGGTCCCGGGAAAGAGCATCCGCAGCACCGCCGGACATCCGGTGTGCACCACGGCATTGGTGACGAGTTCGGAGATCAACAGGAGCAATGTCTCGGCAAGCGGCTCATCGGCCCCTATGCCCAAGCAGGCGAGCCGGGAGCGGGCCCATCTCCGGGCCCGGCTCACCTCGGCCGGGTCCGGACGGACTTCCAACTGCACCTGAAGCACCTGCACCGCTCACACGCTCCGAACCGGCGGACACATCGCCTCGCACCTCCATGGCATCACGGACTGCGACACCGATGGAGAACAGCATGATTGACATCCAGTCACCGCAACAAGCGCTTCGGGCATATTCCAGCGCAACGGGGCATGCATTCTGCATACTGCGCCGCGCTCGCCACGGAGGGTGTGCACACGGAGCGCCCAGCCCGCGCCACCTTCCCGATCGACAGGGACGAGCGCACCGACTGCCACTTGAGCACCGGCGCGCTGCTTGCGACTTTGCACCACTCGCACCCGAAGGAGCGTACCCGAGGCGGGCCTCGACTCCGCATCGCGACGGGTCACACATAGGACACGGCTTGATATTAACGCCCCATGAGGCCTTATTTGCTGCAAATCGGTAATTTAATATGCTATTTCGATATCGCATGGAACGTGACGTGGAGTGAGCGGTCGTCGCAACCGCCCTCTGACAGCCCGCTTCAGCCATCCGGCCGACGCCGGGTGCGTCGGCCGGGGGCGGATCCGCTTATTTGATGATCTTGGTGACTTGGCCTGCACCGACGGTCCGGCCGCCCTCGCGGATGGCGAACTTCAGGCCCTCCTCCATCGCGATCGGCTGGATCAGCTGCACCAACATCGTGGTGTTGTCCCCCGGCATCACCATTTCGGTGCCTTCCGGAAGGGTGACAACACCCGTCACATCTGTGGTCCGGAAGTAGAACTGCGGACGGTAGTTGTTGAAGAACGGCGTGTGCCGCCCACCCTCATCCTTCGACAGGACGTACGCCTGCCCCTCGAATTCGGTGTGCGGAGTGACCGAGCCCGGCTTGATCACGACCTGGCCGCGCTCGACGTCCTCGCGCTTGATGCCACGCAGCAGCAGACCGACGTTCTCACCTGCCCGGCCCTCGTCCAGCAGCTTGCGGAACATCTCGATGCCGGTGACCGTGGTGGAAGTCTTCTCCGGGTGGATGCCGACGATGTCCACCGTGTCATTGACCTTCAATACACCGCGCTCGATGCGGCCGGTCACGACGGTGCCGCGCCCGGTGATGGTGAAGACATCCTCGATCGGCATCAAGAACGGCTTGTCAACATCCCGCTCCGGCTCCGGGATCGCCTCGTCGACGGCTGCCATCAGCTTCACCACCGACTCGGCCCACTCCGGGTCGCCTTCCAGCGCCTTCAGCGCAGAGACCCTGACGACCGGCAGGTCGTCACCCGGGAACTCATACGCCGAGAGGAGCTCACGGACCTCCAACTCGACCAGTTCCATGATCTCCTCATCGTCGACCATGTCAGCCTTGTTGAGGGCGACAACAATCGCCGGCACGCCGACCTGACGGGCGAGCAGCACATGCTCCTTGGTCTGCGGCATCGGGCCGTCGGTGGCCGCGACCACAAGAATGGCCCCGTCCATCTGGGCCGCACCAGTGATCATGTTCTTGACGTAGTCGGCGTGCCCCGGGCAGTCGACATGCGCGTAGTGACGGTTCTCCGTTTGGTACTCGACGTGCGCGATGGAGATCGTGATACCCCGTTGCCGCTCCTCGGGAGCCTTGTCGATGTCCTCGAACGGCGTAAACGGGTTGAGATCGGGGTATGCGTCGTGCAGCACCTTGGTGATCGCCGCGGTGAGCGTCGTCTTGCCATGGTCGATATGACCAATAGTGCCGATATTGACGTGCGGTTTGGTCCGCTCGAACTTCGCCTTGGCCACTGCATCCTCCTGTTGGCCCGCGACCCACATGTCGCAGTGAGTAACATTTCGTAACGATATGTTGTCACGCAGTGCCGAGCAGTGGGGCCGGGACATCAGCCTCCTCCGGGTGCGGCGGGGGCGGTGCCGAGCGCTATGCGGTGAGGGGTTGCGCCTCCTCGTCGACGGCCGCCGTCTGATCCGAGTAGACCTCGAAGAGGCGTCGCACGCCGAGCGCTGCGAGGACTCGGTTGACATGAGAGCCGTCGACCGCACCTTGCGCCGACAAGATCAACCGCAGGCGGCCCGCACACGAGCGCATCAACCGCCGCGCGGCGATCAGCACACCGACTCCGCTGGAATCACAGAACCGCACACCGGACAGGTCCAACACGATGCTGCGCCGCCCTTCCGCCGCAGCGTCGTGCACACGCTGCCGCACTCCAGGCGAGGAGGAGATGTCCATCTCACCCGATACCTGCAGGACCGTCCACCCGTCCCGCTCCTCGGCTTTCACGCTCAACGCCACTGACTCGCTGCCCTTCGTCAGAGATCCTCCGTTCGCCCTGCCTGCTCGCGTACGTCGCTTACGGGCCCTCTTCCTCGTCCCCCACCAGCCCTACCCCCCTCACGCGGCAATCTCTTCCCCATCATCCCGGGGTCACACCCGCATAACACATCGACTCCTGCGGGCTTTTGCGAGCTTTTGCGGGCACGATACGTAATCGATCGGTCGGTTTCAGTGAGATCTCAGAGCTCGTTGCCACAAAGGGGCGTACGTTGTCAGAGTCGGCGGATACATTCGAGGCTCAGACACGGATCGGTCCACGGCAGCCGCTGGCGCGGCAGGGCGAACGAAGGAGCCGGAGGGTATGGCGCTCAAGCCGAGAGGGGGTGGCCGGATGGCGGCGACACCCGCACCATCACGCTGGGACCGCAAGATGCAGCAGCGCCTCGCCCGCGGCGAGGAGACCGCGCTCTGCGAGTTGTACGACCGTTTCGCCTCGCTCGTCCACAGCATCGCCCACCGCGTCATGAGAGACGAGGACGCCGCGGATCAGATCACCCGCGAGGTGTTCGGCTACATCTGGGAGAATCCTGACGCGTTCGATCCCAAGGACGGCACCATGCGTTCATGGATCGCTGCCCTCACCCAGCGTCAGGCCGTCCACCGGCTGCGCCATTCCGAGGCCTACCGGGTGCGTGCCGACGGCGCACGCTCGGCTGCACGACTGGAGGCGAGAGTCCGAGAGGCAAACACCGCCGCACGCGCAGACTTCATACGTACGTCCATGCCCTCATCGATCCGCGCCACGCTCGAACTCACCTATTTCCAGCGGCGCAACTACCGACAGACGGCTGTCGAACTCGGCCTCACCGAGGACGAGACCCGGCGTCGGCTCCGCCTCGGACTGCAGATGCTCTCAACCGCTATGCAACCGCCGCAATCCTCACCGTCTCCGCCTTCGGGTGGTGTGCAGTGAACGGCCCAATGGGCCACGAGCCGCAGAGCGAGGGGGACACCCCCGCGCATGGCATCCCGTTGCCCCGCGTACCACAGCCACGCGACGCAGCGGACGACACGCTGCCCGCACCGGAGCCCCTGCTCCTACCGGATCCGGCCCCACCCACCTGCCACTTCGACCACAAAACCCTCAAATCACTACTCGGGGCTTGGGCGTTGTGGGCGTGCTCCGCCGAGGAGAGCGCCGCTGTCGAAGACCACCTCACCCGCTGCATGCCCTGCGCGGGAGAGGCGATGCGGCTGCGCGAGGCGGTCGGGCTGCTGCAGCGGGAGGATTCGCTCGACCTCGACCCGTTGCTGCGGGCCAAGGTGCTCAAAGGCTGTCTCGGCCGACGCCCGGCACGCATCCCCGTTCCCGAGTGGGCAAGCCCTTACGACGCCGAAACCGCGCGGCTCGACGCATTCCTCTGCGACCTCGGCGACCCGGAATGGGAGATGCCGGTATGGCTCACCTGGTGGGGTGGGAAGCGCGAACTCACCCTTTCCGGCGTGCTCGCCCATCTCGGCTCGATCGACGGCCTGGTCGCCACGGCGATCGGTCTCGACGATCCGCTGGGCCCCGGGGCACCGCACACCATCGCCAAACGGACCGACGCAGCGGTCACGCGCTGCAGCAGCCATACGCGTGGTTTTGTACGCAATAAGTGGCGCACCCAAACACGCGACATCGTCCGCACATTGTCGTTCGCCGGAACGAGCAGCAGCGACCTGCCTGTGGACTTCACGGAGCTGGTCCTGCCGATCCGCGATGCGCTGATCGACCGAGCATTCGCATGCTGGATCCACGCCGAGGACATCGCTACGGCGCTCGACTACCCATATGAGCCGCCCACGCCACGGCACTTGAACCGCTTCATCGACCTGGCTGTCCGCCAGCTGCCGACTGTCCTGGCCGACCGCAAAAAAGCCGGACTCACCTCGTCAACCGGCTGGTTGACGGAAACGGACACACCGGGCCGCACGCTCCATCTGGAGGTCGAAGGGCAGGGCGGAGGCCACTGGTACATCCCCCTCGACTCGCCTACGGCAATCACCTCGGAGGCAACGACAGTGGCGACAGTTGTCCTGGAGGGCGCCGAATTCTGCCAGCTGGCCGCGGGCCACCGCCACCCGGAGGATCTGGCGGCCGGGCAGGACGGAGACCGGGAGGCGATCCGCGATGTGCTGTGCGCTGCCGCGAGCATGTCCCGTATGTAGGACGCATGCAAGGCACATGTAAGGCGCATGTAAGGCGCATGTAAGGCCGCGGCTCAAGGACTCAGGCGAAGACCACTGTTCGGGTGCCGTTGAGCAGGACGCGGTGCTCACTGTGCCACTTCACCGCACGGGCGAGCGCCTGGCACTCGACGTCACGACCGACCGCCACCAGCTCTTCCGGCGTGGCTTCATGGCCGACGCGCTCGACCTCCTGCTCGATGATCGGGCCCTCGTCCAGCTCGGCTGTGACATAGTGCGCCGTCGCGCCGATCAGCTTCACACCGCGCGCATGCGCCTGGTGATAGGGCTTGGCACCTTTGAAACTGGGCAGGAAGGAGTGGTGGATGTTGATGATCCGGCCCGCCAGCTTCTTGCACAGGTCATCAGAGATCACCTGCATGTAACGTGCGAGCACCACTAGCTCGACGCTCTCCGCCTCCACAAGATCCAGTAGTGCGGCCTCGGCCTGTGGCTTGGTATTCCTGGTCACCGGAATCTGGTGGAAAGGGATGCCGTAGGAGCCGACGAGTTCCTCAAATTCCGTGTGATTGGAGACCACTGCTGCGATCTCGACCGGAAGCGCCCCAATCCGACTGCGGAAGAGAAGATCGTTCAAGCAGTGGCCGAACTTGCTGACCATGATCAGAATGCGCATCTTCTGATCAGCCGGATGGATCTGCCAGTTCATGCTGAAGCTATCGGCGACGGCGGCGAAGCTCGCCCGCAGTTTGTCGGCAGTGACCGGTGGTTCCGCCGAGAAGTGGACCCGCATGAAGAACAGCCCCGTGTCCTGGTCGCCGAACTGCTGGCTGTCGACGATGTTGCAGCCGGTCATGAACAGATAGCTGGAGACAGCGTGCACAATGCCCCGCTTGTCGGGACAAGACAGCGTCAACAAGTACTGATCAGAGCGTGCAGGTCCGGCGGACTGCGAGTTATACACCCCATTCACCGCAATAGCGTCGCACATCTGCGCCCGGCCGCTGGACAGGCCGCGCCCGGAAGGACCTCACATCGAAAGACCGCATAGGGAAAGACCGCATAGGGAAGGACCGCATAGGGAAGGAGCGCGTATAAACGGATCTAGACGGACCGGGTGTAGAGGGCGAGCACATCGAGCGAGCGCGGCGGCGCGTCCGGATCGTCCTGGTCGTTGGTGGCCAGCACGACATGCGCCTCGCGCGCCGCCCGTACCGCGTCCGGCCAATCCGGGTGCTCCAGATACGTCTGTACGGGCGCATCCGCGCCCACCTGGTGCAGGATTCGCAGTACGCGCAGCACCGCCGCATCGACAAGCGTCGCCTCCTGAGTGTCCCGGAATATCGTCCCGAGGTACTTGTCAGCCGACCAGTTGTCGAGCCAGGTGTCCTCGACCAGCCGGTAGACGGCGTCGGTGACGTCCCCGTACCCGGGACGCCCCGCCAGCCAGCACTCCTGTTGGAAGACAGGATCGCTGATCATGTGCAGCGCCGAGCGCACATTGCTGCGCCAGCGCCACCAGGGCATGTCATTGAGCGGCATACGCCCCATCGTGGAGGAGCGTGTGGCCCGCTCGGAAGACTTCTTCGAACTTTGCACGGTCACCGATCGTACGTTCAGGCGAAGCCACGAGGGAATGCTCGGCCTCAGATCGTATGCGACGGAGAGCTCACATCGACATGAGCAGGTGCACTAAAGCTGTGAGTACTGGCGCTGGGTGAGCCCGTACTGCTGGGCGATCGGGTTCCACAGCGCCGCGGCCTGGTGCTTGGCGTAGGTGGCCACACCGCTGGAGGCGTTGCCCTGCCGCATCTGCGGTGTCACGAAAGCGTGGCCCTTGCGGCAGCCGTTGTTGTCCGTGGCCATCTGATCGGCCCACTGGGCGTAATGCTCGTCCGCGGCAGCGGACGCCTTCCACGCTGTGGACAACTCACCCATCAACTCGGTGTGGTTGGGCAATTGGTCGACGGAGAGCTGGGAGAGCTGCGAGACCAGGGCGTTGCGTTGATCGGCGGCACTGCGTAGATCTGCCGCTGCAGCGGCGAGATCGCCACAGGTCTTGATGGTCTGGACGGAGTTGATCACGGTGCTGCGGCTGTTGCCGCTCTGGCCGAGCAGCAAGTCGAGCGACTGCGCCTGTTGTGCCTCGCCCAATGAGGAGGCGTTGGCCGCGGCGGACGCAGCGCCCCCCGACCCTTGCTGATCCGAGGTATTGCTGCCGACGCTGAACATGGCACCCATGGCAAGGCCGACGACCGCGCAGGCGGCGACGGCAATGCTGACGACAGCGCGTGTCGAGAGCTTTCGGCGTGGGCCGCCGTCGTGCGGGAGCTGCTGCGGGCCGCCAAAGGAGGGTGGGACGGGCGGCATCGGACGCGTCGGCGGTGCCGCTTCATCGTTCCCACGGTAAAGGAAGTCGTAGTCGTCGTGCGGCTGCTGTATCTGCTGGAGCGGCGCCTGCGGTTGAGGCTGCGGCTGCGGCTGCGGCTGCGGCTGCAGGCTTTGCTCGGGCGACTGCCATGCCTGGTCTTGGTCGAACTTCGGCAACTGCTGTGTCGCCGCCGCCGTACCCGGAATCTCCTCGTGCTGCTGTACGGACTGTACGGGCGGGTGGTCACCGGGCGCGCCAGGACGGATCGCATACGGCGATGCCTGCGATGCCTGCGACACTGGCGGGCGGGGCGGCTGCTCAGACAACTGCTCAGGCGACTGCTCAGGCATCGGCGGCACGGGGCCGAAGAACTCCTGATCAGGAGGGGGCGGCACGTTCCCGGGCGGCACGTTCCCGGGCGGCACGATCAGCTGCGTCGCCTCATCGCCGACCGAGGCCTGCGGGTGCGTCGCGGGTTGCTGCGGCTGTGTCGCACCAGTCGACTCGGCCGGCGGGCCCCAGGGCTGCCCCGCTGCGGGCTGGACGACCTGGGTCTGCTCGTCCCACTGCTCACCTTGCGCGGGCAGCACGATGCCCTCGCGAGCCTCGAGGACCGTCGGCGTCTGCGGCTCACGCGGGATCGTCAAGGGTCGGTACGTGCCATCCGACGCCTGTTCTCCCCGTCCGCTCTGCATCACCGGAACTCCTGCCTGCTGCGTAATCTGCCCGCCCCCTGCCGGGCCCACGGAACATCGGCTCACGCTACCGGGTCACATCACGTCATCACCATGCACCCGTGAGAGTGACCGGACAGTAGCAGGCTGACGGCAGTTCGCTCAGTCGGAATTGTGCACAATTCTCCATGCGTTGATGCACCTTGCGGGGTTATTGTGTTGATCCAATAACAATTTGATATACCGAACTTAGGTGGGTCCGAGATGTGAGCTATGCCGCTGCTTCGACTTCCTCAAGTCGCGCATCGAACTCTCTCACCGCCGCTACCTGACCGAACGGCTCGAGTCGGTGCTTGAAGTCGTCCAGATACTCCGCACCGCGTTGCGACTGGAGGCCGCCCAGTAGCGTCACCGCCTGCGCCGCCGTGTGACATGCCTCGTCCACCTCGCATGCCTGCACCTGCGCGGTGGCGAACAGCAGCAGGTCGATCGCCCGGCGTCTCGCCCGCGTTGGCGGATGCCCCGCCAACGCCTCCTCGGCACGCCGTGCGCCTGGCCCCGGCTGTCTCAGGTCGCGGTGGCAGTGCGCCAACTCGTCGGCCAAATACGCCTGATCGAAGTGGGAGATCCAGACGGGGTCGTCGCTCGGAGCGGCGCGTTCCAACGCCTCGACGGCCTTGCCGGCGATCACGCTCGTCGTCCGCACGTCGCCGAGCAGCGCATGGCCTCGCGCCTCCGCCGCGTAGAACATCGCCTGCGCGGTGGGCGTGACATGACCGTGCGCGCCTTCCTGCGCGGCCCGTGCCAACTGCACGATCTCCCGCGGGTTGCCGAGCGAGGCCGCGAGGTGGCTCATTCCGGCGGCGAGTACATAGCCGCCGTAACCGCGATCGCCCGCGGCCTGGGCGAGCCGCAGCGCCTGAATGTAGTAGCGCTGGGCGAGGCTCGGCTGGCCGGTGTCGATGGCCATGTATCCGGCGAGTTCCGTCAACCTAGCGGCGGCAGCGAAGAGTTGGCGACCGGTCTTCTCCCGGTAGGAACCGGCGAGCAGCCCGGAAACCACACTGTTGAGGTAATGCACGACGACGGTTCTGACATGCCCGCTGCCGAAGCGGTGATCGAGTTCGACCAACGCCTGCGTCATCGCCTGTACCGCCTCCACGTCGGACGCGCCCACGTGCGGCCCGCTGTTGCGGGAGATCGCGGTGTCCGGGTCGATGATCAGCCAGTCGCGGCTGGGCTCGACGAGTGCGGAGGCTTCGACCGTCGAGCCGGTGAGGAAATCACGGCGGCCGACGTCGCTGCGCCACAACTCGCAGGCATGCTCGACGGCGCCGAGCACGGTCGGCGCAAAATGCAGGCCGATTCCGGAGGCCAGATGCTGGCCGTTGGCCATGCCGATCGCGTCGATGGTCACAGTACGGCCGAGCTTACGGCCCAGCACCTCCGCGATGATCGCCGGAGCCCTCCCGCGCGGCTGTTGGCCGCGCAGCCAGCGGGCCACCGATGTCTTGTCGTATCGCAGATCGAGGCCGTGTTCGGTGCCGCAGACATTGACCCTGCGAGCCAGTTCGGCGTTGGAACACTCTGCTTCCTGGATGAGTGCCTGCAGCCGTTCGTTCGGCTGCCGCGCCATAAGCGATCGCGCGGCCATCGTCGTCCCCCTCAGTCGACCGTGTGCCCTGGGCGCCTCCGGCACCCCCTGCGAGCTCCCTACGCGAGATCCCTACGCAAGGCCTCTGCCCATGACAGTTCAGTGCGCATGCCACTGATACATGGTTATTTCAGGATGTCTCGTGTTTTGCAGTTATGCGGCGAGGCCGACCAACTCCTTGAGGACTTGGCGGATTTGCTGGGTGGGGCTGTGAGCTGCGATGACGTCGGTAATTCGGTGGCTGAGCAGCTCGCGGCGCAAGGCGGTGTGCATGTCCTCGAAGCTGATGGTGGCCT
>JAFAUH010000085.1 GCA_019243445.1 Streptomycetaceae bacterium | reverse complement strand
CCGCCTCCGAGGCCACGCTGGCCCGCCGTCTGGCCGCCCTGGACGGTGCATGAACCATACTCGCCGTGCCGGCCAGGTATGTCAGCGGGATCGATTGAACCCGTGCTCTACGAGGTGGAACCGAAGCTGGACGGTCGCCAGCCAGAGATGGGGTGGGCGGAGCTCTCGGTCAGATCCAGTTGGTGATCCGTCGGGCCGTCGTTTTGCTGGGGCACGTTCGGCATCTGGAGTCCGTTAGCCTACGATCACGCAGGTAGTCGTCGTCGGGACCGCGAGGGCATGTCGAAGGTGGGGGAATATCGTGGCGGATCTGAAGACGGAGAGCGCCTCGCTGTCCGGGGGAGCGTCGAAGATGTCGCGTGCCTCGGACCCGTTGGCGCAGCCGCTGAGTGACTTCAAGGGTGCCTCGAATGACCTGTCCGCGTTCGGTGCGTTGGGCTCTCTGCTGAGCGCGACGGGTCAGATACGCGAGGGCATGGATCAACTCACCTTGATCGTGAAGGCGTTGCATGGTGAGTGGCAGGCTCAGGGGAAGGCCATGGAGGATGTGGGCAAGGTCTTGGACCAGGTCGATGAGATGTTGAAGGACGAAGCGGCGAAGAGGCAGGGCTGAGCGGCTCGTGGACCTGAACCCGCTGGACATCATCAACAGTCTCAACAATGCGATCGGCCACGACGTCGCCAGTGTGCTGGAGTTCCTGCACATCACCGATCCGGCGGTCAAGCCCGACGGCGTTCGTGAGGTCGCCCGGAAGTGGCAGGTGCTCGGCCGTGCGGTGGAGGACTCCAGCCGTGACGCGCACGATGCGCTGAACGGTGTGGTGTGGGAGGGCAAGGCGGCGGACGCCTTTGCTCAGCGCACCACCAAGGTGCAGAATCAGGCGGGCGATATCGCCGCCGCCCTGCATCAGGGCAGTGCGGCGATCAGCCAGTTCGCGGATGTGGCGGAGGGCCTGATCGATGAGATCGGCAAGATCGCCGCGGAGCTGATCGAGTTCGAGGTCGCCGGGCTCGCGTTGAGTGTGATCACCGCCGGGTTCTCCGAGGCGGCCTCCACCATCGCCGCCGGCGAACGGGCGATGAAGATCATGGAACTGGTCGGCAAGATCGAGGAAGAAGGCTCGGTCCTCGGCCGCGCGATCAAGGCGGTCACCGAGGCCATCCGCGGACTGGACCGCGTCCTGGAGGCCCTCAAAGACATCAAGGGCGTCGCCACGGTGGCGAAGATGGCCAAGGACGGCATGGCGTTCTCCACCTTCAACACTCTGCTGGAAGACCCCAAGGCGCTGACCGACCCGGGCAAGCTCACCGACATCCTCGCCGAAGGCGCCCTCGCTGGAGTCGGCTTCGGCGTGCTGGGCAAAGCCCTCGGCAAGGGACTCAAAGCCATGTCCCCGGCGGCGCTGTCCGCGCTGAGCAAGGGACTGTGCAAGCTCGACGACCTGGTCCCCGCCCGGTCGATCCTGCGCCCCAGCGGCGAGGACGGCATCCGGGCGAGCATCGCCAACACCCTCAACCGCTTCAAGCAGGACCCGATCGACGTGGTCACCGGCGAGATGCTACTGGCCCAGACCGACGTCCACCTGGCCGGCGTGCTGCCGCTGGTCCTGCAGCGCACCCACCTGTCCTCCTACCGGCACGGCGGCTGGTTCGGCCCCACCTGGGCCTCCACCCTCGACCAGCGCCTCCAACTCGACGAACACGGCGTGGTCTTCGCCACCGCCGACGGCCTGCGCCTGTGTTACCCCATCCCCCAACCGGACGTGTCGGCGTATCCGGAGCACGGCCCGCGTTGGCCGCTGTCCTGGGACGGCCGCCCGGGCGGACGGATGCACATCACCGACCCTTCAACCGGCCGCACCTACGTCTTCGCCCACCCGGTGCACACCAAGGCCGACGGCGTCATCGACCTGCCGCTGCGCGCCATCGAGGACCGAGGCAGCAACCGCATCACCGTCACCTACAGCATCGGCGAAGTGCCAGTCGAGATCCGCCACCACGGCGGCTACCGCATCGCCATCGACCGCCACCCCGACCAGCCCCGCATCACCGCCCTGCGCCTGCTGGACACCGACGGCCCCGGCACCAGCACCACCTTGATCCGCTACGGCTACGACGACGCCGGCCACCTCGCCGAGGTCATCAACTCCTCCGGCCTGCCGCTGCGGCTGGCCTACGACCACGCCGGGCGGATCACCTCGTGGACCGACCGGAATGGCACCAGCTACACGTACACCTACGACACTCAGGGCCGCTGCATCCGCGGCGAGGGCTCGAACGGTTTCCAGTCCGGCACCTTCGTCTACGACGACGCCCACCGCACCACCTACGTCACCAACGCGCTTGGCCACACCACCACCGTCGTCTACAACGAGGCGTACCGCCCGATCCGCGAGATTGATCCGCTGGGCAACACCACCGTCACCGAATGGGACGCGAACAATGAACACGCTGCCTCGGTCGCCGATGCCCTTGGCCGGACAACGCAGTACGAGTACGACGATGTGGGCAACCTGGCCACCGTGGTACGCCCGGACGGCAGCCGGGTCCGCACCGCATACAACGCTTTGAACCTGTCGACTGAGATCGTCGAGGCGGACGGTGCCGTGTGGCGGCATACCTATGACGAGCATGGCCGCCTCGCCGCGAGTGTCGATCCGATGCGGGCGACGACCCGTTACTCGTACAACGAGGCCGGTCACCTGGTCGGCATCACGAACGCTTTGAGTCATACCGTCCGGGTCGAGCCCAACACCGCCGGACTGCCGATGGCCGTCACTGACCCCCTGGGCAACACCACGACACTGATCCGCGATGCCTTCGGCCGCGTCACCTCGGCCACCGATGCACTGGGCAATACCACCAGAATCGGCTGGACGCCGGAGGGCAAGCTGAGCTGGCGCGAGACGCCCGATGGCAACCGCGAGTCGTGGCAATGGGACGCGGAAGGAAACCTGCTTTCCCATACCAATGCCTCGGGCAGCGCCACGCACTACACCTACACGCATTTCGACCTGCCTGCCACGCGCACCGACCCGAATGGCGTCACGTACTCCTTTGCCTATGACGCGGAACTGCACCTGACTACGGTGTACAACCCCAAGGGCGAAACCTGGAGTTACGCATACGACGCCGCTGGCCGCCTGACATCCGAGACCGACTTCAATGGCCGCACCGTAAGATACAGCCACGACCAGGCAGGCCAACTGATCTCACGGACGAACAACATGGGCGAGACGGTTGCTCTTATCCGCGATCTTCTCGGTCTCACGATTTCCATGCATACATCTGATGGCGCCGAAACACACTTCTCCTACGATCCAGTGGGACGACTGACCCGGGCAGCAAACGCAGACTGTGAACTGACCGTCGAGCGAGATGCCCTCGGCCGGACCCTCACCGAAACAGTCAACGGTCAGACGGTCTCGTACACCTACGATGAACTTGGCCGACGCATCTCCCGCCGTCTGCCGAGCGGGACACTCTCCCGGTGGTCGTACGACCCGGCCGGCCGCCCCATGGCGCTCACCGCAGAAGGCCACACGCTCACCTTCGCTTACGACGCCGTGGGCCGGGAGGTATCCCGAAGCCTCGGAGAACACCTCCGGCTACGTCACACATGGGATCCCGCCGACCGCCTCACCAGCCAGGCCATCACCTTGGAGCATGAGACCGCCGACACGCCGTTGCACAGCCGAAGCTATACCTACCGACCCGACGGATATCTCACACAGATCAGCGAGCTCACCTCGGGCACCCACCGCTTCGACCTGGACGCGACCGGACGCGTGACCGCCGTCCACGCCCGCGATTGGACAGAGAACTACGCCTACGACGCGACCGGGAACCTCACCCGCGCCGCCACCCCGGAACACCTAGCCGCCGAGGACCACGTGGTCGTCGGCACGCTCGTCCAACGCGCTCATCACACCACCTATCAGCACGATGCTGAGGGCCGGGTAGTGCGCCGAACGCGCAAGCTGCTCTCCGGCGGGGCCCGGACGTGGACCTATGCATGGGACGCTGAGGACCGTCTCACCGACACCACAACCCCTGACGGATCACACTGGCACTACACCTACGACCCGTTGGGCCGCCGTGTGGCGAAGGAACGCCTTGACGCCGACGGGGAAGTGATCGAACAGATCACCTTCGTGTGGGACGGCACCCGGCTGGCAGAGCAATCCACGCTCGGCGGGCATACCACCAGCTGGGAATATGCCCTCGACAGCCACCGGCCTCTCTATCAACTCGATCATGAGCCGAGTCAAGCCGAGTACGACGCTCGCTTCCACGCCATCGTCACCGATCTGGTCGGCACCCCGACCGAACTCGTCACCCCCGACGGCCACATGGCCTGGAGCCAGCGAACCACGCTGTGGGGAGCCCGCATCACCTCGGATGACGAAGCCGTCGCCTGCCCACTCCGCTTCCCCGGGCAGTACCACGATCCCGAGACCGGCTGGCATTACAACTACTTCCGCCACTACGACCCACAGACCGCGCGCTATACCGCACCGGACCCTCTCGGGCTCGCCCCCGCCCCGAACCATCACACATACGTCCGCAACGCTCTCGTTCAAGCCGATCCGCTGGGCTTGGCGCCCTGCTCCGGTACAGGGCTCGGCCTCGATCCCTACGCCGGCACACGAGATGCGGCAAAGCTCCTTCAAGATGCTGGCGTTCCCAGAAACTTCCGCAAACAGGTGATGGACTCCTTCGAAGAAGGGACGATGCGGGTAAGGACCGCCGGAGACTCCGATTACGGAATGCGCTTCTACGACAATGAAAATGCCTGGGCGCGAGGCCGCTACCTGACAACTCTCTGGCCGGCAACCCGCGAAGAGATTGCTGTCAAGGCGCAGTGGAACCAGTTCACTTACGTCAAACAGTGGAAGATCCGGCCAGGCGCTCAGATCATCGAAGGGCGGGTCGCACCGCAAGGCATCGGATATCCAGGCGGGGGCATGCAAACCTACGTCCTGGATCCCGAGAGAGATCTCCTCGAACCATAACTTGGGAGCGACATGCAAGACCCATTGTCGTCAGTGGTGGCGGCCATCGAAGCCATCGACGCGGAGCTCGGAGCCCATGAAGCAGGGCGCGGCCATGTCAGCAATACGCGACAGCTGGAAAAATTCCGAGCGACCCTGGAGTCGATCAAACTCCAGATCGAGTCCGGAGCAGTGCCCCCGCGTGCTGAGCGGCCAACGGGGATAGGGCGTGTGATCGCCGATTCGTGGCCATTCGACAGCGAATTGGGCGCGCTCATTCTTGAAGCAGAGCAACGCTACTTGCGTATGTGAGGGATACCAGGACGAGGAGGACGGCAGGGGCGGATCCGACAGCTGTCGTCGTTGCCGTGATCAGTATGGCGGGCACGATGAGAGCTCCGCTTCACTCAAACGGGTGCGCTGTATTGGCGAGGGCCCTCGTGCACCCCGGATGGTGCCCGCGCTGGCCGAACAGGCCAGAGCAGGCACGTCAGAGCAGCGGTGGCGCCTCAGCGGACGACTGTCTGTATCTCCTTGACGGTGACGTTTTCGGTGTATGCAGACATGCCGTCGGGAAGTGGGGGCTGCTGTGGCGGGGCGTCGGGGGTGGCGGTCGCGTTCCAGACGACCTTCCAGGTGATCTGCGCTTAGAGCGGGTACGTGCTCTGGCCGGACGACCTTCGATAGGTGATGTTGCAGGCGGCTTGTGAGGTGTCGGCCTGGTAGCCGCTGGGGGTCTGGGTGAGGCGGTATGTGCAGGTGCGGGGATCGGCGTCGGGTGTGCCGGCGTCGATACGGAGGGCAACGGGGGTCGCTACGGTAGTCGCCGAGATGTTGACGCCCAGATCGTTGAAGCCGGCGGTCACCCAGACCCGGTTCAAGGGAGCGCTGAACTTCGCATAGGTGGAGAAGTTGACGATCTGATTGGCCGCGGGGGGACTGAGCTGGACCGGGGCGGCGGGGAGCTTCATCGCCTTGTAGGCCATGCCGGACAGGACCTCGGGCGATATGGCCCTGGGCGGTGCCGGGGCTGCGGCCTTGACCCAGACCATGGTGGGCAGCGTCGCGCATTGGGCCACCTGCTGCGGGCTGGTACTGCCGGAGGTCAACTGGTCGACGTCATAGGTGCGGTACCACCAAGCTCCCTTCTCGCCCTCGTGGAAGTTCTGTCGCGCGCCCACCACCTGCACGGACCCCCCGCTGGCGTTCTGTGTATTCTGCAACTCCTGCTGCACCAGCTGCTTGTACTGCTCCGCGGTGTATTTCGGCTGCATCCAGCACAGCGGCGGCGTCCACGACGGGTCGGTGGAGACGACGGGCGTGGCAGTGCTCCCGGATCCGTTGTGCCGCAGGTCGAATTGCACGCCGGCCGCGATCGACGTCCCAGTAGAATTACCTTGACCGCTTGCACCTTGAGTAGAGGGTGTCGGCGGCGGAGGTGGACGGTGATAGAAGCGGGTATCTGCGTAAGCAGGAGATATCACCGCGGAGCCAATGATCAGAGCTGCAGTGAGTACAGCACATCGGACTGTAAGGGTTTTCACCGACACTCGTTCGCTCCATCCTGCGCGTTAAGAGTGTCGACCTGCCACTGGCCGATCTCATTCTTCATCAACACGGCTGTATAGAAGCTGTAATCGCTCGGACTTGGATCCGTGCGATGGACAACGCCGGTCTTGGCGTCCTTCGAGAAAGCTTTGCTTTGATCCTCGCAGTAGGTGACGACCGATGCCCCGTCCGAGTACGACTTCACCCGGCGGTTGTAGTAGCGGAAGGTGCCGGTGATCGATGCTCCTTGGCTCTTGGCCTGAGTGATCTCCTGCACGTAAAAGGTCTTGGCACTTCCCGCGTAATAGACGCTCAAGGCCGGCGACTGCGGATTCATAGCGGCTGCTGCCTGGAGGAACGCCAGCTGCGCGTTTGCCTGGGCCTGGAGTACCGCGTCCTTGTTCTTGTCCCCCGTGGGGTCGGCATCGATGATCGTCTTGATATCCGCAGGGAGGGCGAAGTGAGCTGTTGCTGCTGGCCCTGCACCCGCTGACGCGCTCGGCGAGGCGGACGGAGGACTGCCCATCTGGGCCCCCTTGATCGTCCCGGTACTCGTATCGCTATTGCCGCATGCGGTGAGCAGCAGCGCAGCCGCGGCTGCGAAGGTGATCGCGGCGAACGTGACAGGGGCACGCATGGTCTTCGCTCCCGTTCGGTCGGTGGGCAGGGAGAACCGACCTGGTGGTAACCATGTTGTGCCCCTCCCCAAATCCCCAGACGTACGGATGAGGACATTACCGAATGCCTGTGCGTGTCCAAGTGGAGGGGTGACTGCTTCGAACGCTGGGCGAGACGGAATTCGGCTATAAGCATGGATTTGTGTGGTTGTGCTCTGTCATGCGGATGTATCCGTAGAACCGGGCGCAGGCGGACGTGGGCATGCGCCGCCGCCTCACTCCCGATGGGCGGTCGCGGTGAGCAGCTGTGTGCGCAGGTCTCGTACTGCGGGGACGGCTTGGTGGGGTGTGGCTTCGCGGGCGAGGTCGAGGAAACGGCGGCGGACGCGGGCGGAGTCGACGGCTGCGCCGACGGTGAGGGCTTGCTGGCCGGCGTGGCAGGCGGCGTCGATGTCGCCGATGACGAACAGGGCACGTGCGGCGGCAACAGCGTCGAAGGCACGGGAGCGGGCGCGGGAGGGGTCTCGTTCCGTGGCAGCGGTGTTGAGCAGGTCGACGGCGGTGGTGGCGTGCTGGGAATGGCCGCTGCTGCGGGCCAAGAAGAGCATGACTTCGCCGAGGGTGGAGGAGAGTTCCGCGTGGTCGAGGTAGGCCACGTAGGCGGGCAGTGGCTCGGGGGTTTCCTCGGCGAAGATTTCTTGTGCGTGGCGGACGTTGCGCAGCGCTTCGCTGCTGTCGCCTTGCAGGGACGCGAAGCGGGCGGCCAGGGAGTGCAGTCCGGCGCGCAGGACGGGGTGGGCGCTATTGCGTGTCCCGTACAGGGCGAGGGCGATGCAGTCTGAGGCGATGTCGGGGCGGCCGAGGTAGCCCCAGATGCGGGCCAGGCACTGCAGCAGGTGGGCGGTGAGGTTGCGGTCGCCGCTCTCGCGGGCGGCGTGTACGGCCAAGGTGAGGTGGCGGATGGCGGCGGGCCATTGGGCGACGTCGTGCGACATCCAGCCGACGCAGCCGGCCAGGTCGGCGAGTTCGCGAAAGAGGGTCCGGCCGGCGGCTTCGGTGTAGCGGCCGTCGCGGATGATGCGGGTGGCCCAGGCCAGTTGGCCGGTGGCCGAGTGCAGGGTGCTGCCGCCGCCGTGCTGGTTGTCCAGGGTGCGGAAGACGCGGGTGTAGTCGGCGATGCGGGCCGCGTCGCTGGCGCCGAGCCGTTGTCCGGGGGCGTCGGCGGCAGTGCCGGGCAGGACGTGGGGCGGGGCGTAGGCCCAGGTCTCCAAGGCGGGCAGCAGGTGTTCGGGCTGGTGGGGGATGTCGATGCGGGCGTGCTCGCCGTCGGGCGGGGCTGTGCGGACCGGTTTGGGGCCGTGCGCGAGACCGGACGAGGTGGTGCGGTCCAAGTCGGCCAGAAGCTCGGCCGGACCCCGGTAGCGGGTGAGGTCGTCAGGGTCGGCCGGGGCGAAACCGAGGTCGGCGGCGGTGAGTTGGCGACCGCAGCGGGCAGAGAAGATGGCCGCGAGCAGGTCGGGTACCGGCGGTCGGGGCTGCTCGCCGCCCAGCCAGCGTCGTACCCGGGAGCCGTCGGTGCGGATATGCGGATGGCCCGCTGCATGGGCTTTCTCGGTGACGGCAGCCGCCAGGCCCTTCTTGGTGAAGCCACTGATGCGAAACCAGTAGGCAAAGGCGGACTCCCCCGGCCGCGGGGGCGTCTCGGGGATGGGCTCGAACGGCATACGGGTCTCCACCGCGGGCGGATGTCTCACTACCGACAGTAGTACACCGGATGCGGGCCGGACAGCGCTTCGGGATTTCGCCCCCTCGCGCTCCCCTGATCACGCCGCGCCGCGCAGACGGTAAGTGCCGCTTGTGCGCTCCCTGTTGTCGCCTTCTTGTCCGGCGACACACTCCCCTTCCGTGAAGCGGACCGACGTGGGAGGAGAGGGGATGGGGATGCGAAGGGATGCCGGTGCCGTCGTGGTGGCGCTCCACGATGGTTTCTTCGGCTGCGGAACGGGGGCCGGTCACAGCAACCGGCGCCTGCTGGGGTTGCTGGATGACCTCTTGCCGCCGCATGTGGAGTTGATCGTGCTGCCGGTCCGGCTGGCCGAGGGCAGCGCTCACTACGACGCCGACTGGCACCGGCAGGTGCGGGTTGAGCTTGGCCGGTCGGGTCATACGGTGCGCGTGGTGCCGGTGGACAACGGCACGGCGGGCCGGAAGCGGTTCGGCGGACTGAATGCTTTCGT
>JAFAUH010000115.1 GCA_019243445.1 Streptomycetaceae bacterium | reverse complement strand
TCGGCGCGCAGGCCGGAGACGTCGTAGGTGCCGCGGACGACGACGTCCTTGGCGGCAAGCTGCTCGAAGAGCTCTTCGACCTCGGCGGCGTATCCGGTGCGATCTTCGGGCAGTACCTCGCGCAGCCGGAACACCGACCACAGCGTGTAGCGGATCACGTCGTTGAGCTCACGGGCCTTCTTGCCCGCGTGCGGGGCCTTGGCGGGGGCGGCGTTGTCGGTCATGCCGCTATTCTTGCTCCTTCGCCTGCCGCTGTGGGCGCCCAGGTCCTCATGCGGTACCTCTAACGACCTGGGCCCAGCCGCACCGTGTTTCCTACCGCCGGAGGCTGTTGAGCACCCGTTGTGCCGCCTCATGTGCACCGGCGATGCACGCCGGGATGCCCACGCCGTCGTACGCGGCGCCGCATACCGCCAGGCCCGGCAGCTTCGCGACGTGTTCACGTATCCGGGCCACCCGCTGCAGATGCCCCACAGGGTATTGCGGGAGCCCGCCGTCCCAGCGCGTCACGCGCACCGCGACAGGTGTGGCGGTGAGTCCGATCGCCGCCTCCAGATCTTCGCGGGAGAACCGCACGAGATCGGTGTCCTCCCATGCGAGGTCCTGTTCCTTGCCGTGCCGCCCGATCGAGGTGCGCAAGACGACGGTGTCGGAGCTCGCGTCCCGGATCCAGGCCCACTTGCGGCTGGCGAACGTCGACGCCTTGATCATGCGGCCGTCGACCGGTGGCACCAGGAAACCGCTGCTGTTCGGCAGGTCCAGCAGATCGCGGCGGCGGAAGGCCATGGTGACCAGCGCTATGCCCGCGTACTCGACGGCCGCCAACTCGGCGGCGGCTGCGGGGGATTCAGCGCTCAGCAGCCGGGACGCCACGGGCGCCGGCACCGAGAGCACGACTGCGTCCGCCTCCAGCACCGCGCGGCCGTCCGGCCCGTCCACGACGGCCTGCCAGCCCCGTACGGTGCGCTTCAGCTCCCGCACCGCTGTACGGTCGCGGATCTCGGCGCCTTCGGCACGGCACGCCTCGGCGACCGCGAGCGGCAGCCGTCCCACACCACCGCGGATGCCCATGAAGACGGGGCCTTCTTGCGGCGCAGCGGCGGCGGCCCTGCGCTGGGTCTTCCGTACGCTCTCGATCAGTGAACGCCCGCCGTGCGCCACCGTCTCGAACAGCTGCGGCACCGCGACACGCATCGAGATCCGGTAGGAGTTACCCGCGTAGACGCCGCCGAGCAAAGGCTCCACGAGGCGGTCGACGACCTCGTGGCCGAGGCGTGCGGCCACATACTCGCCGATCGCGACATCATCGCCGAGCGGGGTGCGTGGCAGGAGGTGATCGAGCGTGAGCCGAGCGAGCCCGGCGGCGGAGAGCACACCGGAGGAGGACAGCGGCCTGAGATCGCCGGGGATGCCCATGAGGTGGCCGCCTGGCATCGGGTGCAGCTTGCCGCGGGTCCACAGTGCGGCTTGTGCGGTGGCCGGTGGCTGGAGCTCCTCGCCGAGCCCCACCTGACGTGCCAACGCCACGGCTTCGGGCCGCCGTGCAAGCATCGACTCGGCGCCGAAGTCCACCGGCACACCCGCGATCTCACCCGCGTACAGCTTCCCGCCGAGCCGCTCGGCCGACTCGGCCACGACGACTTCCGCCCCGCCGCGCGACAGCTCGTACGCGGCGGCAAGACCGGAGATGCCCCCGCCGACGACAAGGACGCGGCCCTGTCGACGGAGTCGGCTGATGGACACAGTCGCTTCGCTCATGCCCCCACTCTCCTGGTAGTGCTCCTGGTAGTGCAGTTGTGTATTTGGGTATTGCAGTCTCCCGGTGCCGTCAGCGCGCCTCGGTCGTGGTGTGCACGAATTCCACGAGCCGGGTGAGGACATCGGGATCGGTGTCCGGCAGCACGCCGTGGCCGAGGTTGAAGATGTGGCCGGGCGCGGCCTGCGCCGCGTGCAGTACTTCGCGGGCTTTGGTCTCGATGGCCTGGCGCGGTGCGAAGAGCACCGCCGGATCGAGGTTGCCCTGCAGCGCTGTGTGGTGTCCGACCCTGCTCGCCGCCTCGTCGAGCGGGACGCGCCAGTCGACGCCGACGACGTCGGCGCCGGCCTGCCTCATCAGGCTGAGCAGTTCGCCTGTGCCGACGCCGAAGTGGATACGGGGCACGCCGTATCCCGCGACGGCCTCAAAGACCTTCGCCGACGCGGGCATCACCGAGCGCCGGTAGTCGTCGGGGGCGAGGGCGCCGACCCAGGAGTCGAAGAGTTGCACGGCCGAGACGCCCGCTTCCATCTGCACTGCCAGGAACGCGGCGGTGATCCCGGCGAGGCGGTCGAGCAGATCGGCCCACAGCTGCGGCTCTCCGTACATGAGCGCCTTGGTGCGCTCGTGGTTGCGTGAGGGACCGCCTTCGACCAGATAACTCGCGAGAGTGAAGGGCGCTCCGGCGAAACCGATCAGCGGTGTGCTGCCCAGTTCCTCGGTGAGCATCCCGACGGCCTCGGTGACGTAGGAGACGTCGTCCGGCTCCAGCGGCCGCAGCTGGTCGAGGTCGGCGCGCGACCGGATCGGCTGCGCGACCACAGGACCGACGCCCGGCTTGATGTCCAGGTCGAGGCCGATTGCCTTGAGGGGTACGACGATGTCGCTGAAGTAGATGGCAGCATCGACCTTGTGGCGGCGGACCGGCTGCAGGGTGATCTCGGTGACGAGATCGGGACGCATGCATGATTCGAGCATCCCGGTGCTCTCGCGCACCTTCCGGTACTCGGGCAGCGAGCGGCCGGCCTGGCGCATGAACCACACCGGCGTGTGCGACACCGGCTCGCGGCGGCACGCGCGGATGAACGCCGAATCCGCGGTCGCGACAGCCGCACGGGTGGGGTGTGGATCGTCTACGGTCTGCTCGTCTGCGTCCATGTCCTGAATCTTCGCATGCGACCCAGAGCCTTCGGCGGCAGGGAGCGCGGGTGAAGGAGCGGGGCGAGGGCCGACTCCGGGTGCGCTGAAGGCGCTGCCGCCGAAAGCTCTGGGACAACGACCCGCCCATACCGGTGTTCCTCCCGTACGGGAGCGTGCCCGAGCCCTAGTCTTCCGGGCATGGCTGCGGCTCAAGGGCATCTCGAGGGCGAGGACGGTACACCGCTCGCGTTCCGTCGGGCGGTCGGCGCGCTGCGGACCGCGCGGGTACGGAGGGAAGTGACGCTCGAAGCGACGCCGGCGCCGAAGCGGCTGGCTCCGTACGCCTACGCACTGGAGGCAGCCGTCATCGTTGAGGGTGAGGAGCTCGCGGACGGACGTTTTGTGCTGCTGCACGACCCTGGTGAACCGGAAGAGTGGCATGGCGTGTTCCGCCTGGTGACGCTGGCTCGGGCGGAACTGGAGCCGGAGATGGCTGCGGACCCGCTGCTGCCCGAGGTGTGCTGGTCGTGGCTGACGGGCGCGCTCGAAGCGCGCGGCGCGGTGTACACGGAAGTGAGCGGTACGGTCTCGCGCAGTTCTTCGCACTACTTCGGCGGGCTTGCCGACCGGGCCGACACGACACAGATCGAAGTCCGTGCCTCGTGGACACCGGGTGAGACGGTAGCCGGCGGCTCGGACGCCGCGGCGCATCTTGCAGCCTGGTGCGAGCTGCTGTGCACCTGTGCCGGGCTGCCGCCGGCGGTGGCCGATCCGGGTGCCTCCGGGGTGGTCTCGCTGCCGAACCGCCGCGGTCCGCGCTGAGCAAGCGCCTGCCCGGCGTATCTGTCACCCCCTCATCTGTGCCGAAATGATCGGATAGTTAACTCTTTCGTTGACAATCGATCAACCGCACGTCCGACTTGCCCGAATTGTTACCTAATAAATCGTGATCTTCCCCTAAAGCCGCGTTCTGATAGTGCCGAAGGAGACTGTGACCTTTCCACCATGGATGTCCCGGCCCTTCCCCTTCGGCCGGGCTCGTTCCGCCACTCCCCAGGAGGCCCGGTGTCGGTTCTTCTCGACCACCCCACAAGCCTGGTCGCCTATCGCCCGATCAAGCCGACGGCGATGGTCGTCGTCGCTGACCCCCGCGTCCGCAGCACCGTCACACGGCATCTGTGGGCACTCGGCGTCCGCGATGTGATCGAAGCCTCGTCCATTGCGGAGGCTCGTCCCCGGGTCGGCACCCCGCGCGATATCTGTGTCGCCGAAGTCCACCTCCCCGATGGCTCCGGCCTCACGCTTTTGTCCGAGACCAGGGCGGCCGGCTGGCCCAACGGACTCGCCTTGTCGGCCGCCGATGACATCGGTGCGGTACGCAACGCCCTCGCAGGCGGTGTCAAGGGTTACGTCGTCACCGGCACCCGTACCAACGTCGGCCTCGCACAGCGTCCGGGCGCTGCGCCCATCGGCGCCCCCGGTGCGCGCCCGCACCGCCGCCCACCGGGTGCGCCCGGAGAATCCGGCGGCTATCGCGAACTGTCCGGCCGTGAGGTCGAAGTGCTGCGGCTGGTTGCGGAGGGCCAGTCCAACAAGGCGATCGGCGTCTCGATGGGGCTTTCCGCACTCACCGTGAAGAGCCATCTGGCGCGCATCGCCCGCAAACTCGGCACCGGCGACCGCGCCGGGATGGTCGCGGTCGCACTGCGTACCGGCATCATCCACTGAGCCATCCCGGCGCATCCCTTGAAGGCCCGTGGACGGATTGTTCCGTCCACGGGCCTTCTTGTCCCACCACCGGAGGCTCTCCGCATGGGCCGCGCGCGTATGCCCCGCTACCCTTGACGGGTGACCGACGCCCGAGAGACCACCAGCGAAGCACCCCCGGCGCCGGTCCCGCTGCTGGACCCGCGCGAGGGCATCCCGCCAGTGACCGCCAGCCCGGAGGCCTTCGCCACCGTTGTGGAGGCTTTCGCCGCGGGCACCGGTCCTGTCGCCGTCGATGCCGAGCGCGCATCCGGCTACCGATATGGGCAGCGGGCTTATCTGGTTCAGCTGCGCCGCGCCGGAGCAGGGACCGCGCTCATCGACCCCGTCGCATGTCCTGATCTCACCGCCTTGGGCCACGCCCTGGGCGGAACGGAATGGGTGCTGCACGCGGCCACCCAGGACCTTCCCTGCCTGGCTGAGATCGGGCTGCGACCAGGCAAGCTGTTCGACACCGAGCTCGCCGGGCGTCTGGCCGGATTCGCCCGAGTCGGTCTCGGCGCGATGGTGGAAACCGTCCTCGGCTACGCGCTGGAGAAGGGCCACTCGGCCGTCGACTGGTCCACCCGTCCGCTGCCCGACCCGTGGCTGCGCTATGCCGCACTCGACGTGGAGCTCCTCGTCGACCTGCGTGACGCACTGCAAGAAGAACTGCAGATGCAGGGCAAGCTCGAATGGGCGCTGCAGGAGTTCGCGGCGATTGCTGCCGCCCCGCAGCCCGCACCCCGTATTGACCCGTGGCGTCGCACCTCCGGCATGCACAAGCTGCGCCGCCGCCGCCAACTCGCCGCCGTACGGGAACTGTGGACGGTACGGGATCAGGTCGCCCAGGAGCGGGACGTCTCACCGGGACGAGTGCTCTCCGACGCCGCGATCGTCGCCGCCGCGCTGGCGATGCCGACCAGTGCCCAAGAGCTCGCTGCACTGCCCGGCTTCGGGAACCGTATGAGCCGCAGGCAGCTCGAGATCTGGCGCAGGGCCGTCGACCGTGCACGCGCCCTGCCGGAGCGGGAGCTGCCGCAGACCACACTCCCGCTCGATGCTCCCCCACCGCCGCGCGCCTGGACCGACAAGGATCCGGTCGCCGCCGCCCGCCTCAGCGCCGCGCGCGCCGCCGTCACCCAGCTGGCGGAGGAGCTCAATCTGCCGCAGGAGAACCTGATCGCACCGGACACCGTACGCCGGCTGTGCTGGGAACCGCCGGCCGAGCCGAGCGTCGCCGCGGTCGCCGAGCGACTCGCCGAGCGCGGGGCCCGGCAGTGGCAGGTGGAGCTGGTCGCAGGTGTGATCTCGGAGGCGCTGAGCGCCGT
>JAFAUH010000027.1 GCA_019243445.1 Streptomycetaceae bacterium | reverse complement strand
CCGAGTCGAACTCGGCCAGGTAGCTTTCCAACGGGCCGGGCGCCGGGTCCACCGGCAGACGCGAAGTGGCCATGACCCCTCCCAAAGCGGTGGGTACCACCTCCCATCACAGCGCGATACCCACCTGATCACAACGGACCACCGTTAAGGGGTAGTCCTCGATCGTTCATGGGAAAGGAACGAGCGCTAATGCGCGAGATCCTCGGAAGGCGAAGCAGGCGCAAGTGGTCCAGCCAGTGGTTCAAGGCCAAGCGGGATCGTTCAGCACTACGGAGCGCGGCACTCGCATATGCCGAGCAGTGGAGATGGCCGGTATTGCCAGGCGCAGGCTGTGACAATACCACCACCGACCACGAGAAAGGCCAGGTCGATGACCCCGACACAGGCGAGGTCGACCGGGCCTGCGCCTGCCCACGCCCCGACTGCGCTGTGCCTGGCGGGCACCCGCACGACCCCGGGCTGCTCGCGGCAACGACCGACCCCAGGATGGTCGGCTGGTGGTGGACGAACCGTCCCGATGCCCCTGTGATACTTGCCACCGGAGACCCTGTCTCCGCCATCAGCCTTCCGTCCACCGCCGGGGCGCGAGCAATCGCGACACTGGAGGAGATGGGAGTGCGGCTCGGACCTGTCGTCGCGACACCGACACGCTGCCTGCTCCTCGTGGCGCCTTACTCCTTCGAGGAGTTGGGCGAACTCCTCGACCAACACGACTGGGTGCCGTCTTCCCTGCATTACCACAGCCGCGGCGGATACGTGGTACTGCCCCCATCGCGGATCGCGGCGGGTCAGGTCAGCTGGGCGCGGGCACCGCAACCGGGCCCCGACGGCGTCGCGCCCTGGCTGCCGCAGATTGGCGTGATCGTCGACACGCTCGTGGAGGCCGGGGCCGGCGCGCCCGACGGGAGCTGGCTCACGCACTGAAGCAACTCGACGAATGCGTCCCAGAGATTTCGTCGCGGTCAGTGACCGTAGGCAATCAGCGATTGCTTGACGGGTCGTCCAGCCTTGTCGTTGAGCCAAGTCGCTGCCTTGAGCCAGCTCGCTGCGTTGAGCCAGGTCGCTGCGGTCAGTGCGAGGAGACGGCCCAGGACTTGGACTGCCACGCCTGCTGGGCTCTTGCCGCCGTGTCGTTCCGGATCGAGCTGGGCTGGGCCTTGAACGTCTGGTTGATCGACTCGATGGTCTGCCGTCGTGGCTTGAACAAGTGCGTGCCAGCCCGTTCGGGCTCTTCCTTGCGGGCCGGACGCAGCAGCGTCAGGTCCTGCTCGGCGAGGTCCCACTCGAATTCGGCGCCGAAGTAGTTCTTATCGCCGATGATCGTCCGGCAGCGATAACGACTTCGAGCGCGGTGTCCAGCATATCGCGCAGCGTCTCGCGCCCGTCAGCCTTCGCGTCGGTGAGCGCGAACAGGATCGGCAGTCCGCCGAGGGTGCATACCAGGTGCAAGCGCAACCCACACATCGTCGTCCTCCAACGAAGTGTCCTGCGCCAGCATTCTGAATCATGTCGGATATGGCGCCCCGGACATGAAAGGGCCCGATCGCTGGCGACGGGGGATGCACCAACGATCGGGCTGTATTCAACGGTAACAAGACTTCGGCCATGAGCAAATTCAGTGCGGTGGATTCACCGGCCGAAACGGCCAGTTGTGACCGGAATCACGCGTCACTGTACGTCGTACGTCGATCGCACGTCGCACGTTCCACATCGTCGCCATGCGAGGCCATGCGAGGCCATGCGAGGCCATGCGAGCGCTCAGCTGAGTGTGATCTGCCGGTTGGTGAGTCCGCTGCGCGCCCGTCGCTCCTCCGAGGTCAGTGGCGCATCGGAGGCGAGCGCCTCTCCCAGCCGCTCGCTGAATTCCGCGGCCGGTTTCTCGATCTCGTCCGCCTGCACCGATGTAGGCAAGTCCCATACCGGTACGACGAGCCCGTGCGCGCGGAACGAGCCGACCAGCCGTGTCCCCTCGCCGAGCGACGAGGCACCGAAGGCGTGCAATCGCGCGAGCGCGTCGAGCAACTTCTCCTCCGGGTGCGACATGACCCACCGCAGATGGTTTTTCTCCGGTGTTGCGCACCAGTACGCCGCCTCCACCTCGGAGAGCCGCGCGGTAGGCATTGCAGCCGCGTTCGCACGCTCCAGTGAGTCGGCTACCTCCCCCGTGGCCTTCGCCGCCTCCTCCGGCCCGCCCAGCCAGAACTCGAACCCGCTGTGCACCACCGGTTCGAATGGCGCACGGAGATCGAGCAGATCCTGCAGCCGCGGCCCTGACGGATCGGCGCGCCGCACTTCCACCGGATTGCCCGGCTCTGTCTTGAGCGCCCGCTGCAATGTGTCGGCGAGATCCCTGCTGAGATCCCCGGACGTCGTGTCGTTCTGCAGGCCGAGCAGCACCGCGCCGCCGTAGCGCCGCAACGCAGGCCACGCCATTGGCAGCACGGTCGCCACTGTCACCGACGGAACCCCTTCGGGCAGCCCTTCTTTGAGCGTGAGCTCGGCCGTTGCGGCCGGGACCAGCTCACGCAACGCCACCCAGTCGCACTCGCCTGGCAGCCCCTCGAACGGCCGGGCCACCAACTCGGTGAGGGCGTACGCCGTGGCCCGTCCATGGCACGCCTTGTAGCGCCGGCCGGAACCACAGGGGCACGGCTCGCGCTGGCCGACGATCGGGATCTCCCCGTCGCCGCGCCGTGCGGCAGGTTTCCGGTCCGAGCTGAGGGGGCGCTTCTTGGCCATGGGTGGGCATCTCCCGCGTGCTGGTATGTTTTCCGGCGCGAGCGTAGTCCTTCCGGCCACGCGCACGGCGCGACACCACCCAGGTGCGCACCGCGGGACGCGATGTGGACGATGTGGAGTACGCCGTGCGTACGCAGAACTGCCTGCGCAGAACCGCCTACGCCAGTTCGTCGAAGAGATCACTGAAATCTGCGACGGCGCCCATCCCGGGCATGGCCACCCGCTTGCTCACGCCATTACGCCGCGCGTGGCGCCCGCGTACGGCGAGCATCGCCCACACGGTGACTTCGGTGACTTCGCTCGACGTATCACGTACCCCCCACTCCAGTGAGAGTGAACCAATGATTCCCAGACCCCGACCGCCACGGGCGGTCAGGGACGGACTGGATGGCCTGGGCCGGGTCGGGCCGCCGCCGTCGGTCACCTCCAGCGTCAGCAGACCGTCCTCGTCGAGGCGCCATGCGGCGCGCAGACCGGATGCCAGCCCACCGTTTTCGATCGGCCGGGCATGCCGGCACGCATTGCTGAGAAGTTCTGAAAGAATCAGCACCGCATCGTCGGCCACCGTATCCGGTGCTCCGATCTCGTACAGCTCCTTGCGCAGCCACCGCCGCGCCTCTCCTACGCTCGCCGGACCATGGGGCAGGACCATGGTCGACGACGTCGGCACCTCTTGGGTCATCACCAACGCCACCCCCGAGACCTCCTTCACCCCACGCCACGGAGTGGATGCCCTCCAGGGCTGGACTGGAAACAGCCGAAGAGTGATCTCTTGGGGACTCCTTGGAAGCATTCAGGCGGATCGAACACGGTGTGAAAGAGAGGGCACACTCTCCGTGTGCAGCACATGCGCCGCAGTTACCGGCTCAGCTGTGCCAGTACCTGCTTGGGTCGGTTGGTGATGATCGCGTCCACCCCGAGCCGTACGCACAACTCCACGTCCCCGGGCTCATCCACCGTCCACACGTGTACGTGATATCCGGCGCGGTGCACCCTCGCCACATATTCCGGATGTGCGCGCAGAACGCGGATGGCAGGCCCCGCGATGCTCGCGCTCGCCGGGAGCCGCCCGTCGCGGTAGCGCGGCAACAGGTAGTTCATCAGGTAGACGGCCGGCACCGCAGGTGCGCCCGCTTGGATGCGGCGCAGCGAGCGCGCCGAAAAGCTCATCACGCGAACGCGTGAACGATCTTCGGGAGCGTTTTGTGGATCACGCAGACCGAAGCGGCCGAGAAGCTCCAGCAGTCGCTCCTCCACCTGCCCGGCCCAGCGCGTCGGGTGCTTGGTCTCGATCGCCAGATCGATGCGGCGGTCCACGTCGGTAACGAGTTCGAGTAGGCGTTCCAGGGTCAGCACGGTGCTGCGCTCGCTCGGATCGGCCTCCCAGTCGGGGGATTCGTACGGGTCGCCCTCGGCCCAGCCGCCGGTGCCGTCGGCATCCTTCCAAGAGCCGAAGTCGAGCGCCGCCAACTCCCGTAGTTCCAGAGCTGATACGGCACCGCGTCCATTGGACGTACGGTTGACGCGTCGGTCGTGCACGCACACCAGGTGGCCGTCGGCGGTGAGCCGGACATCGCACTCCAGCGCATCGGCGCCATCCTCGATAGCCTTACGGTAAGCGGCGAGGGTGTGCTCAGGGGCATCTTCCGAGGCGCCGCGGTGAGCGACGACTTGGATCGTGGTCCGAGCGGGGCAGCCGTCGGCGTGCCCCTCTGCATACGCATACCTCACCGGGACATCGTCCCATCGTCCGGCGATGCACCCCGATTTGCCGCAGCTAAAGAAATACGCGCACCAGCACAGCGACTGCTTACGGTGGTCCGACAGCCGATGATAAAAGCTGGACTCGACAAGTTGGACCACATCTTCGATCGCCTGTACGACTGCATTTTCGAGGAGACAAAGCTGTGAGCACCGAGAACGAGGGCAGCTTTCCCGCCTCCGGGCAGGAGAGCGGCGGCCGACCTGCGAAGGGCGAGCCGGATGTCTCGGAGCAGCCGTGTGACCCCGGCGCCGACACCACTGCTCGGATGCCCCCCGTACCACCGCCGCCCGCGGCGCCCCCGACACCTCCCGCCCAGCCGTCGGCCTTCTCGTCCCCGCCGCCCCCCACCGCCGGCCCAGTCGGCGGTGCGGGCGACGCCGCGAGCGGCCCGCGGTACTCGGACGACCCGTACGCCATAAATCCGACCCCGGCCCCGACCTCTTACCCGGAGCAGGACAAGCCCAAGCGCGTCGGCGGCCTGATCGCCGCGGTGACTGCGGCCGCGCTGGTCGCCGGTGGGATCGGTGGCGGTATCGGCTACTGGGCGGCCGACCGCTTCAACGGCGGATCGACGACGATCTCGGCCGGGGTGAACCCAAAGGACCTCAACCGAGCCCCCACATCCGTGGCCGGAATAGCGAAAAAGGCACTGCCCAGCGTGGTGACGATCCAGTCGGCCGGCTGCCAGGACGGCGGTACGGGCAGCGGCTTCGTCTTCGACACCCAAGGCCACATCATCACCAACAACCATGTGATTGCTTCGGCCGCCGAGGGCTGCAAACTGACGGCCACCTTCTCCGACGGGAAACAGGCCAACGCCCAGGTGGTCGGCCACGCGCAAGGCTACGACGTCGCCGTGATCAAGCTACAGAACACGGGCAGTGAAACGCTCACTCCGCTGCCGCTCGGCAACTCCGATGCCGTTGTTGTAGGCGACCCCACCGTCGCGATCGGTGCGCCGTTCGGCCTGCCGGGCACGGTCACCAGTGGCATCATCAGTGCCAAGAACCGGCCGGTCGCCTCGAGCGAAGGCCAGGGCTCGGCCGCGTCGTACATGAGCGCCCTGCAGACGGATGCATCGATCAACCCGGGCAACTCCGGTGGCCCGCTGCTCGACGGCAGCGGCAACGTGATCGGCATCAACTCCGCGATCCAGTCCTCGAACAGTGGCGGCAGTGAGCCGTTCGGTGGCTCCTCCCAGGGTGGCAGTATTGGCCTCGGCTTCGCCATCCCGATCAATGAGGCGAAGTGGGTTGCCCAGACTCTGATCAAGACTGGCCAGCCCGTCTACGCGATCATGGGCATGACCGTCAACATGGGCTATCGCGGCCAAGGCGCCCAGATAGCCCCCAACGGCTTCAACGGCGGCTCATCGGTAGTGTCAGGCGGTCCCGCCGACAAGGCGGGCCTCAAGCCGGGAGATGTGATCACCAAGCTGGACGACACGGTCATTGACAGCGGCCCGACCCTGATCGGCACGATCTGGCAGCACCACCCCGGCGACCAGGTCCAAGTGACCTACCAGCGCGATGGCCAGACATCGACGACGACGGTTACCTTGGGCGAACGCAAGGGCGACAACAGCTGATCCTGCCCGGTTCCGCCCGGTCTTCAGCTGATTTTTGCGAGGAACCCCGTGCGTTTACGCATCGGGAGGAATCGCATCCCTCAGCTCCGGACCGCGCAGCGGTCCGGTAGTCTCTTCGTGTCCGTTTGCGAGCTTGCAAGGCACGAACCGGCTTGCCGGGGATACGGTTCAGATGGCGCCGACCAGGCGGACGTCGCTGGGCTTGCCCCAGCGTGGGGCCCCGTCAACGGTCCCGCACCGCAGATCTGCGGTGGATGTGACTCCCGGTACAGCAGCCAGCCGCGCAGGAGAGCATGAATCGGTGTGGCCGACTGAGTCAACAAGCTCGGTCCGTTCACGGCCGAGAAGTTGACCACTCCGCCTATCAATCTCCTAGCGAGGGGACGCCCCGCTTCAGCGGGGTGGGGAATCGCTTCCAGGTGGGGGAGCGGAGTCACGGACCCGTTAGGCTGTCTCCTGCGACGTCTTGATCGGCGCCGCAGGGAGGGTTGCCCGAGCGGCCTAAGGGAACAGTCTTGAAAACTGTCGTGGCGGCAACGTCACCGTGGGTTCAAATCCCACACCCTCCGCGTAGGTAGGAAAAGCGCAGGTCGGAGCGGGTCCCGGTTCTTCCAGGGCCCGCTCCGACCGCGTTTCTTGTCTCACCCCGCACCCCTGAATCCCACCGTTGACTAGTGTGTGCGGCCAACCTGCGGCCAGGATTCCGATGGGCGCGGGCCCGTCATTCCCGGGAGTCCGGGTCCTCCTCAGCGGCCTCCAGGGCTTCGTCAATGAGCTGGTTGGCCCGCTGTTCCTGGCCTCGCAGGATCTTGGCGTAGAACTTCCACAGCACGGCGATGCTGTGGCCCGCGCGCCGCGCTACCTCCACCGGATCGACCCCGGCCTTGATCCAGAGCGATACACCGGCGTGCCGCAGGGAGTACGGAACCTCTGCCAGTGGGCTCCCCACGTCTTCGGCGGCAAGCGCCTTTCGCCGGGCTTCCTGCCACATGTCGGCGTATTCGGTGGATCGCACTCGGCCGCCCTTGGCCGCGGTGAACAGCCTGCCGTCCGGCGCGGTCCCGTACGCCTGCACATGCTGGCGCAGCATCGTCACCAGAACGGGCGGGATCGGCACGGGCCGGACGGTCTTGCGGGCCCGGCGCTTGAGTCCCCGGATCTCGTACGACTCCCCGTCGTCCGTCCACCCCGCGCCAACCTCCGGACGGCTCCGGCTCAGCGCGAGCTCACCCCAGCCGGTCGCGGGGAGCTTGCAGTCCCGTTTGGCGATCTGGGCCACTTCGGACGGACGCATGGCGGCGTAGTACATGCAGCCGAAGAACGCGTACAGGTGCTCACCCCGGGGGCCTTGAGCCCGCACGGCTCCCAGCAGATCCCGCGCCTGATCCGGGTTGGGGACGTACCGGAAGTCCACCTCGTCATCGGTGGCCGGCGGATCCCAGTCGATCCGCGAGAGCGGGTGGACGCTCAGCAGGTCACGCTCGACGGCATACCGCAGCGCGTTGTGGAAGGCAGTGCGCTTGCGCCGCACGGTGTTCTCAGCGGCCTTTTCGCCGTTCAGCTTCAGCGACAACACGGTGAGTGCCCGCCGCAGAGTGTCCGAATCGTTCAGATCGGCCACTCTGAGCGAATGCTTGGCGATCCACGCCAGCGCTGCCGCGATGTCATCAGGGGGTGTCTCGGCGTCCTTTCGCGCCACCAGGCCGCCTTGCTCGTTGCGGCTCGCCCCGCCCTGGGCGTTCCGCCCCGCCTGAAACGCCCACGAGTGCAGTGCGCGCCGGAGAACCTTCGGATCGGGACGCGGGCCCTTGGTGGGAGCTACCAGCACAGGCGTGACCGTGGCGAGGGACTCGGCGATGTTCGCCCGGTGCTTCGCTGCGATGTTCGGCCACTTCATCAGGGCGTACGCACAGGCGTGCTCGTACCAGGTCGGGGACTTCAGCTCTCGCAGTTCGGATGCCGGTAGACCGGTCTCCGTGTCGAACTGCTCACCCCGGCGTACAGCTTCCTTGAGCTCCGAGCGGCGGCCGTCGGCCAGAGCCTGTGAGGTGAAGGGCTGCTGGTGCGGCTTGCCTCCCACGAACCAGCGGACTTGGAAGGGGGCAGATTTGCTGTTGCGCTTCCGGATGCTCCAGATACGCACGTCATAGGTCAGCATGGTGTTCCTTCAACGGGAAGGGACCCGCGCCGATTCGGCGCGGGCCCCGATGACGGGACTGGTGATCAGGCGGCGGCTTCCTCGCACGTGGCGAGCCATCGGTCCAGGTCGGCCCGGCGGACGCGGATGCTGCCGTTGGGCAGCTTCACGACGCGGGGGGCCTTGCCGCGGGCGCGCAGGCGGTAGAAGGCGGCGCGGGACATGTCGAGTTCGGCGAGGACTTCGGGGAGCTTGAGCATCTTGGGCGGGCGCGGTGACACGGTGGCTCCTTCGCGGCGAGAAGGGGAGGGGTGTGGTGGATCCGCATTGCTCTGAGTCGTGACTCATCGCGACTCAAAGGCGGTCTGCTGGGGGCTGAGTCGCGATGAGTCACGACTCAGGCTGATGTGGATGGGGCAGGTTGAGGGTGATCCCGTTGTAGGTGGCCACCTGTCGGCCGTACGCGTCGCGGGGCCGAGTGCGGTTGAGCTGGGGGACGACGGAGAGCAGGTTGCGTCCGAAGACCTGTTTCGTGCCGGCCTTGACGTTGTTGTCCTCTGCCCATTCCCGCCAGGCCGCCCACAAGATGTCGACGGTGACGCTGCAAGCGGCTCCCGTGGTGCAGCGTTCGCGTACGAACGCGCTGGTGGGTGAGGCGGTGTCCTGCATGGTGGTGACCGCTTCACGGCTGGATGCCGGTTCGGTGATCCGGCGCGTCGACTCCAGACGGGCGAGTCCTTCCAGTGCCCAGTTGAGGATGCCGGGCATCTCCGCCACGAGCCGATCAAGAAGGGTGGGGTCTTCCCTGCCCAGCCATGAAATCGTCGTGTTGAGTACCACGAACCGGCGTGCGATGACGCCGGAGGAGTCGCCGAAGTGCGGGAGTTCGTTGGAAAGGATCACCAGCCGGGTGGGGAGCTTTCCCGTCCATGCCTCGCGGTACTTGCGGTCGATATCGATGGTGTCCTCGCCCGAGATTGTCAGGAGCCGTTCCACGACTTGACTGTTGTCGTTGCCGGACAGACGGGCATCCGCGATGATCGCGAGCGGCTTGCCGACGAGCGTGGCCAGGCCGAAGTTCGTGCCGAGCCCAGCGAGGGTCGGTCCGGCGAGGTTCTCCTTGCCGACCAACTCTTTGAGAACGCGGGCGATGGTGCCCTTCCCGGAACGGGACGGGCCGACCATGAGAAGGATCTTCTGTAGATCGGTGCGGCCGGACAGGACGTAGCCGAACCACTCCTGAACCGCTCGGATGGAGTCGGGGGCGTCGGGCCACACTTGGTTCAGGAAGTCTTCCCAGGCCGGGGCGGTCGCGGTCGGGTCGTAGGGGAAGCGAACGGAGACGTGGTTGAAGAAGGTGGGGGTGTGCGGGAGCAGGGCGCGGTCCCGGATGCGTAGCAGACCGTTACCGCAGGCGACGATCAGCTCATCATCTGCCGGGCCCGCGCCGTCGGCCGTGATCCAGGCGGGGGCGTCTACGTCGGTGGGCAGCAGGGTGATGGCCCCGAGGGCGTCCAGCAGGTTGCTGATCTTCTGCTTCGTGGGTGCCCAGTCGCGTTCCTCGGTGTGGCCGTCTTTGGCGGGCGCCTGATAGACGGCGTGTTCGAGGCGCGTGTACATGCGGGCGCGCACCTGGGCTTCGTCCAGTTCCCGCCAGCAGGTGCCGGTCCAGCGCATCCAGGAGGCACGCCAGCGGCGGCAGATGAGGTGTCCGTCCTCGGTCTGCCAGTCGGGCAGGAGCCGCCGTGCGACGGCGAGGGGGTTGGATGGAGCGGGGAGTTCTTGGCGCTCTTCCGGAGTGGTCATGCGGCGGTCCTCCCTTCGGGATTGCTGAACGGGCATTGCTCGCGGTGGGCGTTGTGGGCGTCGATGAGGCGTAGGACGTCGGGTTTGCCGGTGGCGGTGTGGTGGTGGCCGCAGTGGCACCACGATTCGGCGGTTGCGGTCTCTCGCCAGGTGGTGGGGGTGCTGATGCGCAGCCATGCGGTGACGACCTGCTGTTGCGGGGGTCGTTGCTTCGGGTGCGGGTCAGGGCGAACCGATGAACGGACGGCCTGACGGCCGACGACTTTCGAGCCGCCCACGGTCTGCTTGGCGGAGCTTTGTTCGGCGGGGCGGGTCTGGTCGGG
>JAFAUH010000320.1 GCA_019243445.1 Streptomycetaceae bacterium | reverse complement strand
TGGTCCCGCCGCGCGAGCGAGCCGAGCATCTCGGCTGCGAACGCCTCCAAGCGCGGACGGACTTCGTCCATCTCCTCAGGTGTCACACCCGATACAAGATCACACACTACCCGTTAAACGACAGTTGGGGTACCTAACGAAGCCCTACTAAGAGAACCTCCCGCAGTAGGGAGTGCGGGTGAAGGGGCACAGGTCGAGGGCCGAATCCGAGCACACCTGCTCGAGATCCCCGGCATCGGCGAAATGGGAGATGTGAGCTTGCGCACGGAATATCCGATAGAGCTCTCTCATCTGTGAGAGTAGGTCATCTGTACGGCATGTACCCTTTCAGAGTGATGCTGTAAAAGATCATGATTTTCCGTGCGCTGACCCCAGGGTGTCCGAGAGGAAAGCCCTCGACAGGAAAGCAGGGAATTGGCCGCACTCGCCCGGTGGTGTATACGCCGCCGCCTCGCCGTCATCGTTTTGTGGCTGGCCGCCCTCGCCGGGGTCTCCACCGCCGCGACCCTCGCCGGAGCCGCCTACTCGCAGAATTACTCCGTCCCCGGCACAGAGTCCGAGAAGGCCGCCGCCCTGCTCCACAAGGCGTTCTCTGGCAAGACCGGCGGCACCGACACCATTGTTTGGCACACCACAGCCACCACAGTCCGCGCCGCGTCCGTGGAGCAGCGGATGACTGGCGCCCTCGACGAGGTCGCCAAGCTCCCCGGCATCGCGGGGGTCGTCAACCCGTACACCGCAGGTGCCGCAGATGCCAGCAACAGCGCGGCGCAGATCAGCCGGGATGGCCGCACCGCCTACGCCACCGTCACCTTCGACACCTCGACCGACCACCTCAACGCGGGTGAGGTCGCACGCGTCGTCAAGGTCGCCAAGGCGGCCTCTGCGGACGATCTCCAGGTGGAGCTCGGCGGCGACGATATCAAGCTCACCGAGCACTCCACAGGAGACCTCAGCGAGATCCTCGGCGTCGCGGTCGCCGCCGTTGTGCTGCTGCTCGCCTTCGGCTCGGTCGCCGCGATGTTCCTGCCCATCGTCACCGCGGTCGTCGGCGTCGGCACCGGGTACATGGCCATCCAATTGCTCGGCCATCTCATGACGGTCGCCGACTTCGCGCCGATGCTCGGCACGCTCATCGGCCTCGGCGTCGGCATCGACTACGCGCTGTTCATCGTCACCAGGCACCGCAGAAGCCTCAGACGCGGCCTGAGTGTGCAGCAAGCAGCGGAATGGGCAGTAGCCACCTCCGGACGCGCCGTGGTCTTCGCGGGCGGCACAGTGTGCGTCGCGGTGCTCGGGATGCTCGCGCTCGGCCTCACCTTCCTCAATGGCGTCGCGATCGCCGCCTCGCTCACCGTCCTGCTCACCGTCGCCGCCTCGGTGACACTGCTGCCGGCACTGCTCGGCGTCATCGGCGAACGGGCGCTCAGCAAGCGCGACCGGCGGCAGCTCGCCGAACACGGTCCGATACCCGAACTGCCGACTGGGCCCGCCGCACGCTGGTCTGCCTTCGTCGAACGGCATCCCAAGCTGCTCGCGGGCATCGCAGCCGCCGTCATGCTCGTCCTCGTCGTGCCCACGCTCTCCTTGCGCCTGGGCACCTCCGACCAGGGCAACGATCCAGCCACCTCCACCACCCGCAAGGCGTACGACCTGCTCGCCGAAGGCTTCGGGCCCGGCGTCAACGGGCCGCTGCAGATCGTTGCGCAGACCAGCAACGCCGCGGACCGAGTCGCCGTCGACCGGCTCACCGACACGTTGCGCAGCACGCCCGGCGTCGCCCCTGCCACCAGCGGGAACCCACAGAGCGTGGGCGACATCGAGGTGATCACGGTGATCCCCACCAGCTCGCCGCAGTCGCGGGCGACGAGCGATCTCATCGACCACCTGCGCCATGACGTGATCCCACGCGCCGAGCAGCACACTTCGCTGCGGGTCTACATCGGCGGTGAGACGGCCGGATACGGCGATTTCGCCGCCGTACTCATCGGCAAGCTGCCGTTCTTCGGCGGGGTGGTCATCGCACTTGGTGGAGTGCTGCTGCTCGTCGCCTTCCGCAGCCTCGGCATACCGCTCAAGGCGGCGCTGATGAACATGGCCGCGGTCGCCTCGTCCTTCGGCGTAGTGGTGGCGATCTTCCAGTGGGGCTGGGGCAGCGAGTTGATGGGGCTCGGCAGGGCGGGCCCGATCGAACCATTCCTGCCGGTGATCATGCTCTCGGTGCTCTTCGGACTCTCCATGGACTACCAGGTCTTCCTGGTCAGCCGGATGTACGAGGAGTGGCTTGCGACCCGCGACAACCGGCGCGCGGTACGGATCGGGCTCGCCGAGACCAGCCGCGTGATCAACTCGGCCGCGGTGATCATGATTTCGGTCTTCCTCGCTTTCGTGCTCAGCGGGGACCGGACCATCGCGATGTTCGGCATCGGGCTCGCAACTGCCGTCGCACTCGATGCGTTCGTGCTGCGCACCCTGCTCGTCCCGGCCCTGATGCACCTGCTCGGCGCCGCCAACTGGTGGCTGCCCGCGTGGCTGGACCGGCGGTTGCCGAGGATCGGCATCGAACCTCCTGAGGACCTCCACCCGGCCGTGACTGCTGAGTTCGACGTCCGCAGCGAACTGAGCGGTCGTTAGAGGCTGATGCCACGGTCGGCCGCGGAGCCTGGAGAGTCGGAGAAGCATGATCGTGCATTAATCCTGTATTAACTGCTCCAACCCCCTTTCGGTTACGCTCAGTAGAGTAACTATGTCCCTGCGTGACGAGACTGGTGTATCGTCCCAACTGGGGTGCGTTGCACGGATCGTTCGTTCCGCGAGCGATTCTGCGCACGCGCATGAGCGGCCCATGACCGCAGTACCGCAGTACGGGCATGAGTTTCTGAACGCGAGGGGGGATGACGGGCGTGTGCGGCCAATGCAGACGAAAAACGACACAGAACACCCGCCACCCGTGGACCGATTGGCGGGCGGCCGGATGAGGGCGCCAGGGGCTGCGCTCACCGACGCACCTGCCTGCTTTGAGGGCCGCTCGGGACTGCTGCCCCAACTCCTCATAGCTGTCCTGGTCGGCGGGTATGCCACGGGTGCGGCGTGCGGTTGGGGATCCCCCGAAATCGCCCTTTTCATGGGCGATTTCGGACTGTCGGGCGCGGCTCTGGCAGCCTGCCTCTCCTGCCTGTGGTACGCGAAGGTGACTCCCGGATGCGGTCGCCCCGCTTGGGTGCTCTTCGCTCTCTCCTCCACCATGGTCGCGGCGGGCAACGGCATCTGGGGCTGGTACGAGGTCGTACTCGGCGCCCCGGTGCCGCGCACGTCATTCGCCGACTTCTGCTTCCTGTTCTTCGCTCCGTCCGCGATCATCGGACTGCTGGTGCTCGCCAAGCGCCCCGTCACCAAGGCCGGTTGGACCTGCCTCGTTCTTGACGCCTCGCTCATCGGGGGCTCTCTGCTCACCCTTACCTGGAGCCTCGCGCTCGCCCGCGCCGCCGAGTGGGACGGCCGCAGCACCGCGCGGATCGCGCTCTGCCTCGCCTACCCCGTGCTCGACATCATGCTCGTCTCCATGGTGCTGGCGCTGCACTTCCGGCGCTCATCGGCCAACCGTGCGGCGATCAACACTGCGCTCGCCGCGCTCGCCCTCACTGTGCTGTGTGACGCGCTGTTCACCTCACCGCTGCTGCGGGAGCACTACCACTCGGGGCAGATCCTCGACGCCGGATGGTTCGCCGGCAGCCTGCTGCTCGCGTATGCGCCCTGGATAGGCCACCGCAAGGCCGCCCAGCAGCGCGTCCTCGGAGATGCTGCGAACGACGCTGCGAACGACGCTGCGAATACCGAAAAGCAGCACGCCGAACGCAAGGCCGCCGGTGCGATCGCCGCACTCACCCCGTACCTCGCGGCTGCGGTCTGTACGCTGGCCATCCTCCACAACATCATCGACGGTCGGAAGACCAACCGAGTGGTGCTTGTCAGCGGCTGCGCCGTCGCCCTCATCCTCGTCGTGCGGCAGGGCATCATGCTGCTCGACAACCTCTCCCTCACCCAGGAGTTGACGCACAAGGAGAACCACTTCCGCTCGCTTGTCCAAGGATCGAGCGACGTCATCATGATCGTCACTCCGACCGGTGTCCTGCGTTACGTCAGCCCCGCAGCACAAGGCGTCTACGGGCGCGACGCCGAAGACATGGTCGGAACCGAACTCGCCACTCACATCCACCCCGAGGACCTTGGCCGCGTCTTGCACGAAGTCCGCCGCTTCCTCGCCACACCCCCCTCCGATGAACCAGCCACGCGCATCGAATGCCGGATCCGGTCGGGCAACGGCGGCTGGCTGCATGTCGAGTCGACTGTCAACCGCTACCAAGGCGGCCTGATCTTCAACAGCCGGGACGTCACCGAACGCGTCCAGCTGCAGGCCCAGTTGCAGCACAACGCCTCTCATGACCCGCTCACCGACCTGCCCAACCGCGCGCTGTTCACCGAACGCGTCGGCCGAGTGCTGGGCGGGCGACGCGCAGGGGACGGCGACTGTGCCGTGCTGTTCATCGATCTCGATGGCTTCAAAGCCGTCAATGACACGATCGGCCACCAAGCCGGGGACGAACTCCTCGTCCAAGTCGGCCGTCGGCTCGCTGAATCGGTGCGGGCCGGGGATACTGCGGCCCGTCTCGGTGGTGACGAGTTCGCCGCCCTCATCTGCAGCGGCATGGGTGACCGGAGACTGCATGAACAGCAGATCCGCGAGATCGCCGACCGGCTGCGACTCACTCTCTCCGAGCCCTACACCCTCTCGAGCTCGCAGGTAAAGGTGGCCGCGAGTATCGGCGTCGCCTTCGCCGAGCCAGGCATGGGCCCCGCCGAGCTGATGCGCAACGCCGATCTGGCCATGTACCGGGCGAAGACCTCGGGCAAGAACCGCGTTGAGCTGTACGCGCCGCAAATGCAAGCCGAAGTGATGCGCCGGGCCGAACTGGCGGCCCGGCTCCGTTCGGCCCTGCGCGACGGCGAGTTCACCCTCCTCCACCAGCCTGTCGTCGACTTGGGGAACGGACAGGTCGACGCCATCGAGGCACATGCCCGCTGGCGCTCGGCCCAGGGCGTTCTCTTCACCCCTGCGGAATTCCTGCGGATCACCGAGACCCGCGGTGACGGCGATGGCGACGGTGCCGAGGGCGATCGCTGCGAGGTCAGCCGCTGGTTGCTGGAAGAAGCCGTCATACAGGCTGCCGACCGCCACCGCACCGGGCATGCCGTGCCCGTCGCGGTACGGATGTCGGCCCGCCACCTGATGGGCCACGAGCTTCCAGTACGGACTATCGAGGCGCTGCTGGGCCGACACGAACTGCCGCCGGGCGCGCTCGTTGTCGCCCTCACCGAGCACGACCCGCGTATCTCCCTCGACGAGTTGGAGCGACGCCTGGCCGCGCTGCGCCGCCTCGGTGTACAGATCGCCCTCGACGGCTTCGGCACCGGCTACGCCGCGATGGCTGCGCTGCGCCGTCTCCCGGTTGACGTGCTCAGGCTTGACCGCTCCCTCACCGAGGGCCTGGGCGAGTCGGTCCGGCTGCACAAGATCACCGCCGGACTGCTGCGCATCGCGCGCGATCTCGGGCTGTGCTCGGTTGCGGACGGTGTCGACAAACCCGAGCAGGTGGTGGCACTGCGCGAGATGGGGTGCACCCATGGCCAGGGCATGGCTTTCTCAGGTCCGCTCGACGAGCACCGACTGCGCAGCTCGCTCGCACGTGGCGGGTACCCGCTGCCGCAGGGCACCGTGAGCGACGCACGCGAGCAGGTGGAGTGGCCGGCCGAGGTACGAGGTCGTCCGCGGAGCCTGGGAGTGGGCGGAGAAGCGAGCAAAGAGGGGGTGAGCGACGCACGCGAGCAGGTGGAGTGGCCGGCCGAGGCTTCCCTCGAGGGGCACGCCTCCGGCGCGACAAGCCCTCCGCGGAGCCTGGGAGAGGGCGGAGAAGCGAACGGAGGACGACCCGAGCGGGCGCTGCTCACCTCGGGTCGCCCGCTGCCCCTGCCCGTACGGCGCAACGGCTCGCCCGACCCCGACCAGCCGAGTACGGCCCCCATGTGACCTGCCGTGCCGCCCCCGGACGGACCCCGAAAGGAGGGCCGCGCCATCGCCCGAATGCTGAGACGACCGTCCCACCCGCTTGACACCCACCCCACATTCGGAGGATGGTCATTGCCATGCGCACCCGAATTCTCGTACTTGGACGGCGCGTCGGCTGATCCGGGGCCATTTCACCGCCCCGCTCGCAATCCCGGCGCGCTTCCCCTCGCTTGCCCCAGGCACGAGGGGTTTTTTGTTGCACTGGCACCTCCCGCCTCCCCCTATGATTAGGATAAGGGGCGGCCTCTTCGAGAAGAGATACGCAGATGACCGAGCAGGCCACAGGGGCCCATCATCCGCAGCCGCGGGCTCCTCGCGCGGCACAGCAGCCCATCACCGAGCAAGTGACGGGCGCCCAGTCCCTCATCCGCTCTCTGGAGGAAGTCGGCGCCGATACCGTATTCGGTATCCCCGGCGGGACAATCCTTCCGGCCTACGACCCCATGTTCGACTCGAAGCGGGTGCGCCATATCCTCGTCCGGCACGAGCAGGGCGCGGGGCACGCCGCCACCGGATATGCGCAGGCGACGGGGAAGGTCGGGGTGTGCATGGCCACCTCGGGTCCCGGTGCAACCAACCTGGTCACCCCGATCGCCGACGCCCATATGGACTCGGTGCCGCTTGTCGCGATCACCGGCCAGGTCAACTCCACGTCTATCGGTACGGACGCCTTCCAGGAGGCGGACATCTGCGGCATCACCATGCCGATCACCAAGCACAACTTCCTGGTCACCAAGGCCGAGGACATCCCGCGCACGATCGCCGAGGCGTTCCACATCGCTTCCACCGGCCGCCCGGGCCCGGTGCTGGTGGACATTGCCAAGGACGCGTTGCAGGCGCAGACGGTCTTCTCCTGGCCGCCGCAGCTGGACCTGCCCGGCTACCGCCCGGTGACCAAGCCGCACGCCAAGCAGATCCGCGAGGCCGCAAAGCTGATCGTCCAGGCCAAGCGCCCGGTGCTCTACATCGGAGGCGGTGTGCTGAAGGCGCGGGCCACCGATGAGCTGCGGATCCTGGCCGAGTTGACTGGGGCGCCGGTCGCCACCACGCTGATGGCGCTGGGCGCATTCCCCGATTCCCACCCGCAGCACATCGGGATGCCGGGCATGCACGGCTCGGTCTCCGCAGTCACTGCGATGCAGAAGGCCGATCTGCTGGTGGCGCTGGGCGCACGCTTTGACGACCGGGTCACCGGCCGGGTCGACACCTTCGCCCCGTTCGCCAAGATCGTGCATGCGGACGTCGACCCCGCTGAGATCGGTAAGATCCGCGCCGCTGACGTGCCGATCGTCGGGGACGCCCGTGAGGTGATTGCGGATCTGGTGGTGGCCATCCAGGCCGAACATGAGGCGGGCCGCTATGGCGACTACGCCGGCTGGTGGGCGCAGATCGATTTGTGGCGCAAGACCTACCCGCTTGGCTATGACCTGCCGGAGGACGGCTCGCTGTCACCGCAGCAGGTGATCCAGCGGATCGGGAAACTCGCGCCGGAGGGCACTATCTACACGGCCGGTGTCGGCCAGCATCAGATGTGGGCATCGCAGTTCATCGACTACGAGAAGCCGTACACGTGGCTGAACTCCGGCGGCTTGGGGACGATGGGCTACGCGGTGCCGGCGGCGATGGGCGCCAAGGCCGGTATGCCGGAGCGTACGGTGTGGGCGATCGACGGCGACGGCTGCTTCCAGATGACCAATCAAGAGCTGGTCACCTGTGCGCTCAACAACATGCCGATCAAGGTCGCCATCATCAACAACGGCGCACTGGGCATGGTCCGTCAGTGGCAGACCTTGTTCTACAACGAGCGTTACTCCAACACCGTGCTCCACTCCGGCCCGACGCAGTGCTCGACAGACTCCGGTAGCGGTTCCGCCGCAGAAGCGCAGAAGGCGCAGAATCTGGGCACCCGTACCCCCGACTTCGTGAAGCTGGCGGAAGCGATGGGCTGCGTGGGTATCCGCTGCGAGGACCCGACCCAGCTCGACTCGGTGATCGAGAAGGCGAACTCCATCAACGACCGCACAGTCGTGGTGGACTTCATCTGCCATGAGGACGCGATGGTCTGGCCGATGGTCGCGGCAGGCACCTCCAACGACGAGGTCTTGGCGGCCCGCGGAGTCCGCCCCGACTTCGGCGACATGGAAGACGACTGAGGACCGAGAGAGACAACGACAGAGGAACCCACCACATGTCCAAGCACACGCTCTCCGTCCTGGTGGAGAACAAGCCCGGTGTCCTTGCCCGGATCACCGCCCTGTTCTCCCGCCGCGGCTTCAACATCGACTCGCTCGCCGTGGGCACCACTGAACACCCGGACATCTCCCGGATCACGATTGTCGTCAACGTCATCGAGGATCTTCCCCTCGAACAGGTGACGAAGCAGCTCAACAAGCTTGTCAATGTACTGAAGATCGTCGAGTTGGAGTCGTCGTCCGCGATCCACCGCGAGCTCGTCCTGATCAAAGTCCGCGCCGACAACGAGACCCGCTCCCAGATCACCGAGATCGTCCAGCTCTTCCGCGCCAAGACCGTTGACGTCTCCCCGGAGGCAGTCACCGTCGAGGCCACGGGCAGCGCCGACAAGCTCGAGGCGCTGCTGCGGATGCTGGAGCCGTTCGGCATCAAGGAACTCGTCCAGTCCGGCACTATCGCGATAGGCCGGGGCGCCCGCTCCATCACCGACCGCTCGCTGCGGGCCCTCGACCGTTCGGCCTGACAAGTCGGCTGGGCGGCCGAGCGGTGCAGCAGTGCAAGGCCGACCGCATGGCGAGACTCGCCGACCCCATTCATCCCGCCGTCATACGGTGGGAAGCACAACACCGGAACACAACACCGGACCAAGGAGAATCCCGAAGTGGCCGAGCTGTTCTACGACGACGACACCGACCTGTCCATCATCCAGGGCCGCAAAGTCGCGGTACTCGGTTACGGCAGCCAGGGCCACGCCCACGCGCTGTCGCTGCGCGACTCGGGCGTCGACGTGCGCGTCGGCCTCCCCGAGGGCTCCAAATCCCGCGCCAAGGCCGAGGAGCAGGGCCTGCGTGTCGTCACCCCGGCCGAGGCATCCGCCGAGGCCGACTTGATCATGGTGCTGGTGCCGGACCCGATCCAGGCCAAGGTGTACGAGGAGTCGATCAAGGACAACCTCAAGGAGGGCGACGCGCTCTTCTTCGGCCACGGCTTCAACATCCGCTTCGGGATGATCAAGCCGCCGGCCAACATGGACGTGTGCATGGTCGCCCCGAAGGGCCCGGGCCACCTGGTGCGCCGCCAGTACGAGGAGGGCCGCGGTGTCCCGTGCATCGTCGCCGTCGAGCAGGATGCCTCCAAGAACGCTTTCGCGCTCGCGCTCTCCTACGCCAAGGGCATCGGTGGTACCCGCGCCGGCGTCATCAAGACCACCTTCACCGAGGAGACCGAGACGGATCTCTTCGGCGAGCAGGCGGTGCTCTGCGGCGGTGCTTCCGCGCTGGTCAAAGCGGGCTTCGAGACCCTGGTCGAGGCCGGTTACCAGCCGGAGATCGCGTACTTCGAGTGTCTGCACGAGCTCAAGCTCATCGTGGACCTGATGTACGAGGGCGGCCTGGAGAAGATGCGCTGGTCGGTCTCGGAGACCGCCGAGTGGGGCGACTACATCACCGGACCGCGGATCATCACCGACGCCACCAAGGCCGAGATGAAGAAGGTCCTCGGCGAGATCCAGGACGGCTCCTTCGCCAAGAACTGGATCAACGAATACAACAGCGGCCTGCCGAAGTACAACGAGTACAAGAAGGCGGACAGCGAGCACCTGCTGGAGATCACCGGCCGCAAGTTGCGCAAGCTGATGAGCTGGGTCGACGAAGAGGCGTGAGGGATGAGAGGCAACGCGGAGAGGGAACGCGAGAGCCATCGCCCCGCGATGCCGCGGGTCCTGTCCGCGTTGCCTCTTACGATCTGGGGGGCAATAGGGAGCGGGCTGACGTCCGAGCGAGCGAGCAGAGCGCCCGCAGGTCTTCTGCAACAGGGCTGCCGGCCGCCCTGGTCTGCATCGCAACGTCGCAACGTTTCCCCACGGCGGACAACCCCGTGCGGGTGATCATTGCTGTATCGGCGCAGGCTGAGCGTCGCTGCGCCGATACACTGCTTTAACAAGCGCGTCAGGCTCACAGCGTCGTGCGTCTTCCACGCGGCATGCCATCCCTCTCTCCCATCCCTCTCTCCTTGGAGTGGTCGTAGGGGACCGGCCGCCCACGAAGGACAAGTGAGGAATCCGTGAGCACTGCATCGAGCACTGCATCAACTGACAAATCTGTCGTACTCATCGCCGAAGAGCTCTCGCCTGCCACTGTCGAGGCCCTCGGCCCGGATTTCGAGATCCGGCACTGCCGCGGCGCCGATCGCGGTGAGCTGCTCGCCGCCATCACCGACGTCGACGCGATCTTGGTACGTAGCGCCACCAAGGTCGATGCCGAGGCGATCGACGCCGCCCGCAAACTCAAGGTCGTCGCGCGAGCCGGCGTCGGCCTGGACAACGTGGACGTTTCCGCGGCCACGAAAGCCGGCGTGATGGTGGTCAACGCTCCGACCTCCAACATCGTTACCGCCGCCGAGCTCGCCTGCGGTCTGCTGATCGCCACCGCACGCAATATCCCGCAGGCCAACTCCGCGCTGAAAAAGGGCGAATGGAAGCGGAGCAAGTACACCGGTGTGGAGCTGGCAGAGAAGACCCTCGGCGTAGTGGGCCTCGGCCGCATCGGCGTGCTGGTCGCGCAGCGGATGTCGGCGTTCGGCATGAAGATCGTTGCGTACGACCCCTACGTCCAGCCTGCGCGGGCCGCACAGATGGGCGTCAAGCTGCTGCCGCTGGACGAATTGCTCAAAGTCGCCGACTTCATCACCGTCCACCTGCCCAAGACGCCCGAGACAGTGGGGCTGATCGGCGACGAGGCGTTGCACAAGGTCAAACCCTCGGTGCGGATCGTCAACGCGGCGCGTGGTGGGATCGTGGACGAGGAGGCGCTCGCCTTGGCGCTGAAGGAGGGTCGCGTCGCCGGCGCCGGCCTGGACGTCTTCGTCTCCGAGCCGTGCACCAACTCCTCGCTCTTCGAGTACGACAACGTGGTGGTCACCCCGCACCTGGGCGCCTCGACCGGTGAGGCGCAGGAGAAGGCGGGCATCTCGGTGGCCAAGTCGGTGCGGCTTGCGCTCGCCGGTGAGCTGGTGCCGGACGCGGTCAATGTCCAGGGCGGCGTGATCGCCGAGGATGTGCGGCCGGGGCTGCCGCTGGCGGAGAAGCTGGGCCGGATCTTCACCGCGCTGGCGGGGGAGGTCGCCGTGCGGCTTGACGTCGAGGTGCGCGGCGAGATCACTCAGCACGACGTCAAGGTGCTCGAATTGTCCACCCTCAAGGGTGTGTTCGAGGATGTCGTCGATGAGACCGTCAGTTACGTGAATGCGCCGCTGTTCGCTCAGGAGCGCGGTGTCGAGGTCCGCCTGACGACGAGCTCGGAGTCACCGGAGCACCGCAATCTGGTCACTGTGCGCGGCACTCTGGCGGGCGGTGACGAAGTCTCGGTCTCCGGGACGCTCGCCGGCCCGAAGTTCATCCAGAAGATCGTCGGCGTCGGCGAATACGACGTGGAACTGGTCCTCGCCGACCACATGGCGTTCTTGCGCTACACCGACCGGCCGGGCGTCGTCGGCACTGTCGGTCGCATCCTCGGCGAGGCCGGCATCAACATCGCGGGCATGCAGGTTGCCCGTGCGGCAGCCGGTGGTGAGGCACTCGTCGCTCTCACCGTCGACAGCGCTGTCCCGGCACCTGTCCTCGCCGAGATCGCCGACGAGATCGGGGCGACCTCGGCCCGCTCAGTCGACTTGGCAGACTGACGACTTAGGGAGCAACCGCCACTGGTCCGTGATCCGGCCCGCCGCGCATGCGGCGGGCCGCCTGCGTGAGGGGGTCTGGCGGTACGGTCTCGGGCATGTCAGCACCGCATGGTCGTTCACTCGTTTGAACGGTGAGCTCGGCGTTCCAGCCCGCTACCCTTGAGCACGCGGCCAGAATCCCGTCCATGGGAGGAATCATGATTGCTGAACCGCTGCCGGCCTGGGCTATCCCGCCACGGCACGGATTCACTGCTGACGACCTTGACCGCATCCCCGACCTCCCGCCGCACACAGAGCTGATCGACGGGAACCTTGTTTTCGTGAGCCCGCAGAAGAGCTACCACTCGCTGGTGATGTACCTGCTGGAGAGTCGTCTACGAGATCTTGCTCCTCAGGCATTCGCTGTGCGGCGTGAGATGAGTGTGGTACTTGGCAAGCGGAACCGTCCGGAGCCGGACATCTCCGTGCTCAGCGCCGAAGCCGTGACGGAGGAAGCGGAGGAGACCGGTTACCAGGCCGCCGACGTCGTTCTCGCCATCGAAGTCGTCTCCGCGGAATCGGAAGAGCGCGACCGCAAGCGCAAGCCGCAACTGTATGCCGAGGCCGGCATCCCGCACTTCTGGCGCGTCGAGAAGGGCGAAGGCCGTCTTCCTGTCGTCTATGTGTATGAATTCGACGCCGTGACCGGCTCCTACGTGCCGACGGGCATCTATCACGACCGTCTCAAAGTATCCGTCCCGTTCACGATCGACATCGATCTCACCGAGATCAATCGGCTGTAGAGCCTCCGGCAGTCCCGTGACGCTCATCCGCCATGCAAACGCGCGGATTTGAGCGACATATGCAGCAGTAGGCGATCCTCGCCCCTGTCGAGATCGAGGCCCGTGATGCGTTCGACGCGGGAGAGACGGTAATACAGCGTCTGACGGTGGATAGCCAGGGCTGCCGCCGCCTGGCTCGCTTGGCCGGCGCAGTCAAGGAAGACCTCCGCCGTGTGGGCGAGTTCGACGTGGGCGGAGGCGAGGAGCGGGGCCACCGCCGGATCCGTGACGGGCGGCAGAGCGGTGAGGAGGCGGTAGGGGCCGATCGCCGACCACTCGGCGATGCGACCCGATGCGGGCTGGGCCCGGGCCGCCCGGGCTGCAGCGGATGCCTCACGCCATGCATCGGCCAGTTCGGCCAAGCCGTGCCGGGGTTGGCCGATCCCCGCCACACCGCCCTGCGCTCTGGCGGATTCCAGCAGGCGGTTGGCGGCGGTACGGGCGGGCGTCAAAACGCCCGCCGCGCGCAAGCGGACGACGGCTGCCAGGCCCGTCGAGGGGACGGCGGTGAGGGCCGCTGCACCCGGAATCGTACGTACGGCCGGCAGGACCTCCGATTCGTCCTCCGTGGTGGTCTCCCAGGGCGCTACGCAGACCACCGCCAACGGGCCGTTGGCGGCCGGACCGAACTCCTCACACAGCACGGATTCCGCCGCGTCCCGGCGCTCACCTGCCCCGGTGAGCAGCGACAGCAGCTCGCGGCCCAGATCCGCACCCGCCCGCGCTTCGCGCGCCAGCAGCGTGCCGATCCGCGCGGCGACCGTCATCGCCGCGCCCAGCACCGGCTCGGCCTGCTCGGCCATGTCGTTGTCGTCCAGCAGCCAGATGTAGCCGTACACGACGCCCGCATGTCGCACGGGCAGACAGATCCGCCCGCGGATCCCCGCCTCCGGGTCGGCCGGGATACGGATCGGGGCATGCGCGTGTGCGATACCGAACCCTTCGAACCACGCACGCACATCCGCTGTCGACCGCCGGGTGAGGATCGACCGCGTGCGGATCGTGTCCATCGCGCCCGTGTCGCTTTCGTGTGCGCAAAAAGCAATCAAGCGAAAGTTGCGGTCCTCCAGGGTCGCGGGCGCACCGAGGAGCGCCGACACCTCGTCGACGAGTTCCTGATACTCGCCGTAGTCCCCACGCACACCGTCATTCTCACTCACCTCCCTCATACATCTGTATGAGGAGTCGCTCATGAATGCGTGACATGTGTCGATGGTCCGCCGCGCGGGTGAATCCTAGATTTCAGGGCGTAGCGACCTCGTAGTCACCTGTACTACGCATCTTCGTACGTTTCTACGCCCTTTGGAGGAGTCCGTGTTGGGTCCCGTGCTGCTCGCTGCCTCGCGCAGCAGCCGTATGCGTCGTATCGTCGCGGCCGCCCCCGTCACCCGGCCGGTCGTGCAGCGGTTCGTCGCGGGGGAGGAGCTGCGCTCTGCGATGGAGAGCGTTCGGGAGCTCACCGCCTTCGGGCTCGACGTCACCCTCGACCATCTGGGTGAGGACGTCACCGACCGGGGCACCGCCGCTGCCACCCGCGACGCCTATCTCCGTGCCCTCGGCGCCATCGCCGCCGAAGATCTCGGCGAGCGAGTCGAGGTGTCGGTGAAGCTCTCCGCATTCGGGCAGGCGCTCGCCTTTGGCGGACACGACATCGCGCTGGAGAACGTCCGGCAGGTCGCCGAGGCCGCGACCGTCGCCGGGACCACGGTCACCCTCGACATGGAGGACCACACCACCATCGATTCGACGCTCGCCATCCTCGACGAGCTGCGCAAGGAGCACCCCGGCACCGGCGCCGTGCTGCAGTCATACCTCTTCCGCACCGAGGAGGACTGCCACAGGCTCGCCACGCCCGGCTCCCGGGTGCGGCTGGTCAAGGGCGCCTACAAGGAGCCCGCCTCCGTCGCCTACCAGGACAAGGGCGAGGTGGACCGGGCATATGTGCGCTGCCTGAAGATCTTGATGGCCGGCTCCGGTTACCCCATGATCGGCTCGCACGACCCGCGCATGATAACCATCGGCCAGGAGTTGGCACGCCGCGCCGGACGCAAGCCGCGCGAGTACGAGTTCCAGATGCTCTTCGGCATCCGCACCGCCGAGCAGCACCGTCTCGCCGCATCGGGTGAGCGTATGCGCATCTACGTGCCGTACGGCGCAGACTGGTACGGGTACTTCATGCGCCGTCTGGCAGAGCGCCCGGCAAACCTCGCCTTCTTCCTCCGCTCGCTCGTCCCCGGAGCTTGAGAGCCTGAACGGCTCTCACCGGTACTTCCCGGTACTTCCCGGTACTTCACCACACAGCGCACAGCCACACCATGACCGGCGCCCGACGGCGCATCGCAGCATGTAGCGGACCGGTGGCGCAGCATGCCACCGCGGTAGATGAAGGAGCAGTTATGGACGCCGTGACCCAGGTCCCCACCCCGGTCAACGAGCCGGTGCACTCCTATGCCCCGGGGAGCCCGGAACGGGCTCGTCTGGAGGGGAAGCTGAAGGAGCTCGGCGAGAACCCGATCGACCTGCCGATGACCATCGGCGGGGTGCAGCGGATGGGAGGCGGCGAGCCGTTCGACGTCGTACAGCCGCACCACCACGCCAAGCGGCTCGGTACCGCGCGTCACGCGACGCAGACCGACGCCCAGGACGCGATTGACGCAGCGCTCGCCGCCGCCCCTGCATGGCGTGCGATGTCGTTCGACGACCGCGCGGCGATCATCCTGCGCGCTGCCGATCTGCTGGCCGGACCATGGCGCGAGACGATTGCGGCGGCGACGATGCTCGGGCAGTCCAAGACCGT
>JAFAUH010000236.1 GCA_019243445.1 Streptomycetaceae bacterium | reverse complement strand
GGGTGGATGCGGGCGGTACGCAAGGGGCCGCTGATCATTTCTTCGCTGACGTACACTCCCCACCCGGCTGTGATCATGTCCAAAGTAGCTGCAATGGGGTCGAACTGGTCCAGATCGGGGTCCTCATCCGGGCCCATTCCTACCTGGCGCATGAGCTCCCGGTGACGATCAGGATCGCTCCCTTCCCGGCAGGACGGGACCAACAGCTCGAAAGCGGCCACCGTCACACCATCCACGGCATGGCGGAACCAACCGAAGGCTTTGACGGTATTGAAGAGGCTGATCGTTTCTGTTCCGGCCGGGAAAGCCCGTAGTACCTCGTCCCGCGAGCCCTCAAGGCTGATCTCCTCGAACCCGAAGACCCATTCACCGATACGACCCACGCGAACGACGGGGTCACCGTAATGATCGGAGATCAGGTCGACGAAATCTTCGTCCTCCCAGGAAAGCACACGGACTGTATCCGGATAGCAACCATACGCGGCGAGCATGTCCTCCTCGGAGACTCCCTTGGCGAAGAACAGGCAGAATCCAAATTCCCCACGCCGTTCCACCCATGTCCAGTCCGCATGTGACACGCTCATCGTCCGCACCCCTTCTTCATCTTCTTCATCGGACCAGGACACATTAGACCGTATGAAGTGTGCTGCTTGCGGTGCCGGGTCCGCCCTGCTGGGCAGTTTTCCCGGTTCGCGGTCGGTGTTCAAGGCCAAGCCGCTGCGCGGTCGCTTCGCGAGCCTTGACACCGCCCGCTTGAACCGGGAGCGACAAGCGGCTGCCGGGCGGGACCGGAAGAACGGGGCTTGTCACGAACGCCTATCAAAACAGTCTGCGAACAGCGCCAACAGTCAAGGGTATGAAATCCGGGGCCTAGGTAAACTGGGTCATCAAAGTTGATTGACCGTCAGTTATGGCAGCTGTAAGTCTTGATCGTTGATCTGTCGGTGCAGGTCAGGGGTGACTACGGCATGGGAACGGCCACCGCGATCATGAACCTTTGTGACGAAGTATCAAGAAGCGGTGGCCGCAGAGGCCACGATAGCCGAGCAGGCGTGGGCGGAGGCGTTCGGGGCGGTGATGGAGCAGGTGGCCGGCTGCTTCCCGCGGCGAGACTCGCGGCTGCTGGCCCGGGAGATGACAGCGGCGATGCTGATGGAGCTCGAGCGGCGCAACTGCTGGACGCCGGCCGAGGCCCTCGGGCACGATGGGCCGCACCGGCTGCAGCACTTCCTCTCCCGCGGCGCCTGGGACCACGACGCCGCCCGCGACAAGCTCGCGACCTGGGTAACGGATCAACTCGCCAACGAAGAAGCGGTGTTGATCGTGGATGAGACCGGGGACGAGAAGTCCTCCACCGACTGCGTGGGCGCCGCCCGCCAGTACTGACACTGTTGGCGAATTGTTCAGGCTTCGTTGAGCAGGGAGAGGAGGGGGGAGGTTCGGGTGGTGGCCAGGGGGATTCCGCTGAGCCAGGCGTCGATCCGGGCAAAGTTGATCGCTGCTGCCGTGAGGAGTTGTTGGAGGCTGACTTTGGCCAGGCCGCGGTAGCGCGCGTGTCTGAGGTCGGGGCCGCGAACGGCTTGCGAGATGGTGCCTTCAACTCCGGCCCGGAGACTGAACCGTTCTTTCCACTCTGGTGTGGTCTGGTCGTGGCGGGCCTGTTGCAGTGCTTCGTGCTGGGCTTGTGGGCGGACGTCCAGGGCACGGGGTTCATTTGGGTGGTGGGTGCACTTTTCGCGGACCGGACATGTCCTGCATGACTTGCCGGGAAATCGAATGCGTATCACTTCGTGTCCCCGGTGGTCGAGTTGTTCGTGCCATTGGGTGGAGACGGCTCCTTGCGGGCAGGTCGCGGTGCGAGCCTGCCAGTCGATGACGAATGCGGAAGCATCGAATCCTTCCCCGCTCTTGGCCTGCCAGCTGTTGTCCGCAGGCATCGGGCCGGTCAGCCGCACACCGTGGTCGCGGGCCGCGGACAGCAGAGCCTCGGCGGACATGTACCCGGTGTCGACCAGATGCTCGGTAGGCAGCAGGTCCTGCCCGTCGAGCCGGTCGTGGACGCGCCCGGCCGTCCCCTGGTCGCTGCAGGCGGCGTCGGTGGTCTCCACATCGGTGATCACATGGGGCCGGTCCGGGCCGCAGTACTCGGTCAGGTGACCCTTGTAGCCGGTCCAGGATGTCGATCGCTTGACCGCGTAGCGGCACTCGGCATCGTATGGGGAGGTGATCCGTTCCTTCGACGGCGGAAGCTCTTTGACGTCGCGCCAGCGCAGGTTGCCGTCGCTGGTGTCGAACTGCTGCTGCCACACCGCGCGCAGTACCTGCACGGCCTCGATCTGTGCGAGCCAGTCGGGTGCATGCTCTGCCTCGACAGCCGCCAGCACCATGGCGCCGTCCGCGCCGACCGTACGCACATAGGCGTCGCGGTCTGTCTTTTGCTGCGGCAACCGGTAATTCTCCACACGGTGGCCGTACCGGTCGGGCCATTCCTTGGGCATCCAGCTTGCAAGCCAGTCCGGGGCCACTACTGCCAGCGCATTCAGTGCCGCGCGCACGGTCTCGCCGATCAACTCCAGCCGGTTCAAGGTGCGTACCGCCGCGAGCACATGCGTGGAGTC
>JAFAUH010000191.1 GCA_019243445.1 Streptomycetaceae bacterium | reverse complement strand
AGCTGGTCTCCACGGCTTACCGCGGCGGGCAGCGGGACGAGTACGGCTTTCTTGCCGAGCGCTTCGAGTTCGGCAAGGGTCGTCGCGCCAACGCGTCCGATCACCAGGTCTGCGAGCCAGAGGGCATCGGACATCTCGTCGTGCAGGTACTCCAGTTGCCAGTAGCCCGGGACGCTCTGCAAGGCAGGATCGAGGTTTCCCTTTCCACGGACGTGCACGATGGCGAAGCGCTTGGTGAGGACCGGAAGTTGGTCCCGTACGGCGTCGTTGATGCGCTGAGATCCGCTGCTGCCGCAGAAGATCAGCAGGACTGACGCCTCGGCCGGGATGCCGAGACGTCGGCGCAGCGTATCCGGCTGACCGTCGGCGAGGTCGTAGCGCAGCGGCAGGCCGCCGCCGCACCGGCCCGACTCCCGCTCCGCCTCCTAGGGTGCGGGCAATTCCCATACGTCACCCTGCGGTTCAGTCTCCAGGCGATCTTCCGTCGTGCCAGGCCGCGACCATAGAATCATCGTATGTCGGTCGTCTCGCATCTGTACCATGGCGAGTTGGGCGACTGGTGCGAGACACGGATGACCGGATCGGCTGAGGCGGCGCGGCACATGGCGGCGCAGGTCCGCGACTGCGAGATCACCCGCCCGGAAGGACCGGTCGACAGGCACCACTGGAGCCAGGCTGGCAGGGCCTTCGCCCTCCGCTTGGCCGCCCTGATCCAGCCTGCCCCGCCCTATTCTGCGCTGCTCGGCCTGGCCAGGGCTGGGCTCGTCTCGCGCTCTTGGGCCGATGCGCAGGCGGCACGCTATCCGACCCACGCCAGGCTGCCGGAGCACCGCTGCGGCGCGAGCGGGCGCTGGACATGCGTCCGACGCCGGGCGGCTGGGTCGACCTTATTAATAAGGTGGCGCGCGACGCGGGTGCGACGGTCGGCATGGCGTTCACCTCGGCGGAGCAGGGCCATCGCCGTTTCTCGCGCCCTGGCCTGCCGGACGAGCCGGTGCTGAGCGAGCTGTTCGACCGGATGCGCGGTTACTTCGCCGCGCACGGCACGCTTGGTCGGCTCGGCGAGCCGGGGTCCGAAAGGGGCCTGGCTCGGTTGTGCTGGATCCTCGCCGCATTCCAGTACGCCTACCGCAACGACAGCATCGAGCACCCGCTGTTCCGGGTGTTCCGCGACGATGTGCCGAGCGTCGAGGAGTTGCATCGCAGCGCGGACGACGAGGCGATTGCCGACCCGCTGGCTCTGGTGCACCGGCTGAATACCTCGGGTGCCCTGCAGCAGATGCGCCGCCTGGTCGGCGATCCGCCAGTTGGCACGCCCTGGGGCACCACCGGTCCGGTGATCTTCGACCAATGGGACGACAGCACCTTCGTGCTCGACGGCCCGGGCAGCGCGACCCTGCTGGATGTCGTGGCGCTGGTCAAGGCCGACGACTCGCACAGCCGGGGGCGCCGCCGTATCTGGAAACTGCTCGCCTGCGCCTGGCTCGATACCGCCGACACCTTCCGTATCCGCACTGTCTCGGTGTATTTCGCGCGGCATGGCGAGCTTGTCACCTGGCCGGTGGCGTCCCTGAGCGAGCTTGTGCTCGAGGACCGCGATCCGCAGGAGGCCAGGAACGAGTTTGTCGGGCTGGCGACGTGCCTGCGTGGCAAGGACCGCGCGCGCCGGGCAGCGTGGCGCGCGGGTCGCGACCAGTAACGGACCAGAGCAGTTGGGGAAAAGACGATCCCCGCTGCGCCCAGCACCTCGCCATGGTGACCACCGATCACTGGGTCGCGAGCGAGCGGGTCTGGTCCGCCACCGGCTGCCTTCCCGGGCCGATGTTCGGCGACGGCTTCCGCCGCCAGGCGGCGTGGTACCAGGAGCTGCTCGATGTGGGGATGCAAGAAGCGCGTGGGTGGAGCACATCGCTCCCGGGTTCTGGTCGTGCTGATGAAGGACCGGATCCGCCAGGATGGTTTGACATCCTGACAAAATTATTACAACAGTGGGAAGTTACGTGTAGTGGGTGGAGCACAAGGATGCGGGGGATGCTGTGTCGCTCGAACTTCCGGGCTGGGTTGTTGACGCCTTCTATCTGATCGGTCTGCCGTGGCCGGGGCTGGACGAGGACGAGCTCAGGGGCTGGGGCAGCGATTTGCGCCAGTTCGCCACGGAGATCACCGAAATCTCCAAGCTCTCCCATGGCTCTGTGACGGATCTGGCGAACTCCACTCAGGCATCGTTCGCCAAGACGATGGCGCAGCATTGGGATCGCCACCATGAGGCGATCATGGCGATGCGTGAGCCGATGAACGTCTTCGCTGATGCGTTGGATGTCGCCGCTGAGGCCGTGGAAGTGCAGAAGGGGGTGGTGATCGCAGCCGCCGTCGCGCTTGCGGCGGCGGTCATCGCGACCCAGGGGGAGGCGCTGGTTACCTTTGGGGCGGCGGAGGCGGAGGTGCCGCTGGAGGTGGAGGTCGCCAAGAAGGCGATCAATTACGCGTTGCAGGAGTTGGAGAACAGGCTCCTGCAAGTGCTGATCGAGCGCGCGGCCCAGGAGATCACCCAGCACGTGGGCGGGACCATCAGCAAGATGCTGATGGGCGGGCTGGGCACCGCGATGGAAGTGCAGTCGCTGAAGCTCGACACCCAGGGCGTGCGTCGCGTCGCCTCCACGCTCAAGACCCACGCCAACCGCACGGAGCGCTCCAGCTCCGAAGCGCATCGACGGGTCACCAACCGCAAGCTGGAGACGAAATCGCCGGGCGGCAAGTGGCATGTGGTCGCCGTCCTGGAAGCCGCCCTGATATCGATCGCCGAGGACATCTTCCGCAAGCTCCCCGGCGCTTTGCACACCATCATCAAGGACACCGAAAAAGACCTCACGAAGGCGGCCGAAGCGATCGAGAAGGCCGACGCCAAACTCGCCGCCGACGCCGAGCACACCCCTCGCGCCGACGGCGGGCACCATCTTGGTGACGATGCCGGTGCCGGTGTCGCGGGCGCGGGCGGCCTCGCGGGCGTCAAGCCGCCGAAGGGGCCACGCGGACCCGACGAGACGGGTGGCGGCGTCCGCCCGAAGGACCCCGCTGAGGCCAGCCGGCAGCCCAAGGACAGGAAGTGCGTTGGGGATCCGATCGACGTGGCCACAGGCGAGATGCTCCTCCCGCAGACCGATGTCGCACTGCCCGGCCAGCTTCCGCTGATCCTGAAACGCATTCACCTGTCGAAGTACCGCTACGGCACCTGGTTCGGCCCCTCCTGGGCATCGACTCTGGACCAACGGCTACACCTCGACGCGGGCGGCGTGCTGTTCGTCAGTGACGACGGCATGCGCCTGATGTACCCGGCGCCTTCTCCCGACCAGCCGGTACTTCCCAGCCACGGCCCACGTTGGCCGTTGACATGGAATGGCCGCCCCGACGGCCCCATACGGATCACCAATCCGGTCAGCGGGGAAACTTTGATCTTCGATCACCCGCGCCAGGGCGTCGGCGAGGGGGAACTCGTCTTCCGCCTGGCCGCCATCGAAGACCGCAACACCCGCCGCATCGACATCACCTGGGCCGAGGACCACTCTCCAGCACTGATCACCCACCACGGCGGCTACCGCATCGCCATCGACCGGCACCCCAGCCTGCCCCGCATTACCGCCCTGCGCCTCCTCGACTCCGACGGCCCCGGCACCGAGAGCGTCCTCGTCCGCTACGGCTACGACGCATCGGGGAACCTCACCGAAGTCACCAACTCCTCCGGCATTCCGCTGCGCCTCACCTACGACACCGAGGGCCGCATCACCAGCTGGACCGACCGCAACGGCACCAGCTACGGCTACGCCTACGACGACGCCGGGCGCGTGGTGGAAACCACCGGATCGGACGGCTTCCTCTCCGGCACCCTCGCCTACGACGAGGAAACCCGCACCACCACCGTTACCAACTCCCTCGGCCACACCTCAACCTACCAGCACACCGCGGCTCACCGCCTCGTCCGCCAGACCGACCCGCTGGGCAACACCACCGTTCAGCAGTGGGACGAGGCCAACCGACTGCTCCTGTCGGTCACCGATCCGCTGGACCGCACCACCCGCTACACCTACGACACGGCCGAAAACCTCACCTCCCTCACCCGTCCCGACGGCTCCGTCGCCAGCGCCGTCTACAACGACCTCGGCCTCCCGGTCCAGATCACAGAGCCCGGCGGCGCGATGTGGCGCCACGCGTATGACGAGCGCGGCAACCGCCTCACGACCACGGATCCCGCAGGCGCCCTCACCGAGTACGCGTACGACGCATCAGGCGACCTGATCACCGTCACGGACGGCCTGGGCTACGCCCGCCGCGTGGCCAACAACTCCGCCGGCCTGCCCATCTCGATCACCGACCCGCTCGGCAACACCACCACCTGCGAGCGCGACGCCTTCGGCCACGTCACCGCCTTCACCGACCCGCTCGGTAACACCACCCGCTTCGGCTGGACCACCGAGGGCAAGCCCGCCTGGCGGGAACTGCCGGACGGCACCCGCGAGACGTGGTCGTGGGACGGCGAAGGCAACCTCACATCGCACACCGACGCAGCCGACCACACCACCTCCTACCCGCCCACCCACTTCGACCTCCCGGCCTCCCGCACCACCCCCGACGGCGTCACCTACACCTTCACCTACGACACCGAACTCAACCTCATCCGCGTCACCGATCCCTACGGCCAGACCTGGGACTACGCGTACAACCCGGCCGGTCGCCTGATATCCGAAACCGACTTCAACGGCCGCACCCTCACCTACACCCACAACGCCGCGGGCGAACTCCTCACCCGCACCAACGGCGCGGGCCAGACCATCACCCTCACCCGCGACGCCCTCGGCCGCGTCACCGAACAACGCACCAGCGACGGCACCATCACCACCTTCGCCTACGACCCGGCCGGCCGCCTGGTCCGTTCGACCAATGCCCACACCGAGGTCGTCCGCGAGTACGACGCCCAAGGCCGCACCCTCGCCGAGACCGTGGGCAACCGCCGGATGTCGTACGCCTACGACGCCCTCGGCCGTCGCACCGAGCGCCGCACCCCCACCAGCACCCTCTCCACCTGGACCTACGATCCAGCCGGACTCCCGCAAACCCTCACCACCAACGGCCACATCCTCGCCTTCACCCACGACGCCCTCGGCCGCGAGACCGCCCGGAGTTTCGGCACCGACACCACACTCACCCAGACCTGGGACCCCACCAGCCGCCTCACCGCCCAGTCCATCGCCCACGGCCCCGAGGGCGCACGCACCCTGATCCAGCACCGCGCCTACGCCTACCGCCCCGACGGCTTCCTCACCGAGATCGACGAACTCACCACCGGTACACGCCGATTCGACCTCGACCCCACCGGCCGCATCACCGCCGTCCACGCCCGCGACTGGAGCGAAACCTACGCCTACGACCCCACCGGCAACCTCACCCACTGCGCCACCCCCCTCACTTCGGGCGAAGACGCCTCCCGGCACTTCACCGGCACCCTCCTACGCCGCTCCGGCCGCACCACCTACGAGTACGACGCCCAAGGCCGTGTCACCCGCACCACCAAGCGCCTGCTCAACGGCCAGACACGCGTCCAGACTTACACCTGGAACGCCCAGGACCAGCTCACCGAAACCGTCACCCCCGACGGCACCCACTGGCGCTACCACTACGACCCCGCCGGCCGCCGCACCACCAAACAACGCCTCGCCCCGGACGGCACCGTCGCCGAGGAAATCCGCTTCACCTGGGACGGCGCCCTCCTCGCCGAACAGACCCGCAGTGACGGCCATACCGCCACCTGGG
>JAFAUH010000375.1 GCA_019243445.1 Streptomycetaceae bacterium | reverse complement strand
TCCCCTGGATTCGGGTGGACGGCAAGCCGCTTGTCGGCTGGACGGTGCTGGACATCGATGCCTCGTTCGTGCCCGTGCACTCCGCCAAAGAGGGCGCCGAGCCGCATCGCAAGGGCTTCGGCCTGCACCCGCTGCTGATGTTCTGCGACAACACCGACGAGCATCTGGTGTGCCGCCTGCGCCCGGGCAGCGCGGGTGCGAACACCGCATCCGACCACATCGAGGTGTCCACCGAGGCGGTCCGGCAGCTGCCCACCCGCCGCCGACGCACGATCCTCTTCCGCGCCGACGGCGCCGGAGCCACCAAGGAGTGGCTGGCCTGGATCGCCTCCGGAGGTGGCAACAAGGCCAACCGCTGGGAATTCTCGGTCGGGTGGAGCCGGGACGAAGACTTCTGGGCGGCGCTGGCCAAGGTCCCCGAGGACGCGTGGACGCCCGCGCTGGACGCGAAGGGCTGTCCCCGCGACGACGCCGCCCTGGTGGAGATCACCGGCCTGCTGGACCTGACCGGCTGGCCCGAGGGCTTGCGGATCGTCGTGCGCCGCGAACCAGTCCACCCCAAGTACGCACGTGACCTCAAGCCCTACGAGCTGGCCACGGGCTTGCGCTACCAGGCCATCCCTGAAGGGGCACTGCGAGTCAAGCGTGGTGGGACTGCCTTGGTGTCCGTTTTTCTGCGGTTCCCGGCTGGTTTTTGGGCGTGCCGGGGTGGTGTTCGGGGTCAAGGTGGAGCGCCCGGAGGCGGAGCCGAGGACGTACGACCTTGAGGCCGAACGGCAGACCGGCGGATGATGGTGATCGCCGGGACGGTATGGGTGTTGTGGGTTGCGTGCCCCAGGTGCAGTCGTGTGGTGTGGGCAGTCCGGCTGCGGTCATCCCTTCGCCTGGGTCCTCTCGCCTGCCGCGGGAGGGGGCATGGGGCGTTTCACGTGTGGTCTGGCGAGGTCAATCAGGAACGCGTTCGCGCCACCGTGTCGGTGGGGAACAGACGGTTGGGCGACCTCGCGCCAGTCCACGGCCGGAACGTCTCATGCCGCACCCACGGCGGTGGTGGGGACGGCGGGGGCGGATGTGTTGTCCAGGGCTCGGATGTGTCCGTCGCGCATGCCGTAGAAGACCAAGGTGGCCAGTTCGCGGGCGGCGGCGGTCTTGGCGATGTTGCGGGCCTCCTTACCGCGTCGGGCGATGAGGCGGTCCTTGACGGCTCGGATCGGTGAGGTGGCGGGCTGGCGCTGGACCGCCTCGATCAGCGCCCACCGCAGGGTCTTGGAGCCTTGTTTGGTGATGTGGCCGCGGGCGACCTTGAGGTCGGACTCGCGGTGACGGGGTGTCAGCCCGGCCCAGCAGGCCAGTTTCTGCGGGCGGTCAAAGCGGGTGACATCGCCGATCTCGGCAACGATGACGGCGGCCAGAATCGGTCCGATCCCCGGCAGGGACTGGATCGCGGCATAGCCGGCATGGCCGGTGAGGAGCTCGGCGATGGCCTTCTCCAGCACGGTGATCTCGCCTGTGTAGACCTCGATCAGCGACCGCAGCAAGCCGACCTTGCCGCGGTAGGGCTGTGGCAGCGCCAGCTGGTCCAGCCAGGCACTGCCGCTCACCCCGAACAGATCCGAGTAGGCGACCGGGATGCCCAGCTTGGCCAACACCGCGTGCACCTGGTCCTTGGCGCTGGTGCGTGCCGACACCAACTTGGCCCGGTAACGGGTGAGTTCCCGCAGGTCCCGCACGTCCTTCGGCGCGATCCACGCTTCGGGCAGTCGGCCCATCCGCAGCAGATCGGCCAGATCGACGGCGTCTCGCTCATCGTTTTTCACCCGCCGGTATCTGAACGCCTTGACTCCCAGCGGATGCGCCAAGTGCACCTGTGCTCCCGCCAGTTGCAAGGTATCGGCCGCCCAGTACCAGCCGTATGTCGCCTCTATCACGACCTTCGGGCGCTCGCCGGCTTTGGCGATCTCTGCCCGCAACGCGCCCGGCGAGTTGGTGATACGCGCCTTGCCCAGCCGCTCACCTTCGCTTGTCATCCGCACCAGCACCGACCTGCGCCGATGCAGGTCCATTCCCACGATCTGCTGACCGTCGTACGCTGCGGTCATCAGGGGCCTCCCATCCTCAACGCGATTGGTGTGTGACCCCGAGTGTCCGTCTGGACACCGGAACCGTCACGGGGAGCGGAGGCCCCGCTCCTTCATCGCATCAGGAACCGGATATCCCAGCCGAACCCCTCACGCCGGCGCGCGCACGTGAATGATCGAGGCAAGGGCGTCTCGGCGCGTCTGCTCCGCCAGGAGTTCACCGGCCGGATCAACCAGGCCATCATGCACGGGCACTTTTGGTCCCCGTCCTACTTCGCCGCCTCCTGCGGAGGCGCACCCCTGTCGATCATCAAGGAATACATCGAGCAGCAGAAACATCCCGACCTTGGAGACACAGCGATGCAGCGGCGCTCCGTGCCGCCCCGTCAAGGATGCAATTCATCCCGGAGCTGAAGCTCAGGGTTTCTCGCAAGATATCGCTCACCGACTGCCAACCACGGCCCGTCGCCCAACGGGCCAGCCTCCATGAGGAATTGGCGGGCGTGCTGCCTCGACTCCTCGGGCAACTTGCCGTGTTCACTCTCGTACTCTGCCACCAACTCACGCGCGGCGGCACGTCCCTGGGCGTACAGGACAGCGATTTGAGCCTTCTCGACGGCAGCTTCAGCCAGCCAGGGGGACACTGGCTTGCCTTCTTCGGCGGCTGCAGCCTTGATCGTTTCTTCGACCTCGGGTGACATCGAGATTGACGGCTTCCGTGCGGCCATACATCGACCGTAGCGCATGATAGGAAGACGTTCCTACCGTTTTTGTGCAGAGGTACACGACAAGCTCGCCGTTTTACTGCAAGACGGCCCTGCATATCGCCTGTATCAACGAGTGGCTGTGACCTCATTCGAGCCGGAGCGGCGCCCGAGATTTGCCTCCACAGTGCGGTAGGGATGACTGCACGTCATGCCGAACTCCACCCTTTCCTGCAATCCCCTCACCATCTCCGGTCCGCTCATACCAGACGGCACCGACACGCACACTCCCTTCCAACGACATGCCAGCCCACGTCCTCAGCAGAAGCCGTGCGATATACCGACGGCAGCGAGAGGCAAGCAATGGGACTACAATGATTGCATGGCTAGCATTCATGTACGTGAGGTCCCAGAAGAGACCCTCACCATCTTGAAGGTCCGAGCAGCACGCGCCGGGCAGTCCCTACAGGCATACGTCCGGCAACTTCTCATCGGTGAGGCAGATATCCTGACGCCGGAGGAGTTCGCGGCCGAGGCACGCAGCATCGCATCCCGCGGCACCGTCACCGAAGACGACATTCTCGCCGCGATCAATGAGACCCGCGAGGCCCACGCCGCGTGATCGTCCTGGACAACTCCGCTCTCGTCGATTACCTCGTCGGTGCCACGCCGCTCGCTGAGCAGATTCGGGCTGAGGTCACCAACCAGCGCCTCGCCGCTCCCTATGCCGTCGATCTCGAATGCGCTTCCGCACTACGCGGTCTCGTGCGGGGCAAGAAGCTCCCTGCGGACGAGGCCAAGCGTGCACTGGAGCTGCTTGCCCGTATCCCGATGCGACGCTATGAACACGTTCCGCTCCTGCCTCGTATCTGGGAGCTGCGGCACAACATGTGGCCCTACGACGCCTCATACGTCGCCCTGGCCGAAGCTCTGGGAGCAGATCTGCTGACGGTGGACGCGAAGCTCGCGACAGCTCCCGGCCTGAAGTGCGCGGTACGCAACCTGCGCAGCAGCAATTAGTCTCCATCGCTCGCTCTGGACGGACCTTGGGAGCTCATCCCTTGACGACGCCGAGCGGCACCAGTCGGGCGACCTTGCGGCATAGCCCCGCGCCTTCGGCGGCATTCACGACTGCGTCGACGTCCTTATATGCCTGCGGCGCTTCCTCGGCGAGTCCGCGCCATGACGCGGCCCGTACGGCGATGCCGTCCCCCTCCAGGCGCGCCCGCAGCCCGCGCCCGTCGACCTCGCGCGCCGCCCGATGGCGGCTTTGCACCCGTCCCGCACCGTGGCAGGTCGAGTGCCATGCGCCGCCGCCTGAGACGCCCACCAGTACATAGGAGGCGGTGCCCATGGTGCCGGGGATGAGGACGGGCTGGCCCACCGCGGCGAGATCGGGCGGCAGATCGGGGTGGCCGGCCGGGAGCGCGCGCGTCGCGCCTTTGCGGTGAACGCACAGGCGCAGCTCGTTGCCGCCGAGGCGGTGTGTCTCGATCTTGGCGAGGTTGTGCGAAATGTCGTACACCAGCTCCAGGTCGCAGCCGACGGTGTCGGCGAAGGCCTGGCGGGCGGCTTCGGCGAGCAACTGCCGGTTGGCGCGTGCGTAGTTGGCAGCGGCGGCCATTGCCTCCAGGTAGGCGTGGCCTTCGCGCGATTCCACTGGGACGCAAGCGAGTTGGCGGTCGGGGACGGTGATGCCGTACCGCGGCATCACCTGGTCCATCGTCCGCACATGGTCGGTGCAGATCTGATGGCCGAGTCCGCGCGAACCGCAGTGGATCATCACGCAGACCTGCCGCTCGCGCAGTCCCATCGCCTGCGCCACATGCTCGTCGTAGACGGTGTCGACGGCTTGCACTTCCAGGAAGTGATTGCCCGAGCCCAGACTGCCGACCTGGCCGAGGCCGCGTTCCACAGCGCGCGCACTCACTCGCTCGGGGACGGCTCCGGGCAGCACGCCCTCGTCCTCGCAGCGTGTAAGGTCGCGTGGCACACCATGGCCGCGTTCGACGGCGTACTGTGCTCCGGAGGCGAGTATCTGTTCCAAGTCGGAGCGGCCGATGTGCCAGACGGCGCCGCGGCCTGGTCCGCAGGGGGTGCGGTGGCCCAGGGCGTCCATGAGGCGCCGCAGACGCGGGGCGATCCGGTCGCGGTCGTATCGGGCGGCGGCGAGCAGCCGCACCCCGCATGAGATGTCGAAGCCGACGCCTCCGGGTGAGATCACGCCGCCGGTGGCAGTGTCGGTGGCGGCGACGCCGCCGATGGGGAAGCCGTAGCCCCAGTGGACATCCGGCATGGCGTACGAGGCTTCGACGATGCCTGGCAGGGTGGCCACGTTCACCACTTGGTCGAGGGCCTGGTCGCCGACGGCTTCGGGGAGCAGCGAGCGGCTGGCGAATACGACGCCTGGTACCCGCATCTCGCCCTGCTGGGGGATGCGGAACCTGAAGGGTGTTTCCTCGACGATCTTCGAGCCTGCCGACGGAGTCGGCTGATGTTCCCCCGCCGACGGAGTCGGCTGATGTCCCTTGTTCATCACGCGCATCACGTTTGCCTCCTTTGCGCGTGCGTCCGGGCGCTGACGTCCGACCGCTCATATTTCTCAAACACTCATAAATTTCATGCGTTTTATGCGTTTCATGTGTTTCATACGTCCAACGTCACCGTGCAGCTCCAGCCGTCGGCACCGTGGGCGAATGCGAGGCCGTGGAGTGTTACTGCTTTCGGCGCCGCTCCCGTGACCGGCAGGGAGGGGGCATCGGCCATGCGGAAGACGGCTCGCAGGCCGTCCGGGAGGGGGGTGAGTTCGACGTCGAGGGGGATCTCGTCGGCGACGTCGAGCCGGTAGACGACCTCGTCGAGCAGCGCCACCAGCAGGTCCTCGTCGCGTTGCCCGCTCAGGTCGATCTCGTATGTGCGGACGGTCTGCGCGTGGCTGAGATCAGCGAATGCTTCGACAACGCCGTGCACTGCCTGCGCCAGGCACTCCTCGCGCGTCGGGGCCCATGCCTCGACGCGCAGGTCCGCGGTGTGCGGTATGCCGCGGTGGCCGGCCGACCGCGCGGTATCTGCCGGGCCCATCGCCGCCCTCGCCTCCTCGCGTCCTCGCCACCGTTGCCACCCGCCTCCTTGCAGCTGTGGTGTGCCTCTTTCCCGCATCCGTCTTTCCTTCATCCATCGTCTCGCCGATGAGCTCGAAGCGGGCGATTCCCCTGAGCCTTTGTGCGGCTACGTACCGCACTCGCAGTGCTACGACGTCGAAAAACCGACATTGCGGCCGTATGGTGGCGAAAAGGTGCCGTGCCACTAGTGCCACTAGAGGGAGGCTCCCATGGCCGGCCCGAAAGGGTTTCTCATCACCCCCCGCCATTCCTGTGACCGCCGCCCGGTGCACGAGCGGGTCCAGGACTGGAACGAGGTCTACGATGGCCAGAGCCTGCTGCCGATCATCAACGCGCAGGCGGGACGCTGCATGGACTGCGGCATTCCGTTCTGCCACAGCAGTTGCCCACTGGGCAACTTGATCCCCGAGTGGAACACACTGGTCTCGCGTGACGACTGGGACGTAGCGAGCGAACGGCTGCACGCCACCAACAACTTCCCCGAGTTCACCGGCCGTCTGTGCCCCGCACCGTGCGAAAGCGGCTGCGTACTCGCCATCAACGCCGACCCCGTGACGATCAAGGACATTGAGATGTCCATCGCCGACCATGCGTGGCAGCACGGATCCGTCCAGCCTTTGCTTCCGCAGCGGCTGTCCGGCAAGACCGTCGCGATCGTCGGCTCCGGACCCGCAGGCTTGGCGTGCGCCCAACAGCTCACCCGCACCGGGCACACCGTAGTGGTCTACGAACGCGAGGACCGCATTGGCGGCCTCCTGCGGTATGGAATCCCCGAGTTCAAGATGGAGAAGTACCATCTCGACCGCCGCCTGGAGCAGATGCGGGCCGAGGGGACCACGTTCCGTACGCATACGACCGTCGGTACGGATGTCGATGCTGCCGAGCTACGGGCACGCTACGACGCGATGGTGATCGCGGTCGGGGCGCACGCCTGGCGCGATCTTCCGCTGCCCGGGCGGGAATTGGCCGGTATACACCAGGCGATGGAGTATCTGCCGCTGGCGAACCGGGTACAGGAAGGCGATCTGGTCGAGTCGCCGGTGACCGCCGAGGGCAAGCACGTCGTCATCATCGGCGGCGGGGACACGGCCGCCGACTGCCTGGGCACCGTATTGCGTCAGCGGGCCGTTTCTGTCGCCCAGTTGGACATCAACCCCCGGCCGGGCGACGAGCGGTCCCCTTACGAGCCGTGGCCCGTCCATCCGCGCATCCACCGGGTGTCGGCTGCGCACGAGGAGGCTCGGGAGCTCGCCCGTCAGGCCCACGACGGGACCGTATCCGGCCTTCCACTGCCAAAGGATCCCGGAAAGCCGGAGGACGTACGGGCCTTCTCCGCCTCGACCGTGCGCTTCGAAGGGGATGCCGAAGGCCACGTCCGAATGCTCCACTTGGCCGATGCCGCACCGGGGACACGACAGCCGATATCCGGCACCGAACGATGGCTGCCAGCGGATCTGGTGCTGCTCGCCCTTGGCTTCTCCGGGCCCGAGCAGGACGGCGGCATCATCAGCGGGCTCGGTCTCAAGCTCGACGAGCGCGGCACCTTCGAGCGCGACGAAAACTTCGCCACTGACACACCCGGCGTCTTCGTCGCGGGCGACGCCGGGCGCGGCCAGTCGCTGATCGTCTGGGCGATCGCGGAAGGCCGCTCCGCGGCGGCGGCGGTCGACCGCTATCTGACGGGAACGACGCAACTGCCCACCTCGATCGCCGCGACCGATCGTCCGCTTACAGCCTGACCGGTTGACAGGCCGACGGACTGACGGGCTGTTCCGAGTTCCCGGTTCCCGGTTCCCGGCTCCCGGCCGGGCTCACGCGGCCGGGAATCTTCCGGAACGGACTACTCAGCAGAGGGGAAGGCCAGGGACGGGGGCGTCGTTGGCGCCGCCTTTGATGTAGACGTCGCTCACGTAGACGTTCCTGTTGTGGCTGTCGTCGTCGGTCTTCGCCCACCACACGTTGGTCCACTGGCCGTAGGTTTCCTTGATGCCCAGGTTGGCCTGACAGTAGAAGTAGTTGGTGCCCGCGTGGAGGATTCCGACCTGTTGGTGGGAGGAGTTGTAGGAGTCCGCTTCCTTCCACACGTAGCAGTTGTACTTGCCGCCGCCGATGGGCTGGCAGACGGGCGCTTCAGGGGTCGGCGCCGGTGCGGGGGCTCCGCCGCTCGTCGAACCGCCTGTCGAACCGCCCGAACTCCCGTTACTGCTGCCGCTGCTGCCGCTGCTGCCGACCGAGCTACGCGAGGACGTACTGCCCGTACCGCTGCCCGTACCGCCGGTCGACGAGTCGCTCCCGCTGCCGCTGGCGTTGCCGGAGGGGGTGGAGCCGGAGGAGGTGGAGTCGTTGTGCGACGCGCCGGACCCGTGCGCCGTGGTGCCGGTGGACGGTCCCGTACTGGAGCTGGACGGCAGGCTGCCTCCGGAGAGCACCGGCTGCGGTTGCGCCACATCCTGCGGGGAGTTGGTGCCCGAACCCGGCTGGCCGACCACGGCCCACGTCACCCCTGCAGCCGCCAGTACGACGGCGATTGCCGCCGCCACGATCGCCAAACGGCGACGTCCTCGGCCACCACCTTTCGGAGCGGTGTCGGGCGGGGGCGTCTGATGCGGTGTCGTCCCAGGTCCCATGGGCGGACGCCATCCCAACTCGGGGCGTGTACCACGCTCTTCCGCCGTAGGCGGGGCGGGCAGAGTGAACGGCGGCGGGGTCGCCGACCGCCGCTCCGGCTCCGGCTGTGAGTCCGACCGCCGCTCCGGCTGCGGCTGCTCGGCACGCGAACGCAGCACCATCGTCTCCGTGGCCTTCATGGCCGATGCGCCCTGCGCCGCCGCTTCGAGCAACTGCCGGGCACGCTGGGCATCCGGCCGCGCCGCCGCGTCCTTATTCATCAGCTCGTGCAGCACCGGTCCCAACGGCCCTGCCCTGCGCGGTTCCGGCAGCGGTTCGGTGACGATCGCCGCCAGTGTCGACCACGTTGACGTACGGCGGAACGGCGCCCCGCCCTCCACCGCCGCGTAGAGCAGCGCGCCGAGCGACCACACGTCGGAGGCGGGGCCCGGCTCCTGCCCCTGGGCGCGCTCCGGGGCCAGAAAGTCCAACGACCCCACCAACTGACCGCTTTGAGTGAGGTGGGAGGTTGATCCGTCGCCCGGATCCTCCATCGTTGCGATGCCGAAGTCGGTGAGCACCACCCGGCCGCCGCGTTCCAGCAGTACATTCCCGGGCTTCACGTCACGGTGCAGGACGCCCACCGCGTGCGCCGCGCCCAGCGCATCGGCCACCTTCGCGCCGATCGCGGCGGCCTCACGCGGGTCCAAAGCGCCCTTGTCCTTGAGCACATCGTCGAGCGACGGGCCGTTCACCAGTTCCATGACGATGATCGGGCGACCGTCCTCCTGCGCCACGTCGTGCACCGCGATGACGCCGTTGTGCCGGATCCGCGCCGCCGCCCGTGCCTCGCGCTGCATCCGCAGTCGTAGTTCGGCCAATTCCTGGCCGGAGGCGTCGTTGAACGTCCGCAGTTCCTTGACGGCAACTTCGCGGCCCAGCACCTCGTCCATGCAACGGCACACCATGCCCATGCCGCCGCGCCCGAGTTGCTCAATCACCCGGTAACGCCCGGCGAGCAAGCGCCCGGCCTGTCCGCCGTCGTTGCCTGTTGCTGCCGCTGGCACTGCGCTGCTCCCCCGCTTCCCCGAGTTCCTTCGTTGTCGGCATCCAGGGTAGGGCTCGTCGTACGCAGCCCAGTACTGGGGGCGCTCGGGCACTTGTCAAGCGCATACGAAGGTCCGGCGACACACTATCAGCCATGCGTGATATGTCATCAGCATATTTTATCTATGGCATATTCCCTTCACAGAGGGAGAACTATAAGCACATGAACACATTCCAGCGCATACTCATGCCCGCAGCGGCTGCCGCGCTCCTGACAGGAGGCGGCGCGCTCGCCGCCCCAGCCAACGCAGCGACACCGACGCCGACGCCGACATCGACGCCGACGATCGTCTATCTCAATGCGAGCGACGTCCATCTGCGCGAGCATCCGAACACCCATTCCATCATCCTCGCCACTCTCTCGCATACCTCCCTCGCCGACTGGTGCCAGACCGACAAGAACACCACGCCCATTCCCGACCCGAGCGGCGGCACCAACCGGTGGTGGAGCAAGATCACGCTAGTCACCGGCAGCGATGTCGCCTGGGTGAGCAACGTCTTCCTCTGGGAAGGCCAGCAGGGAAGTCAGAAGATCGCAGACATCCCGGACTGCTGAATGCGCCTGCGGGCGCAAGGCGTACATGCGTCTTGCGCCCGTCAATCTGTGGACCTACGGACTGCGGACCTACAGGACTGCGGGCCTACGGAACTGCGGATTACGGGCGGGGCGGTCTCGCGGCATGACACATCGGACGCACCGGACAGGACCCGACGTCCTCCATACCCCTAGGGGGTATGATTGACGTCGCAGACCCGCCGCACTCCCGGACCCGGAGGGATCATGATCGAGAACATCGCTACCGCCCCAGGCGAGGCCACCACCGTGGTGTATACCGTCTCCGGCATGAGCTGCGGGCATTGCGAGAAGGCCATCAGCGAGGAGCTCACCGCACTGCCGGGCGTGACCGCCGTGGAGGCCGACGCTGCCTTCGGCCGCGTCTCGGTGAGCTCCGTCGAGCCGCTTGACGACGACGTGGTGCGCGCCGCCGTCGACGAGGCGGGGTACGAACTCCTCGGCCGCGCCTGAGCCACTGATCCACTCAATCGAGGTCCACTTGATCAAAGAGACCCAGATCACACCATCGGGAACGTAACCATCGGCCCGCATTGTTGGTCTAGGTAGCGAACACCGGGATCCCGGCGGACCCGGTGTGGCGATGGGCGGGCCGTCTTGGGGGACGGTCTGTCGCGTAGCCGGGGCGAAGTGCCCGGAGAGCTTTGAGCGGCCCTCCCGGACGTTTTCGTCCCGGCAAGACGCGTGCGAGGACGCTCATCGCAACATATGCGCCCGGTGCGGACCCGTGGGGGGATCCGCTTCCGGGAAGACAGGCGCCCCGCACCGGGCCCGTGGGGGGATTCGGTGGCGGGGCGTCCTGGCTACGCGCTATGCCCTATGCGCTGCGCTCCTATGCCTTATGTGCTATGTGCTACGCGCTGTGCCCTATGCGGCCAAGGCAATGCCAGGCGGACGAGGTCAGCTGTCAGCGGCTTTCCACCGGGACGTAGTCGCGCAGCTCGACGCCGGTGTAGATCTGACGCGGACGGCCGATGCGCGAGCCCGGCTCCTTGATCATCTCGTGCCACTGGGCGATCCAGCCGGGCAGTCGGCCGAGTGCGAAGAGCACGGTGAACATGGTGGTCGGGAAGCCCATGGCCCGGTAAATCAGACCGGTGTAGAAATCCACGTTCGGGTAGAGGTTGCGCGAGACGAAGTAGTCATCGCTGAGAGCGTGTTCTTCCAGCTTCAAGGCGATGTCGAGGAGTTCGTCGGACTTGCCGAGTGCAGAGAGCACATCGTGCGCTGCTGCCTTGATGATCTTCGCTCGGGGGTCGAAGCTCTTGTAGACGCGGTGCCCGAAGCCCATCAGCCGCGCGCCGTCTTCTTTGTTCTTCACTTTGCGGATGAAGGAGTCGACGTCGCCGCCGCTCGCCTGGATGTTCTCCAGCATCTCCAGTACGGCTTGGTTGGCGCCGCCGTGCAAAGGGCCCCACAGCGCGTTGATGCCGGCCGAGATCGAGGCGAAGAGATTCGCCTGCGAGGAGCCGACAAGACGCACCGTGGAGGTGGAGCAGTTCTGCTCGTGGTCGGCGTGCAGGATCAGCAGTTTGTCGAGGGCGCTGACGATGACCGGGTCCAGCACGTACTCCTGGGCCGGCACGGCGAAAGTCATCCGGAGGAAGTTCTCGACATAGTCGAGGTCGTTGCGCGGATAGACGAACGGATGGCCGACCGACTTCTTGTATGCGTAGGCGGCGATCGTGGGGAGCTTGGCGAGCAGCCGGATCGTCGAGAGGTAGCGCTGCTCCTCATCGAAGGGGTTGTGGCTGCCCTGGTAGAACGTCGACAGCGCGCTGACCACGGAGGACAGGATCGCCATCGGATGGGCGTCGCGCGGGAAGCCGTCGTAGAAGCGTTTGACGTCCTCGTGCAGCAGGGTGTGCTGGGTGATGTCGCCCTTGAAGGCGCTGAGTTGGTCGACGGTCGGCAGTTCGCCGTTGATGAGCAGATAGGCTGTCTCAAGGAACGTCCCGCGCTCTGCGATCTGTTCGATGGGGTATCCACGGTAGCGGAGGATCCCACGCTCACCGTCGAGGTATGTGACCGCAGATTTGTACGCCGCGGTGTTCCCGTAACCGCTGTCCAGGGTGACCAGCCCAGTCTGGGCGCGCAGCTTCCCGATGTCGAAGCCGTTGTCGCCAACTGTGCTCTTGACCACCGGGTAGCTGTACTCGTCGTCCCCGTACCGCAGTACTACAGAGTTGTCGCTCACGTCATCCCTCACCGGCGTTGTGCTTCTTCTTCCAAGTGCCCTGGCTGCTACTACCTTCCCCCATTCGCTGTACATGCGTGCACCCGGGGTCACTCGGACGGCCAGAAATGGCACGCAGTGCCTATCTTCTCTCCCAGGTGGCCGACTCCACACCTGCGGTGTTCCTCATGCGGCATCAGTCACCTATGGCGCCCATGAGCCGGTGGTCCAGTGCCGTGAAGCGTCTGCCTGCCGAAACGGTGCGCACCGCTTGCCCCAGCGCCCGCTTCGACCCCACCAGGACGACCAGACGTTTTGCCCGCGTCACGGCGGTGTAGAGCAGATTTCGCTGAAGCATCATCCAGGCACCCGTGGTGACCGGAATCACCACTGCCGGATACTCGCTGCCCTGGGAGCGGTGAATGGTCACCGCGTAGGCGTGCGCCAGCTCGTCCAGTTCATCGAAGTCGTAGGCGACCTCTTCGTCCTCGTCGGTCAGTACGGTGAGCCGCTGTTCCTCACTGTTCAGCGACGTGACGACACCGACCGTGCCATTGAATATGCCATTTTCCCCCTTTTCATAGTTGTTTCTGATTTGCGTAACCTTGTCGCCAACACGGAAGATCCGGCCACCGAAACGGCGTTCCGGCAGATCGGGGCGCCCGGGGGTGATCGCCTGCTGCAGCAGGCCGTTGAGTGTCCCGGCTCCGGCCGGACCGCGGTGCATCGGCGCCAGGACCTGCACATCGCGACGCGGATCGAGGCCGAAACGGGCGGGGACGCGGCGCGCCGCCACATCCACTGTGAGCCGTCCGGCCTCTTCCGTGTCGTCCTCGGCGAAGAGGAAGAAATCCGGCAGCCCCTGAGTGATCGGCGGGACGCCCGAGTTGATCCGGTGAGCGTTGGTCACCACGCCGGACTGCTGCGCCTGTCGGAAGATTCTTGTCAACCTGACCGCCGGCACAGGGCTCCCCTCCGCGAGCAGATCGCGCAGCACCTCACCTGCGCCCACGCTCGGTAGCTGGTCCACATCGCCCACAAAGAGCAGATGCGCGCCCGGCGGGACTGCTTTGACCAGCTTGTTCGCCAGGATCAGATCGAGCATGGATGCCTCGTCGACCACTACGAGATCCGCGTCGAGCGGCCGATCCCTGTCGTACGCGGCATCCCCGCCGGGCTTCAGTTCCAGCAACCGGTGCACGGTGAATGCCTCGGCGCCGGTCAGCTCCGCAAGACGTTTGGCGGCCCGCCCGGTCGGTGCGGCAAGCACCACCTTGGCGCCCTTGGCCTTCGCGAGCGTCACGACCGACTTCACGGTGAAGGACTTGCCGCAGCCCGGTCCGCCGGTGAGCACCGCGACCTTCTCGGTGAGGGCGAGCCGCACCGCCTGCTCCTGCTCGGGCGCGAGATCGGCCCCCGTCCGGTCCTTCAGCCACGCCAACGCCTTGTCCCAGGCCACGTCGCGGAAGGCCGGCATCCGGTCCTCCGGGCCCCTCAGCAGCCGTATCAGCTGGGCGGCGAGCGACAGCTCGGCACGGTGGAACGGCACGAGGTAGACCGCAGTGAGCGGCTCGTCGCCCGTCGCGTCCGGCACCCGCTCACGCACCACGCCGTCCTCGGCCACCAGCTCCGTCAGACAGTCGATCACCAGCCCGGTGTCGACCTGAAGCAGCTTCACCGCATCGGCAATCAGCCGCTCCTCCGGCAAGAAGCAGTTCCCACTGTCGGTGGCCTGGGAAAGCGCGTACTGCAGGCCTGCCTTGGCCCGATCCGGGCTGTCGTGCGGTATGCCGACGGCTTGAGCGATCCGGTCAGCCGTCAGGAAGCCGATTCCCCACACGTCCGCCGCCAGCCGGTACGGCTCGTTCTTCACTACCGAGATCGAGGCGTCGCCGTACTGCTTGTAGATCCGCACCGCGATCGATGTCGAGACGCCGACACCTTGGAGGAAAACCATCACCTCCTTGATCGCTTTCTGCTCCTCCCAGGCGGTGGCGATCTTCTTGGTGCGTTTGGGGCCGAGACCCGGCACCTCGATCAGGCGCTGCGGCTCCTGCTCGATGATCTCCAGGGTGTCGGTGCCGAAGTGCTCGACGATCCGTTCGGCGATCTTCGGGCCGACGCCCTTGATCAAGCCGGAGCCGAGATAGCGCCGTATCCCTTGGATGGTGGCCGGCAACACCGTGGTGTAATTCTCCACGGTGAACTGCTTGCCGTACTGGGGATGGGAGCCCCAGCGGCCCTCCATGCGCAGCGATTCGCCAGGCTGAGCGCCAAGCAATGCTCCCACAACGGTCAGCAGGTCGCCCGAGCCACGGCCGGTATCGACGCGGGCGACCGTGTAGCCGTTCTCCTCGTTTGCGTAGGTGATGCGCTCCAAGACGCCCTCGAGCACAGCGAGACTGACCTGCTGCCCACCCGGGGAGCGCCCCCCGGATCCCCGGACCCCCATGGCCAGGCCTCCTTCCACAACCCTCACAGCACCTTCGGTCATCGCATCGACCGCGATGTGTTCGAAGGTACCGCCCGTCACCGACAGTGGGCCGGGCTGTGGATAATCGCCTGTGGATAACTCGACGGCGGCGAAGGCGGCCGGACGGTAACGACAGAGTCGTCACGTCTTCCCTCTTTTGGCTGAGACCCATCTGGCCTTTCTTCCAAGGGCTTGACCTGGAAGTTGGTCATAGCGTCGAAGAAAGCCGGTGCGTGGCCGCGATGGCGTGGCCTGTCCGGCGCTCCCTCACACCTGGGGCGCCGCCCGTGGGACGGACAAACGACGCCCCATCCTCACTTGGCTCACCGGCCCGTCCAGGAGGCTCCCATGATCCGCACTCTTCCCCGCAGGGCAGCAGCCCGGCCCCTGCTGACCGCGTCGCTCGCCGCCCTGTTCCTCGCCGCGTTGACCACCCTCACCGCCTGTTCATACCTTGCCCCGTCAGCGCCTAAGTCCTCCGGCAGCAGCACCAGCACTCCCTCGGCCAACGCCGGTTCGGCTGACAACGGCGAGTTCACTACCCCACCCGCACGAGTGACCATCGCCTCCATAGGCGTTGACAGCCCCCTGATGCGGCTCGGCCTGGACAGCGACAACACCGTCGAAGTCCCGCCCGCCGACAAGGGCATGACAGCAGGCTGGTACACCGGAAGCTCCGTCCCGGGCCAGCGCGGCCCGGCCGTGATCATCGGCCATAACGACACCCGATACGGCAGGGCCGTCTTCCACGACCTCCGTACGATCAAGCCCGGCGCCGACGTGGCGGTACGCCTCCTGGACGGCAGGACCGTGTACTACACCGTCACCAGCCTGCAGCGCGTCAGCAAGAGCAACTTCCCGACCCAGCAGGTCTACGGCCCCGACTCCGGCCACGTCCTGCGCCTCATCACCTGCGACGGTGCCCTCGATGCGAACGGTCACGCCGTGGACAATCTGATCGTCTACGGAGTGCAGCGTTAAATCGCACAAGTGCGCCCCCCTGTCCCGCTGGGCCGGGCCTCAGCGGCCCCCGGAGCGGATCACAGGACGCCTGGCAGGTGCTCGGATGCGGCCTTCGCCGTGTCGAGCCCCTTGCTCATCGTGCAGGGGAGCGAGATGGGGTGGTTTTCCGGGGAGAGCTTGGCGTTTGCACCGGGGAGGGTGGAAAGGGGTGCCGTGGTCAGCTGCGGATCGAGCTCGCCGAATTTCAGCGAGCCGAAGTGGGTCTCGCCCGGGGCCTTGGGGTGGAACTTCAGCGGGTCGCCCAAGCCGAGCGCCGGCCCGGCGGTGCGCAGCGGCGAAGACGGGACGTCCAGGTCGAACCGGCCCGGCTCCAACCGCCTGTCGTGACCGGGAAGCGGCACACTCACCCCCATCCCGGGGGTGCGGCGAGTGACGGTGAGCGGCTGGACGACAGGCTCGGGGAGCAGCGAATTCGGCCTGTACTGCGCGGGCGGCGGGGGCAAGAGCGGGGAAACCGGAAGCGTGCCGCTGAGCGACGGCCCGGGCACCGGGGCGGACGTCTGCCGTAGTACGTCTCCGACCGGCGCGTTGATCGGCACCGTCGCCCGCTCCAAGGCTGCCTCCTCAGCAGCCATCTGAGCGGAAGCGGGTTCCACAGCCGAGGCCAGCGATTGCATGGAGGCGGCTGCGGCGCCGAACGCGAACAGCAATACGCCCGCGCGGGTGGAAAACTTCATCATTTTACCCGTTCTGCTGTCGATCGATTTTTGGCGTACCCGCCTACGCCGCGACGAATCAGCCACGCACCGTTCACGTTGGGCCAGCCGCAGCACTGCGGAACAACCTGAATGAACGAGCCGACCACGCCCCAGATAGCGCCATTCCACCCAATCGGCCCAATGAAGCCCACAGCTGTGCTCATTGCCCCGCCCGCGTGCGCCTCGGGGAGACCTGGGCGCAAACGGGCGGGCCAGCTCTGATCGGCTGTCTGGCGTCAGCTGGAGAGCACCCAGCACGGCCCGTCGGGACTGTCGAGCCACACCTCCTGAATGTCCGGGGTCACGGTCATGCCGAAGCGTTCCCGACCAGGCCGGCCGTGCTGCTCGTACACCTCGTGTGCCGTCTCGACCACGTCCCACAGGCGCCGGGGCCCAGCCTGCCAGGCGGTGCCGTGCTCCACCCGCGCCCATGACCCGTCGGCGGCCCACAGCTCGACCGCGGTGAACACCCCGGTCTCGTCCCGTTCGGTGCTGAGCGAGATGTTCGGCGCCACGAGCGAGATCAGGAACCGGAACCTCTCGTCTCCGGCCACCGCACCCAGGTCGAGGGTGACGAGCCGCTGCTCTGCTCCGTTCGGGCGCCCAGGGTGCGTGGCGGTGCCGGTGGCGCCGGCGTCCCGAACGGCCATGAAATACGAGCCGGTGGGCAGGAACCGGCCCTCAGTCGCGCCGTCCCCGGAGACGATCAGACGGACAATGCCCCAGCCGACAGGGCACACGATCACCCCTCCTGGACGCACCTGTCCCAGCCACGCGCGCGGCACCCTGCTGAATCCACACGTGGCGATCAGCCGGTCGAACGGCGCCCCAGCCTGCCCGGCCCGGCCGTCCCCGGCAAGGACGGTGGGCGCGTAGCCGCAGGTGTGCAGCCGCACCTCGGCGAGCCACGCCAGGTCGGGATCCACCTCGACCGTCACCACGTTGCCACTGCCGAGACGTTCGGCGAGAAGGGCGGCGTTGTAGCCGGTGCCGGTCGCGATCTCCAGCACGCGCATGCCGTCGGCGACGTCCAGGGCGTGAAGCATGTCCAGCATCAAACTGGGCGCGGTTGACGACGACGTGGCAACACCGTCCGTCAACTGGGTAGCCAGCGCACTGTCCTGATAAGCGGTCTCCAGCCACTCAGGATCTCCGGCGGTGATCTGCCGCATGTGGCCGTCGACGAGTGTCCAGAACTTGGGCACGAACGCGTGCCGCGGCACGGCCTCGAACGCCCGTCGCCACTCCGGATCGGGCAGATGCCCGGTTGCCTCCAGCCGATCGGCGAGCAGGATCCGCAGCTGTCGGGCCTGGTCCTCCGTGGTGAGGGTCATGTGGTTCCTCCGACGAGTAGATCAGCGATGGCCTCGGCGATCGGCAGCCCGGTCTTGCCCTGGATCCACGACCACTGGCCCGACGGATTGCACTCGAACATCACCCACTCTCCTGTGGGGGTGACAGCGAAGTCGAACGCGCCGAAGTTCAGGCCGAAGTGCCGCAGCCATCCCAGCACACCCTGTCGTACTGGCTCCGGCGCCGAGCACGGCTTGTACTGCAGGGAGTCGTAGTCGCCGCGCCAGTCGATCCGGCCGATGTCGCTGTTGGTGTGGATCTCGGCGGCGAACATGCGGGTGCCGACCACGGTCAGGCGCACCTCGTGCTGCTTGGGGATCCACTCCTGGAACAAGTGCGCGGTCAGGGCGACGGTGTCGTCGATGTCCGCAGGGTCGATCAGGTTCGTGAGGACCCGGTTGCGGCGCCCGTCCGGATAGTTGAGCGGGCCGCCCATGAGCGGTTTGCACACGACAGGCCCGTCGATGGTCTTGCACCAAGCGCGGGCCGCCTCAGGGTCGGTGGTGATCAGGGTGCGCGGAGTGCGCAGCCCGCACGCCGCTGCCAGAGGCAGCTGTCCAGGTTTGTGGGAGGCGATGCCGTCCACGTCGGGCCGGTTCACCCACGTGATGGGCAGTGCGTAGAGGGTGCCCAGCAGGCCGGCGAGGGCCTGGTCTGCTGCCCATGACCGGTGCGGTTCGGTCAGCGTCTCGGCGACCTGCGGAAGGCGAGGCCGCCTGTAGTAGACGGCCCTCACCTCCTCCAGCCGCACAGTTCGATGCTCGTCTGCCAGGATCCCCGCCCATGGGGCGACGGCGTGTTCGGCGGTGAGCGACATGTGCTGAGGGAAGTCGCCCATGTCGAACCGCATCATCGGCAGCTTGCGAGCCGCCAGTTCGTCGACAACGAGGTCGGCGGTCGGATCCAACTGCTCGGCGATGACGAGCACTGCGCCGCTGTCGAGATGGTTGCTCATCCGATCAGGTAGGGGTCGGAGGTGTCGTCGTTGGTGCTGTCCCAATTGGTGTTGGTGCACGAGCCTGGGATGCCGGAGCGGGCGAACAGGCCGCCGTCAGGTGTGACGTTGACCTGCCGCTGCGGGTCGTAGGTGAACGAGCCCGGTTCGAGAGTGATGGTGTGGGGGGTGCGTTCGGCGCGGGCGCCGAACGGGATGACTGTGGTGGTCATGTTTTTCTCCTGCTTGTCGGTGGAGCTGTGTTGGCCCGCCCTGGGTGTCCACGGTGCTGCGGAGTTGGGCGGGGGTCTATGGGGCGCTCTGATGCTGCAGAGCGCTGGAATCGCGGCGTTGGACGTGCTGCCAAACCATCGCGGACAGTTCAGCCAGGCACTGCTCGCAGGCATACAGCGGGGCATACAGCGGGGCATACACGCCGACGCTCTGGGCGGTACCGACCCACATCACGGGCAGGCCCGACCGACGGCAGTACAGCCAGCAGTTGCCCGTCACCCATACGATCCCGGTCATGCGATGGTCGGCGTGGTGGCTGGTCGGGCGCGTTGTACCCAGATGCCGTCCGGTCTGCGCTGCTCGCCGAAGCAGGTCTCCACCCGGGCGCCGAGGCGCAGCACGCGGCCTGTCAGCAGTCCACATGTTTCCTTGTCGCGGGAGAGCCGGTCCCAGTCGTGAAGGAGGCATACCCGCGGGGCGTCAACACCGGCCGCGCGGATGGTGTTGCACATGGCGTCGAACGCGGGTCGTCTGTCAGTGGTGAGGGCGTCGTCGCCCTCGTCGACGAACCAGCCGCCGATCTGCCAACCCTGCGCCCCTGCATACTGCGCGCAAGTCTCCAGGCGCAGTTGCAAGATCACTCTGTTCACCGTCGCGAGGCGGTCATAGATGAATGCGAGCGGGTGCTGAGTCGGGGTCATGAAAAAGCTCCGCAGGTTGGTTCTGCCGCCCGCGTATCACAGCGTGATAGGGACGGTTGCTGCCACTCACAGAGTCGCCGCAATCACACCCCGTAAGGCGCAAGGAATTTGCGCGTAACCGGAAGCCGCGATTCCTCGTTCCGTCACGGACGCACGTCGCACCACGCCGCAAAGCCCGTCAATGCTTCCGACGGCCTCCGTGTCGCGTGCACCAGATGTGTGACGGTCTCGTGCACCAGCGGATGATGCTTGGCCTGCTGCGGCGCCACCTTCCGCGCTCGCTGCAGCGCGGCCAGAGCAGCGTCATGACGGCCCATCCACCGCAGCGCACGGGCCATGTCGATGTGGTGGTGCCCGATCCGGGTTGGCGCCCACCCTGCCGGGAACCGCAGTCGTCGCCCGGCGGTCAGGGCCTGTTCGTGCTGCCCAGCCTCCACCAGCGTCATTACCCGATGCACCGCTACGTTCGTCGGCCCGAAGTGCACGGCCAGATCGTCGCGCTCCCCGGTTCGCTCGGCGATCCACCCAGCCTCGTCCAAGTGGACACGCATCGTGTCGAGGTCGCCGGCGCGGGCCGCCACCACAGCCGAGCCGAGGTGAAGCTGCCCGGCCGCTACCAGAGCACCCGGCGTCGCCGAGTCCGTACCGTCCAGCCGGGAGCGCCCGGCGGCCTGAACCCTGCGGCAGGCCTCCAGGTCATCGGCGCGCAGGTAGCGGGTCACCCGCAGGTACTCGCGCACCGCCCGCAAGGCGGGGCCGCGGTCTCCGGCCTGCTGTGCCGCCCAGTCCATGCGCGCAAGGGCGATCGCAGACAGGTCGTTCAGGCCGATGACGATCCCGACGGAGTGTCCGCACCGGTATGCCTCGGCGAGCAGCCCGAAAAGAGCACTTTGCTCGTTCCCGGTCGCGGTGTGTGCGGCCGTGTGCAGTTCCTCAAGCAAGCCGGGCAACTGCTCGGCCATCGGCCGGTACTTGGCTGACTGCGCCAGTCGATTGACGGCGTAAACGGCCTCCGCCAGTTGCGGTAGCGGCCTCGGCTGGATACCGGCCGGGGGCAGGTCGTACAGATCGAGAGCAGCGCGGATGGGGACCATGAGCGGCATGAGCGCCGCGGCGCGGGTCGTCACCGAGTTCACATGAGGTGTCGGCTGCAGGTCGGTTACGTCCAGTCCGAGGGCGCGGGCGCACGCAGTGACGAGCGCCGGTGTAGCGGGGACGGCGCCACGCTCCACCTTGTTGATGAGCGAGTAAGACACATGAGCGCGGGCCGCAAGCTCGCGTTGCGTGAGGTGGTGAAATTTGCGGCACGCGGCGATCCGCGCACCTGTGCCGGGCTCGGAGGTTTCCGGCATACTGGCTCCCGACTATTTCCGTTCTAGCTGGTCACCTCGAACGGTACCCCCGGTTGGCTCTGGGAGAACGGCTGTTGGGACCGTTGGCCCCAGCAAGGGGCTCTCAGCGTTCCTCTCAGGCCGCGGCAGGTTCTTCCTCGCCCATATACGTCTGCCACAGCCGCGCGTACCTGCCTTCCTCCCGCGCGAGCAGCTCACGGTGCGTGCCGTCCTCCACGACGCGCCCGTGGTCCATCACCACCACGCGGTCCGCCCGGGCGGCGGTGGTCAACCGGTGGGCGACCACCAGCGTCGTGCGGCGCACGGCGAGCCGGTCGGCGGCCTCGTTGACCAGCCGTTCCGTTGCCAGGTCGAGAGCTGCCGTCGCCTCATCGAGCAACAGCACATCAGGATCGACGAGTTCGGCTCGGGCAAGGGCGAGCAGTTGGCGCTGCCCCGCAGAAAGGTTCCGGCCGCGCTCCCCCACCCGGTGCAGATAGCCGGCGGGGAAGGTGGCGATCATTGTGTGCGCTCCCACGGCCCGCGCCGCCGCCTCCACCTCCGCGTCTGTCGCATCCGGCCGCCCGTAGGCGATGGCGTCGCGGACCGTGCCCTCGAAGAGATACGGCTCCTGCGGTACGACACCGAGGCGGCGCCGGTACTCGACAAGGTCGAACTGACGAATATCGGTGCCGTCCACCCGTATTGCGCCCGAGGTCGGGTCGTAGAACCGGGCGACTAGCTTGACCAGCGAGGACTTCCCGGCACCTGTCTCCCCGACGAAGGCGACCGTCTGGCCCGCGGGTATACACAGCCGGATCGCTGACAGAGCCTCCAGCGCCTCTTCCCTCTCTCCAGTGCCTCCCTCTCCAGCCCCTTCTTCTCCATACGCGAAGTGCACGTTGTCAAAGACGATCTCGCCGCGCAGCCCCGCCGCGGCGATGGTCCTGGGGTGCTCCGCCGCCGGTGTTTTAGTGGGTACCCGCAGCAGCTCACGGATGCGCCCGAGCGAGATCGACGCCTGCTGGTAGCCGTCGAAGACCTGCGACAGCTGCTGTACGGGGGAGAAGAACAGGTCGATGTAGAGCAGATACGCCACCAGCGCGCCTACGGTCAGCGTGGCGTGGCCGATGCGTCCGGCGCCGACGATGAGCACCAGCGCCGCGGCGACGCTGGAGAGGAGCTGGACGAAGGGGAAGTAGACCGAGATGTACCACTGGCCGCTCACCCTGGCTGCGAGGTATTCACCGCCGCGCTCCGCGAACCGCCGTGCGCCTGCCCGCTCGCCGCGGAATGCCTGCACGACGCGCATTCCGGCGACGTGCTCTTGCAGATCGGCGTTGATAACGGCGACCTTGTCCCGGGCCACTCCGTACGCCCGCAGCGACTTGCGCCGGAAGACGACGGTGGCGACGACGAGCGGCGGCAGCGTGGCGAGGACGGTGAGGGCGAGCCCGGCGTCGATCGCGACGAGCGCGACGAGGATGCCGAAGAAGGTGAGCAGGCTGACGACGGCGGTGACGAGGCCGGTCTGCAGGAAGCTGGAGAGCGCATCGACGTCCGTGGTCATCCGGGTCATGATGCGTCCGGTCAACTCGCGTTCGTAGAAGTCGAGTCCGAGCCGTTGCAGATGCGCGAAGATCTTTAGGCGGAGTGCGTACAGCACGCGCTCACCGGTGCGGCCAGTCAGCTGTGTCTCCCCCACCTGCGCGGCCCACTGCAGCAGGACGACGACGAGGGAGGCGAGGGAGGCCATCCACACGCCGCGCCACAGCAGCTTGTCCACGCCCTTGTCGATGCCGCTCCTGATCAGCACGGGCAGCAGCAGTCCACCGACCGCGTCCGCGCCGACGAAGACCAGACTCAGCAGCAGGGGGGGCCAAAAGCCGCGCAGCAGGGCGCGCAGTCCGAAGTCGGGATCGGCGGCGCGGGCTCTGCGCTCGTCGAGGCCGGGCGTGTCGGTGGCGGGCGGAAGCGCGGCGACGCGTGCCAGCAGCTCGGAGTTGGCGGGCATCCCGGCAAGGGCCCCGGCGAAGCCGGGACCGCTGGCCGCGGGAGGCGGGGCGGGGCGCACATCGGCGTCGCCGACGGCCGCACTTTTACGCGGCCACAACTCAGGTGTGACACCGTCGACCGGGTGGCGGAGAGCAGGCGTTGTCTCCGAGGTGGCATGCAACTGCTCCCACGGCACTCGCCCTGTTCCAGTGGCCCCGTTTGCCGACGGTTCGCTGCTCGCCAGCTCGTCGGGGTTGGTGAGCAGGCTGCGGTAGCGGGCGCAGCGCTCCTCCAGCTCTTCATGGGCACCGACGTCGACAAGGCGTCCCTCGTCGAGCACCGCGATTCGGTCGGCGAGAGCGAGCGTGGAGCGGCGGTGGGCGATCAGCAGCGTGGTACGGCCCGCCATGACCTCGCGCAGTGCCTTGTGGATCCCGGCCTCGATACGGGCGTCGACGGCCGAGGTCGCATCATCGAGCAGCAGCAGCCGCGGGTCGGTGAGCACCGCCCGGGCGAGCGCGATGCGTTGCCGCTGACCGCCGGAGAGGGTGAGCCCTTGTTCGCCGACGACCGTGTCGTATCCGTCGGGCAGTTCGCAGATGAACTCGTGTGCCTGCGCGGTACGGGCTGCCGCACGTATCTGCTCCTCGGTCGCGTCGGGCCGTCCGTAGCGGATATTGGCGCGGATGGTGTCGGAGAACAGGAAGCTGTCTTCGGGTACAAAACCGATGGCCGCACGCAGGGAGTCCAAAGTCAGCTCGCGCACATCCTGCCCGCCGACGCGTACGGCACCTGCGGTCACATCGTAGAAGCGGGGCAGCAGGAGCGAAAGGGTGGACTTCCCGGAGCCGGAGGCACCGACGACGGCGACCGTTTCGCCGGATTCGATGCGCAGCGAGAAGTCGGCGAGTACCGGCCGCGTGCCGTTCGCCACGCCATCCGTTCCGTAGGTGAAGGTCACGGAGTCGAATTCGACGGTTGCATCGGCGTCTGCGGGCAGTTCACGGGCGTCCGGTGCCTGTTTGACCAACGGTTCGGTATCGATAAGTTCGTAGATGCGCTCGACGCCCGCTCGTGCCTGCTGACCGATGGTGAGCATCATGACCAGCATCCGAACCGGGCCGGTGAGCTGGGCGAGGTAGGTGGAGAAAGCGACGAAGGTTCCAAGGCTGATCTCGCCCTTGACGGCCATCCAGCCGCCGAGTGCGAGCATCGCGACTTGCCCGAGTGCGGGTACGGCCTGAAGCGCCGGGTTGTATCGGGCATTCATCCTGATCGTGCGCAGCCGTGCGGCGAACAGACGCAGGCTCACCCTGCGCAGTTTCTCCTCCTCCTGTTCCTCCTGGCCGAAGCCTTTGACGACCCGTACGCCGGTGACGGCACCCTCGACGACGCCGGCGACAGCGGCTGCCTGGCCTTGCGCGTACCAGGTGGCGGGGAAGACGCGCTTGCGGCTGAGCTCGGCGATGAACCACAGGGCGGGTGCGACAGCGAGGGCAATGACTGTGAGCAGCGGGGAGAGCACCGCCATGATGATCAGGGACATGACGAAGAGCAGGAGGTTGCCGAGCACCATCGGCAGCATGAAGAGCATGCCCTGTACGAGCTGGAGATCGCTGGTGGCCCGGCCGACCACCTGCCCTGTGTTGAGCTCGTCCTGCCGTGCCCCGTCGAGCCGTGCGATGGCGGCGAACATCTCATTGCGCAGGTCGTACTGAATGTCGAGGCCGAGCCGCCCACCGTAGAAACGCCGCACATACGTGCAGACGTAAACGGCGAGCGCGGCGAGGACCATCAGCCCCGCCCAGAGCGCGATCGGCTGGGTGTGCTTGACGATCACGTCGTCGATGATCACCCGTGGCAGGAGCGGCACGAGCGCGGTGACGGCCATCCCCATGAACGAGGCGCCCAGCGCCAGCAGCATGTTGCGCCGGTACCGCCAGCTGTGCGCGCTGATGCGCCGCAGCCACCCCTGTCCTTGCGATTCGCCTCTCGCCACCACCTGAAACCTCCGTTGTCCGCGTCGGCTGCCGCAGGCTCCAACGCGTGCGCCTCCGGATTTCATCCGCCCTCAACTTTCATCCCGTCCCGCCCTCAACTTTCATCCCGCCGCAAAAATCCGCAGTAATGCGCAGCAATCCACAACAAAAGGACGTCGAAGATCGCAGCTGGGCAAGGGAGGCGACAACAGGGTCACGCCTTCGTCTCAATGAGCGATACGTCGCACATGCGTCCCGCAACACGTGAGAATGACTGCATGCCCATAGACCGAGTCCCGTCCCGCCAGGCTCTGATCGAGCATCTCCTTCACACCCGTATCGCTGGAGACGTTGCCACCACCCGCGAGAACAACCTCGACCACTACCGGGAGTTGGCCCGCGGCAACCGCTACTACTGGCTGGGGCTCGAATTCGGCGACCGCTGGACCGACGAGCACGCGGTGCTGGAGTTGATGGCGGACCGCTGTGGCGTCGTCGCCAACCCGGGGCACCGTACGGGTCAGGACACCATCAGCCCCGAGTTGACCGTCGACGCGCTGGAGCGCCTTGCCATCCGGCTGCGCAAGGCGGCGGCCGGCAAGCAATGTGTGCTCTTCGCGACCGGTCACCCCGGCGGGCTGCTCGGCGTGCACCAGGCGACCGCGGCGGCGCTGCGTGCTGCCGGCTGCGAAATCGTTGCCATCCCCGAGGGTCTGCGCGCGGACGACGGCCGCCTGCTGCAGATGGGCGGGGTGGCCATGGTGCTGCGCGGTGCGGCCCTGGTGCACACCCACTCCCCCGAGCCAATGGCCACGATCCTCGACGCGATGGCGGCGGCGGGCAGCCCGCTGCCCGATCTGGTGGTTGCCGACCACGGCTGGGCGGGGTGCGCGGGGCAGCGCGGCATCGACGCGGTTGGGTACGCGGACTGCAACGATCCGGCGCTGTTCGTGGGAGAGGCCGAAGGCACGCTGACCGTCACTGTCCCGCTCGATGACCATGTGGCGCCGCACCACTACGACCCCATGACGGCCTACCTGCTCGACGCAGCGGGACTGCTGGGCTGACGACCTTGTCGGCGACAGGGAGCGGGCTCGCGGCGTCTCTCCTTCTCAGCCGGCTGATCCGTCCAGGGCAGCAAAGGCGCCGAGGGCGAGCCGGTGCAGCAGTGCTGCTGTGGCCTCGCGGTCCGGAAGGCCGCCTTGCGCCCCACGATACGGCCCCAGGTGCGGGGTGGAGTTGAGCAGCCCGAAGACGGCGTGGACCGCCGCGCGCACCTCCTCCTCCTGGGCGTCGGGGTGCTCCTTGCCCACGACCTCAACCCACAGCTCCACGTACTGACGCTGGAGCTGGCGGACGAGTTTGCGGTCGGACTCCCGCAGGCGGTCGAGCTCGCGGTCGTGCAGGATGATCAGCGGGCGGTCGTCGAGAGCGAAGGCGGCATGACCGCGGACCAGCGCGTCAAGCGCGGCGGCGGAGTCGGCGGCCTCGGCGACACGGCGCTTGCCCTCGGCGAGCAGCCGGCCGCTGATGCCGACGAGCAGTTCGGCGAGCATCGCGACCTTGCCCGGGAAGTGCCGGTACAGCCCGGGACCGCTGATGCCGACCGCGGCTCCGATCTCGTCGACGCCGACGCCGTGGAATCCGCGCTCGGCGAAGAGCTGAGCGGCCTCGTTGAGGATCTGCTCGCGTCGGGTGGCCCCGGCGCCGGTCGGCTGCGTAGGCGGCATCGGCTGCATGGGAATACATTCTAGACAAGGAATGTTAGTGAGCGTTAACGTAGAGGTAAGTTAACGATGATTAACACCATGCCACTGAAGGTCTGAGGGCAAAGGAGCTCGAGGACACATGCAAGCCACCACACGACCACCCGCGGCGGCGGCCTCACCCGTGCTGCGCAGCGCCGTTGATCCGGGATCCCCGGCGCACGCGGCCAATGTCGCTGCGCACGCCGAGCTGTCCGGGCGGCTGCGCGAGAAGCTGGCCGCCGCGCGGCTCGGCGGGGGCGAGAAGGCGCGCACCCGGCACACCTCGCGCGGCAAGCTGCTGCCGCGCGACCGTGTTGACGGGCTGCTCGACCCCGGCTCGCCCTTCTTGGAGCTCTCCCCGCTGGCTGCCGACGGGATGTATGAGGGCGAGGCGCCCGCGGCCGGGCTGATCACCGGGATAGGACGGGTCGCCGGGCGTGAGGTCGTCGTGGTGGCCAACGACGCTACGGTCAAAGGCGGCACGTATTACCCGGTCACCGTCAAGAAACACCTGCGGGCCCAGGAGGTGGCACTCGACAACCGGCTGCCATGCATCTATCTGGTGGATTCGGGCGGCGCCTTCCTGCCGAGGCAGGACGAGGTGTTCCCGGACCGGGAGCACTTCGGGCGGATCTTCTACAACCAGGCGACGATGTCGGCCCGCGGCATACCGCAGATAGCCTCGGTCATGGGCTCGTGCACGGCAGGCGGCGCGTATGTGCCGGCGATGAGCGACGAAGCGGTGATCGTGCGCGAGCAGGGCACGATCTTCCTCGGCGGCCCGCCCCTGGTGAAGGCGGCGACGGGCGAAGTGGTCACGGCCGAGGAGCTCGGCGGCGGCGAGGTGCACTCCAAAGTCTCCGGCGTCACTGATCACCTCGCGCAGGACGACGCACACGCGCTGCGGATCGTGCGCACCATCGTCTCCACCTTGCCGGAGCGCGGTGCGCTGCCGTGGCCGGTCGCGCCCATTGAGGAGCCGGCCGTCGATCCCGCCGGGCTGTACGGGGTGGTGCCGGTCGACTCGCGCACGCCGTACGACGTGCGCGAGGTGATCGCGCGACTGGTGGACGGAAGCCGGTTCGCGGAGTTCAAGGCCGAGTACGGCACGACGCTGGTCACCGGCTTCGCACGGCTGCACGGCCATCCGGTGGGCATCGTCGCCAACAACGGCATTCTCTTCGCCGAATCGGCGCTCAAGGGCGCGCACTTCATCGAGGTGTGCGATCAGCGCGGCATACCGCTGCTCTTCCTGCAGAACATCTCGGGATTCATGGTCGGCCGCCAGTACGAGGCGGGCGGCATCGCCAAGCATGGCGCGAAGATGGTCACGGCCGTTGCCTGCGCCCGAGTGCCGAAGCTCACGGTGATCATCGGCGGCAGCTACGGCGCGGGCAACTACTCGATGTGCGGCCGCGCGTATTCGCCCCGCTTCCTGTGGATGTGGCCCAATGCGAAGATCTCCGTGATGGGCGGTGAGCAGGCCGCGTCCGTACTGGTCACCGTCAAGCGCGACCAGATGGAAGCCGCCGGGCGGGAGTGGCCGGCTGAGGAGGAGGAGCTCTTCAAAAATCCGATCCGCCGGCAGTACGAGACGCAGGGCAACGCCTATTACGCGACGGCCCGGTTGTGGGACGACGGGGTGATCGACCCGCTGGAGACCCGGACGGTGCTCGGCCTCGCACTCACCGCGTGTGCCAACGCGCCGATACCGGCGAAGGATCCGTCAGCTCCCGGCTACGGCATCTTCAGAATGTAAAGGGGGATCACCAGTGTTCGAGACAGTCCTTGTGGCCAACCGGGGCGAGATCGCCGTCCGGGTGATCCGCACGCTGCGTCGACTCGGGGTCCGCTCGGTCGCCGTGTACAGCGACGCGGACGCCGACGCCCTGCAGACGGTCGAGGCGGACACCGCAGTGCACATCGGGCCGACACCGGCTACGGAAAGCTACTTGTCGATACAGCGGCTGCTCGACGCCGCATCCCGCACGAATGCGCAGGCTGTTCACCCCGGCTACGGGTTCCTCGCCGAAAACCCCGCCTTCGCGCGCGCCTGCGAAGCGGCCGGGCTCACCTTCATCGGGCCGCCGGCAAGCGCAATCGAGCTGATGGGCGACAAGATCCGTGCCAAGGAGACCGTCCGTGCCGCCGGTGTGCCCGTGGTGCCCGGCAGCAGCGGCAGCGGTCTGACCGACGCCCAACTTATTGAGGCAGCACGTGAGATCGGCGTCCCGGTGCTGCTGAAGCCGTCGGCGGGCGGTGGCGGCAAGGGCATGCGGCTGGTGCGGGACGAAGCGCATCTGGCCGACGAGATCGCTGCCGCACGGCGCGAGGCACGTGGTTCGTTCGGCGACGACACGCTGCTCGTCGAGCGGTGGATCGACCGGCCGCGGCACATCGAGATCCAGGTTCTGGCGGACGCCCACGGCCACGTCGTCCACCTCGGCGAGCGCGAGTGCTCATTGCAGCGCCGCCACCAAAAGGTGATCGAGGAGGCGCCAAGTGTTCTGCTCGATGAATCCACGCGTGCGGCGATGAGCGAGGCCGCGATTCAAGCCGCCCGCTGCTGCGGGTATGTCGGCGCGGGCACGGTGGAGTTCATCGTCCCCGCTGCCGATCCCACCGCCTACTGCTTTATGGAGATGAACACCCGCCTCCAAGTCGAGCATCCTGTGACGGAGCTGGTCACCGGGCTCGATCTGGTGGAGTGGCAGCTGCGCATCGCAGCCGGTGAGCGCCTTGCCTTCAACCAGCGGGACATCACACTCACCGGCCATGCGATCGAGGCCCGCGTCTGCGCGGAGTCGGCGCGGATGAGTGGAAAGCGACTGGAGTTCCTACCTTCCAGCGGGACGGTGCTGGCACTCGACGAGCCGCGCGGCGAAGGCGTGCGCGTCGACTCAGGGCTCCGTACCGGCAGCGTAGCGGGCACGGCATACGACCCGCTGCTCTCCAAGGTCATCGCCCATGGCCCGGACCGCCCGACCGCCCTGCGCAGACTGCGCGCCGCTCTCGCCGACACCGTGGTGCTGGGCGTCGAGACCAACACCGGTTTTCTGCGGCGGCTGCTCGCCCACCCCGCGGTCGTCTCCGGCAATCTCGACACCGGGTTGATCGACCACGAGGCGGAAAGTCTCGTGCAGGCCGTCATACCCGACGAGGTATACGCGGCAGCGGCGCTGTTGCGGCACGCCGCGCTACGTCCCGGTACAGCGGCCGTAGGCTGGACAGATCCGTTCTCGGTGCCGAGCGGATGGCGTCTCGGCGGCCAGGCCGCGTGGACCGTCCACCATCTGCGGGTGCCCGGCCACCAGCCGATGGCAGTAGGCGTCCGTGACGGCGAGGTATGCCTCGGCACGGCGGATCCGGTGGCGGCCACACTGGCCGTGGAGGGCCCACAGGCCGTGCTGCGCTGGGACGGTGTGAGCCATGTGTTCCGGCACGCGGGCGGCTGGCTGGCACGCGAGGGC
>JAFAUH010000324.1 GCA_019243445.1 Streptomycetaceae bacterium | reverse complement strand
GGCCTGCTCACACTCAAGCAAATCGCCGAACTCGACGGCCACGAACAAGGCCGGCCCAAGCCGACCGCCCTGTCCACGCTCAAGTCCTACATCTCCCAGGGCAAGCTCGCCCGCGCCGACCGGCTCCCGAACGACGGCAAGACGCCCGAGGCCCAAGAACCCATGTGGACGCCCAAGACTGTCCTGCCATATCTGCTCCGCCCGATCGGCAAGCGCGGTACTTCAGGGAAGGCGGCGGCCGACGGCGGCACGCAGGACCCCGGCCAGTAGTTCCAAGACCACCCACCTCCACCCGAAGGCCCGTCCATGACAAGCCGTCGCATCGACCACACGGGGATCACTACCCGGTACGGCGTGGCGCCCAAGGACGCCACCGTCTGGACCAGGCTGGTCAACTTCCCGGCGGCGGGCGACGACGGCATGTGGGACGTTACTCAGGTCGACGCCTGGGTCCAGGCCATGCGTCCGCAGTACTGGCCGCCCAAGCCGGAGCCCGACACCACCAGCGCACCCGATGCGCAGGCCGCTGACAAGCCGGCAACAGCTGCCACGCCTGCGGCACCGCCCGGGCTGGCCGCCGAGAGGCGGTCCGAGATGGCCAAGCGGTTCGGCATGAGCTACCAGGCCGTGGACGTGTGGGCCAAGGCCAAGGAGCGGCGTGACGCCAACGGCCAAGTCGTGGCTGCCGCCTTCCCCGCGCCTGTATCGGACGGGCAGTGGGATCCAAAGGCGGTGGACGAGTGGGTGCGAACAAACAGGCCCCGGGTGTGGACGGCATACACGCGCAGCGAACCTCAGTTCGTGAAGCCCCTTCCCGAGGATCACCCCAAGGATTTGCTGGATATCAGCGAGTACGGCGTCATTCGTGGTAACGCGCTCAGCGGAAAGCCTGCTCAGCGACGCACCATGCAGTCATATCTGCTCCGCAAGCAGATCGCAGCTCCCGACCGCGTTCCGGGAGACCGCAAACGCCCTGAGGTATTCGAGCCGATGTGGTACCGCAAGACTATTTACTCGGAGATTCGCAGGCGCCTCACGCGGGGAACGTGGGAGGAAAAGGAAGCACCTTCGAAGGAATAGCCGCTCCCTTCCGCCGGTTCGGATTTCCGGAAATTCTCCCTGCCCCAGCCTCGATTCGTCAACGGCTGCGAGTGCCTGATGAGGTAGTCGGTTCGTCGGTTCGCCCCGTTTGTCCCGTGTGATCGCGGGTGGGGTCTTCGCGTGTCGCTGCGGCTGCGCCAGGGTTCCACGGCACCCGGGGTGATGCGTGCTCCTTCCTTTGTCGTTCGGACTGTCGGGCTGGCTGTCAGGTGCCGGCGGCGAGCAGGTCGGTCAGGCGGGCAGGCGGTAGAGGCGGAAGCGCATGGTGCCCGGATCGGCGTCGGCCGGGCTGCTGGGCATCGTCTCGATGATGCTGGGCGAAGACGTCGACGCCTCACGCATGCCGCACCCTCGCGGCGGTATCCGGGACGAGATGCTTATTGGTCGCGCCGAGATGGTGGCCGCTTGTGCCAGCGGCGCAGGACCAAGGTCGCCTACACCGAGATCGAAGTGACCGCCACCGCCCGACACCGACAAGCCCGGCCCGACGCCGAGCTGATGAGCCGACGCGCCGATATGATCAACAAGCTCGCCGACGCCGGATTGACGGAAACACAGGCAGCCGTGGACGCGCTGTGCGAGGCCACACTCAGGCACGTCGCACAGGCCACCACGACAGAGATCACCGCCGTGCGGGCACGGCGCGACACCGCGTGGGACTGGCTCACCCGAGACAACCTCAGTCACCAGCTCCGTGGGTTCGTGGGCGCACTGGCCATCGTTCTGGGCAACCCGCAGGACACCAAGGCGGCGCACAGGTAGGTGCGCTCCTTCGCCGAGCACCGTGTCTGACGGTCCCGTGCCCGCTTGCGGGGGTCTGCCGCCCCCTACAGTTCATGTATTGAATAATTAGATTTATGCATGTACTTTCGTTATTCCCTGGTGTTGCTTGCTGCACACCCCGGCCCCGTGTACACGGTGCCTTCGCACATGGGGGAATCGCTTCGCGAGCCTTGTGTCAAGCGACGTTGAACTGGTCAGTATTGGTCAACATCGGGGACGCCCTACTCAACGACCGATCCCCCAAATGGTGCCGACTCGGACACGATTCGATCCGCGATCATGGTCCCTGTCATCCGAACGGGCCATGTGCGGAGGATGGGTGTACACGCGCTCCTGATGAGGCATCATGCGCATTCTTGACCCGCCGCTGGACCCCGCAGTTCGGCGCTGGCCCCCGCCCGAGCCCAAGCGTCTCCCCGAGCTGCGCCAGACCGTGCAGGAGCACCAGCGCACCCGCTTCGGCCTCTTGAACATGGCCGGGGCGTTGCGGCGCGGCAGCTCCTCCAGGTACCCGCATATCGCCGGTGCCCAGGACGCCGCGTGGGCGACGGCCCTGGTGCTGTGCGAGCAGGAGTCGCAGCGGCTCAGCGACGCGCGCCTCTGCTATGCCGATGAGGACATGACCGGGCTGGCCGTTGCGGCCGGGCAGACCGCGCCGACGGAAGCGATCACCGTGGACCGGCTGCCCTCGCCCAGCGGCCTGTTGGTCTTAGCCGTCCCCATCGGGTCGTACGAGCGCGAGGCAGGCGGCTCCGAGGTCCCCGAGCACATCTTGCGAGATAAGCCGACACCGATCGTCGGCGTCTCCTGGTCCTTGTGGAGCCCGGCGGAGAGCCTGGTCAAGGGGGGACGGCCCCTCGCTTCTACGACACGCTCGACCCCGAGGCGCTGCTGCCCGTGGACGAGGTCAGCACGGTCCGGGCGGGTGATATCGGAGTTCTGCTGTCGGCAGCCGGAGCTTATGCGGGACAACGAGAGGGCGCTGTTCACGGGCCGCCACTTCCCCGAGTCCGGCACCCTGCTCGGCACGACGGGCGCGTGGGCTCAGATCGTCTACACCGCCTGGCAGCTGATGGCCCAGGAGGGCAAGCACGCCTGGACTTAAGAAGGAGGTACTCCGTCGCGACCGGGCCGGGGCAGGCATGACTGCCGTGAGGGGCTGCGCGAGGGCGACGTCAACGTGGTCAAGTTGCTTGCTTTGCCACCGGCCCTCACCGGGCGCCGCCCAGCAGGACGAGGAGGCGAGCGAGCCGCGCCGGGCCCCCAGTACGGCGTTCCTGTGGGAGGTCGCGCTCTACCGCAGCCCCAACCGCTGCCTGAACACGCGCGCTCATCCCGACGGCTGCGCCCATGCCGAGTGCGTCATCGCCGGTCACGTCAACGGCCCCAAGGGCAGGCCGGTGCGCACCTCCAGGGGGCCCGTTCACCTCTGGGGCAAGATTCCCACCCTGCGATAGCACCCCGGCTGCACGGCCCTGCCGGCGAGTTCGAACTCCCGCTGGAGTATTACGCGTTGTCCTGTGCCGAGGGCCACCGACACAGGACAACGGGGCAGGTCGGCCACCGCCCCGTGCTCACCATTACCACCCGCAACAGGAGAACTCCCGCACCATGAGACCGACTACTGACCCCGTCGGCGCTGAGCTCGACGACGAGCTCATCCAGCGCATCACCGCGGCCCTGGAGGACGACGGAACCCTCGAGCCCGGCACCTTCGACGTCGTCGTATCGCACCGGCGTGCCCAACACGCGCTGACAACACGACCGGATGGTCGGCGCGTTGTGCGCGCCCTGCCGACCTCAACGCCGGCAGAGATCATCCGGTTCGTCCGGCAGAACGCCTCCCTCCTGGAGGTGCACGCGCGGAGGATGGCCGCGCGGTCCCCGCAGCACCCCGACAAGCGCCTGGTGGAAGGGTGCAAGTTCATGTGGCTGGGTGCTGGCGTCCGGCTGTTCCTGGTCGACACCTCCGGTCCCGTCCATCTGCGGCAGACGGACGGGACCGGTTGGCTGGTGGCCTACCGTGGCGACATCGCACGGTACGGTGCGCAGCCGATCATCGAGTGGTACACCAGGGCCGGTCAGGCATGGCTGGAGGCGGCGGCGCCCGCCTGGTGGTCCCGCCTGCGCACTCGCCGCCCGATGCCCGAGCTCGCGGTACGCGACATCGGCTGCCGACACGGCGGCATCTATCAGGAGCGCGCCCACCGGCTGACGCTTCACTGGACGGCCTTCCAGCTTCCCCCGCTCCTCCTGGAGTACGTTCTGGTCCACGAGCTGGTACACGGGACACGCCCGCGGGGCCGGTCCCACGGGCCGGAGTTCCGGGCCCGGCTGCAGCGCGCCCTGCCCGACGCTCCGGCCCGCCACGAACAGTTCAAAGCCGCGTTCCGGATGCTGTGGATCGGCGGAACGAAATAGCTGCCGCCGGATCCGCGCCCTCGACCACGAACTTCACGCCCCGGCGCCCCAGCCCGCACGCCCTCCTCGAATCGCAGAGACGTACCAGCATGACTCCCCAGCCCGTCGGCCCCCGGCCGAGTAGTTCCCCTCTTCAGTCGCCCGCAACGACTTCAGCCCCTACAAGGCCGAGGTCCTCGGCCACCGGCGCGACGGAATGATCCTGCCCGCTTCACCGCCGACGTGGCGCGCCAGATCGCCGACGACACCCGGATCGCCAGCCTGCACGACTCTGACATCCGGTTCGCCGACGGAATCGTCGAGGTCCTCGGCCGCGGCCTCCCACCAGAGATCCTCGAGCACCGCACGGCCGACGAAACAGGCCGGTTCGCCTTCGGTCACCCCACCTTGCCCCAGCGCGAGCACACCACCGTCAACACCACGGACTTCACCCGCGTTCTCGACCAGGCACAGGCCGATGGATAGCCGCCAGCGGCACTCGACGCACGGACGGTCGCCTTCGGTGAGCACAGCCACCGCATGGCCCTGCTCACCGTCCACCGCACCCCGGATGAGAACGCCGCCGCCTACGACGGACACCGAAACGAGAACCACCCCGGACACGGAAACGAAAAATCCCAAAGCTCCCCACCTTCTTGTTGCATAACTCTATGAGTCTGTGTAAAATAGGAACCGTTGGGGTGGAACGCCCCCAAGTTCAAGGGTCGAAAGGATCTTCCAGACATGGCAGACGAGTCGCCGCCCGCATCACCCATGTATGCAGTCATGTGCGGCATTTGGTGTGGAGAGGGCGCAGCGAGCCTGCCGCCCGATTTGCACGGCGCATTGCGCGTTGCCGAAGAGCTCTTGGAGATCTGGGGCGCGACGCGCGTAAGCGTCTACCGCAGCCTGGGGGCGCACCTCGACGGCGACTCACCGTTGGCCGTCGTCCGCCGGGCTCGCCCTCCCCGCCCTGTAGTTGTGTAACTCTATGAATCTACATAAGGAGGAGTCATCGGGGCGGCGTCCGCTTCCCCGGTGCGCTCTGGAGGGGAACTGCCTTGCCCGTCATGAACTACCGCTTCACTCCGAGTTGGCCCGATGAAGGCCGGCCCACACGACGCGAGCGAGGCGCGGGCCGGCGTAGGACTCGTCGCTTCCGGCGCCGTGAGGCCAAGCGTGCCGACGAACTCCTGTGGCGCCGTGAGCTCGCGCTCGACGCCGAGGTGACAGTGCACCGGGGCTGAGTTCCCCCGGTTTTGTTCCTACTCCGCTTCCCACCGCCTTGCGCTGCCAGGTGGTTGGTCGCGGATCCCCACACACCTTGAGAGGCATCACGATCATGCGCGGATTCGATCCGACAACCATGGGCAGCCACGCCCTCGCCACCGTCGAGCAGGAGTACGCCGACGTGACTCCCGGTCGGTACGTGATCCCGGAGGAACTCCTTGAGGATCTTCGGTCCGCCCTCGTCCAGTGGTGGGATCACTCCGACGCGAAGCGCCCTCGGGCCGTGAGCTTTCGGATCACGGAATACGAGGACGGCCGGGCATGGGCCACCGACGGGCCGACACTGTACTTCGCCGGCTCGCCGCAGGGCGTTGAGAGCCGGATCGATTTCAAGCGGACGCTGGTCGCGGATGCCTTGGTGGAGATCTCGGAGTTCGACGCGCCCCAGTACGGCGACACGCTGCGCATTGTCCTCCCCGCCGCGTGAGGCGGTCCTTCCCGTCCTGGGCCGAATCGGCCCGTGTTCTTCTGGAGAACCTGATGACGTCCATCGATGTCGGCGGGCAGGCGCTCGCCGTCCCCGCCCCACTTGCTCCTTCGCCGCCCCTGTCAGTGCTGCTCACCGACGAGGAGGCTACGGCGCCGCTTCTCAACGCCCTGACAGTGGACCAGCTGTATGACCTCATCGGCTGGTGCGAGCAGCGTGCCGGCGTGACCTTGGAGGCGCAGCTGAAGGAGAAGTTGCCGCGCCTTCTGCATGAGGCGGGCGCGACCCTCTACGTCAAGGGGGAGGCGGATACCGAGTCGCCTGCGCTGCGGGTGGAGTTGGTCACCGATCCGAACTACGAGGACGGCGTCTACTGGGACGACACTGTCTACTTCCACCATGGCGACACGACCGTGACGGACGTCGACTTCGAGGGGACGGAGATCGGCGACGCGCTCGCCGACTACTCCCGGCTTGATCGGCCGGTGCACGGCAGCAACCTGTTCATCGACCTGGCCACCGGAGAGATCAGCGCCGGCTCTCGGTGGGCCGCCTGACCGGGTCCTCCTCGCGCGGGGCTGGCTCGGCCGAGGAGCCTGCCCGCCTCGTCCTTGCACTCTCGGCTGGTCGGCCGAGGGCACCTCATCATCCCCATCTCAAGGAGTCGTCATCTCGCACGGAGATCCGCGTATGGACGCCTATCTGGACCGTCTGAGGGGCATCATCCGGCGGAACGGGTACGCGGTGCAGTATGTGTTCGCTGATCCGGAGTCCGGGGCGCCGCCGTTCACCTACACGGTCGGGCTGCACCGCGCTCGAGGGTACGAGCCGGCGCTGAGTGGGCTGGCTTCCAAGGTGTCCATGGGGGTCCTGAACTCTCTGGTGGCGCGGTTGGATGCCGGGTCGGTGGCTCCTGAGCCGGGTGGGGTTGGAGGTGGCGGGGGTTCTGGCCGGGGGGTATGTGCTGCGCCTGGTGCAGGTGGGCAGCACGCGCTGGTTGGTCAGAACCGGGATCGATGCAGGTCGAAGGCCCGCCGGACTGTGCCTGAGATTCGGATCTGCGCAGGTCGCAGGAGGTTGTCGAGCGCAGTGACCCCGGTCCTGACCAACCAGCGCACGGGGCCGTTCACGATCGTCCGCGCGGTGCACGGGTCGAGCGATTGGACGGCGCCGGTGTGGCAGGCGGTGTGGCCCGATGCGGAGGGCCGCTTCCCGGGTGAGGTGGGGTACCGCTTTCCGGCCGGCGCCCAGACCTTCTTATAGTTGTGTACTTCTATGAATTTGCATATGGTAGTTGGCGTGGTCGCGGTGACGGCTGCGCCTGTCACCGGATGGGCGGGTCGGGGCGTTGCCATGCTCGCCCCGACCGCCTGATCCCGTCTGCCCGGTCCCTGCCGCACCTTTCGTTGCACGCGGCTGCGCCGCCCTCCGCGTCGGCGCCTTCATCCGCCCGCGTCCGGTCCCGCTCGTTGCGCGGGGCTGCCGTCCACCACTGGAGTTTCCGTGCCTGCTCCCGATCACGAGGCGTCCGCGCCCCTGGTGCGCCGTCCGTTCCTGCCCGGCGACTTCGAGGAGGGCTGCGAGGAGTGCCAGGCCCCGGCCGGCGCGTACTGCCGCCCTTGGTGCGGCTCGGGCTACACCGCTGAAGACGCCCAGGCGGAAGCGGCCCGGCTGGCCGCCGGACCTGGCCGGACAGCCTGAGCGCGCGCACCCAATTCATTCCCCCGGGGCGCGGCGGACTGCCGCCCCGGTTCGGTCCCTCCTCACGGCTGGATCGCCGACTGGCGGTCAGCGATCGGGCCGTCTGACGTGCGAAGGAATGCTGATGAAGGTCGCCTCCGATGTCCTGGCCATCCTGGGCGAGGTCGTCATCGACGGAACCGCGCGGCGTCTGCCTGCCCAGCTCGACGCCAATCTGTACGCCCGTACGGACAAGGTGCTGCAGGCGGCGGGGGGACAGTGGAGCCGCAAGGCCCAAGCGCACCTGTTCCGGGAGGATCCGTCCGAGGTCATCGCTCAGCTGTGCCGTACCGGGAAGATCACCACCGTCCAGGACCTCGGCTACTTCCCCACCCCGCCGGCGGTGGTGAAGCAGCCGGTAGAACTCGCCGAACTGCAACCGGGGTTGACCGTGCTGGAACCATCCGCAGGCCACGTAGCAATCGCCGAGCGAGTCGCAGGTGCCGGCTGCGTGGTGGACTGCGTTGAACCGCTCGAAGAGCACACCCAGGCGCTCAGCGATGCCGGGTTCACGCGCACCGCGACGACCAGCGACTTCCTGACCCTGGAGGCACGGCCGCACTACGACAAGGAGACCATGAATCCGCCCTTCGCCAAAGGCGCGGACACCACCCACGTCACCCACACGCACCGGTTCCTCACACCCGACGGGTTGCTGGCCGCGGTGATCTCGGACAGGGCGGACTTCCACTCCTCGCCGGCCACGCGGGACTTCCGGGCGCTGGTAGAGCAACTCGGCGGAGTGATGGAGCAACTGCCCGAGAAGGCATTCAAGAACAGCGGCACCCTGACGAGCACCGTGGTCGTGCTGCTTCCCGGCAGCCAGCGGCGCGTTGAGCACTCGCCCGCGCCGGCCGCGGTCGCAATGCCCTCGAAGCCGCCCGCGCCGGCGAAGGAACCGCGGCCGCCGACGGAGATCGCCCGAGAGATCGTCCGCGACCTCGCGGAGGCGCAGCGGCACATACGGGCGCTGCTACGCGATCTGGAGAGGCTGCCGGGCACGGAGGCGAAGTGCGGTGAGCAGCTGGTCTTCGACCTGGAACGGTAGACCCTGCGGAGGGCGCGGCCTGGCGGCGTGATCCGGTCGCACCGGTCCAACAGGGCTTCTTTGCAGTGATGCTGGAAGGGATTGAGGCAGCGGCGGCAGATCCGGTAGTCCACGCCGAAAACGGTCTCGCCGTCGACGACGGCCGCGGCTGATCCACTGTAGGAAGTCGCGCCAGGGCCGCCGACCAAAGCGGCGCGCGACAACGTGGGCCTGGGTAAGGAGCTGGGCTGCTATCGCCTCGGCGCTCGATGCGTCCGTGTCCGTCATGCCGCACACGCTCACAGCCCTGGTCGACGCCCTACCCAGCGCACTACTGCGCCTTCTGCTCCAAGGCCATCCCACAGGGCGACCCGCCCCACCGCATCCACGCCGCCGCGGACGGTGCGAACCCCTGGTGCTGCAACTCCTGCCGGGATCCGCGGCTCGACTAACTCTGGCGCCAGCAACTCCAGAGATTGTGTAACTCTATGATTGTGTGTACTGTAGAAGTCATGGGAAGGGTGTAGCCCGGCCCAAGCTCCTCTCGCTCACGCCGTCCTGAACCCCGGCAGCAAAGCGCGCTGCCCAAGCTCGCCCACTCGGCACGGGTTCGGGTCCCGCCAGGAGCACCCGTCCATCCGGCGGCGCGCCGTGCGCCGCCGCACCCACCCACCCACGCAGGAGAGAGCAGTGCGCGTTGGCGTGTTCTTCGACATGGGCATCGAGCCCGACGAGACCGAGTACACGGTCGAGTTCATGTGGGACATCGGCGATGTGCCCCTGCCCCGCCGAGGCGACCGGGTCACGCTCGGCGAACTGATCTTGAGCGTCGGCCGCGCGCAGTACGTGTGCTCGGACACCGAGTACATCGCCTCACGCGACTATCCCGTCCGCCCGGTCGAGGTGGAGTTGCAGCTGAAGCTGAGCAAGCACACCCGCCGGTGTCGGCGCACCCCACAGGAGTTCCACACGATCCTGTCGGCACTGCCGAGCGTGACCGATCTCCACGTCACCGGCGCCGAGCAGTAACCCGCCGCGCCCAGCGCCCAGCCAGGGCCTGGGCGGCCCGGCCCCCAGAGCCGCTTCTTCCCCGGCGGGCGCCCCTGTACCAAGGGTGCGCACCCTCGCCGCGCGGCATCGCCCTCGCACAGCACTCTCTCGGCGAACCACTTCGCCAAACCGACCCCCAGACAAGGAACCCGATGACCACCGCACTGGCCGTCTTCCCCGGCGACGCCACACCCGCTGATGTCGCCGCCGTTCAGGCCAAGCTGACAGCCATTGGAGCTCACCCCTTCGAGCGCTGGGACCGCGCGCGCAACGCGCGCGTCCAAGAGCTGGCCGGCTGGCTGCACTGCGCCGCGATGTGGCGCGGCCAGGACCTGAACGAGACGCCCGACATTCCCGCACGGCCCGGCCACAGCGTGGTCCACGCGCTGATCGAGGCGCACGCCACCATGCCGGCCCGTCACCAGGCCGAGCTCGCTCCGTTCAAGGACGCCGACGGTTCACTGCTCGGCGAGGACTACGACGACCACGACGAGGTCACCGACCGGCACACCGACGAGGAGCTCCAGATGCTCGCCGTGGTGATGGCGATGCTCGCTGGCGAGTTCGGCCGCCCCACTCCGGACACCGCGCCGGTGCCGGACGCGCAGGCCGGCATGGCGGCCGTCCTGTCCGCCATGACCGACCCGGATCTCGAAGGCGGCGACATCGTCGAGGAGCTCAAGGGGAGGCTGAGCACCCTCGGCTTCGACCTGACCATCCCCGAGCCGGACGACGAGACGGCGTGAACGATGCCGGGCCACCGCACGACGGCCCCGCCGCCCGTCCCTTCCCCGGCCACCCACCACCGCCCGCCGCTGACCGGCGGCGGGCAGCCAGCGAATAAGAGGAGTCACCGTGTCCGATCTCAGAGCCGTCTGGCAGGCGCACAAGACCGCCGACCGGCTGAGCGTCGCCCTCGCCTCCTACTACGAGGAGGACCAGCACACCGGCCAGCAGCAGCTCACCAATACCCAAAAGCAAGTGCTCACCCGCGAGTTCCCGGCTCTGACCAGCTCCATGGGCGGGCTGGGCATGACCGGACGGAGCACGTGATGTCGACGCCAGCACGACACAAGAACCGCCAACACGGTCAAAAGAAGAGCTTCCGCCGCGAAACCGACAACCGCCTCTCAATGCCGCTGATGGTCGTGAACCTGGCTCAGGTGCCGACGAGGGGGTCCGCCGACAAGGTGCTTGCCCACGAGACCATGCATCTGCGGGTTCCCTCCTACGGTCACAAGCGAGAAGCCGGTGCAGGACTCGGCAGACCAAGCGGGCCGGCCGAGGCTGGAGATCGCTGACCGGGACGAGTCGGACGAGGAGCAGCCGGAACAGGAGGACGGTGCCCCGGACGGGGTGGAGCACCTGGTCCGCCTCGCCGAGGACCTCGGGCTGAGCGAGCTCGACGTCGAAGAGCTAGTCTACGACATGGTCCATCGCGGCGCGTCCAGCACTTACAACAACGGCGCCTCCGCCTCCCCGGAGTTGGGCGACCTGGCAGCGTTCGACACCGTCCACCACGACGCCGACGAAGAAGCCTCCCGCATCAACAACGGCGGACTGCACACCCAGATCAAAGCCCTGGTCAAGGCGTTCGGAGCCGAGGCCACCGAAGGGCTGCTGCGCGAGAGCGCCGAGTAGCCCGCTGCCGCGGAACAGCCGGTGAGGGCCACGAAGCTCCTGGCGGGCGGCCAGTTGAGTCCCAGTTGATGGCCACGGGAACTGATGGCCACCAGCCCAAACAACCGCCAGCCGCGAACCTGGGGCGACTACATGGCCGTTGACACGGCGGATGCCGTCTCCGGCTCCCTCCCGCCACAGCCGCCTGTAAACGGGGTCACCGGCCTCGGCACCGTCGCGAAATGTCGTCCAGGTGCGCTCCAGCACTATGTCGGACAGCGCTCCCGCTCGGCGCCCGGCAGGCCGTAGGCGTCGCCCTCAAATGCCCGCACCCACCAAGGTCAGAACTGACCTACACCAATGTGCCGTCGCCGATCTTGACCACCAGGTCGGCCCATTGCTCCCGGGTCTGCCTGACGCTCCCCTCGAAATCGTCACGCAGCACGATCTCCGTCTCGCCCATCTGCACCGTGGGGCAACAGCCCCTGCGCGCCGTCTGCGCCCAGAGATTTCCCCATTTCTCCGCCAGGGTGGGGGCAGGATGGTGGGATGGGCAAAGAGCCGATGACGTGGTGCGCGCATGCGCAGCGGCTGTCCGCATGCGCGGCGGGCGGAGCGGAGCGAGCAGGCCGCCCGGGCGCGGTTGCGGCTGTCAACGAGCGCCTGTGGGCGCGAGGTTCGGTGCCGCGGTCGCTGTATGCGGGGCCTGGGCGGGCCCTGTGGCTGGCTGCGGTGAACGAGGTGCTGCGCGCGCGAGGTCTGCCCGAGGCGGCCGACCATGAGTTCCATATCGCACCCGAGGGTGGCCTGCCTCCGACCCCGGGGCGGCCGGGCGATCCCACGGCCCGTCCAGATCCTTGGATGTGGGCTGTTCCCCACGCCGTCTCCAAGGCGAAGTGCAGCGGCACCGTGCACCAGGTGGTGTTCGACCGGGGCACACTCTCCTATCCCGACCACCCCGCCGATACCCTGCACGAGGCTGACTGCTACCGCTCGCCCCACCTGCGGGCCGTCCACGAGGCGCGCGAGGCCGCCGGCCCGCTATGCTGCTTCACCCCCGGCTACTTCACCGAGTTGGGCCTGGCGGTGGTGCCCTTCCGCTACGGCTGGGAACACGGGTGGTCCGCCCGCCCCGATCTGTCCCCCGATCCGGACGATGAGCGCTACGAGCAGCGGTACGCCACCACGGTCTACGACGACACGCTCCGCGCGGCGCTCATCCCGCCGCTTGAGGACCTCACTCTTCACGATCCGCTACGTCCCGACCTGACCACCGTGACCGTGCGCCGCACCCCCCATCTGCCCGCGGGCGCGTGGTGGCGCAGCCCGGGCATCTTGTCCATGTCCGTGTGCCTGTCCGCGTGGTGGCCGCTGGAAGTCCGCGACCGGCCCTGGAACCGGGTGGACGGCCTGCTCGCCCTGGACGTCCTGGCCTGGGACCTGAAGCGGTCCGTCCCCCACGAGATGCTGCTGCTCGACTGGGCTGATGATCCCGCGGCCCAACTGCACGAGCCCACCGGCGAGTACGAGCAGTGGTGGGAGACGATCGGCGCACCGCTCGCCCCGGTGCTGGTACGCGCCGAAGTCACCTCCTCCCACGGCACCGGCTGGAAGATCTTCACCGAGCTGGAGCGCACCGTCCTCAATGCCGAGCACCCTTGAACCGGCGCTGGGGCCACGTCACAGTCAGGGCTGGGCTGACATTCGGGGCGACTTATGTGTCTGGACTGCCGCGTTTTCGTGGCAGTGGCACCATGCCTCAGCTCCGAGGCACGGCCGGCTGCTGGACGAGCAGCACCCGTGCGCCGCCTGGGCGCAGCGGTCCAGTGTCATCACTTTCTGGCTCCAGGAGTAGCGGGGGGCAGCACACCGAGCAGCACCGGGCGCTGCACGTAGCTGGTAGCAGGAGGGCAGCACATGCAGCGCCCCGATCGGAAGGGAGTGACCGGGGCGCTGCATGTGCTGCAGAGATGGTGCTGCGTGCAGCAGAGTCGGGTCAGATTCGCCAGGAGCGGATACGGTAGGCAGCGTCGTATGCGTCGGCGCGTCCGGCGTCGATGTCGCGGGCGAGGTCGATCAGCGCGCCGTAGGGGGCATCGATTCCTTCCCCGACGGCGTCCATGTACGCCACAACGATCGCAGCGCCGAACAGGGCGTTGCGGGCCGGGAGCGGGCGCAGTCGGATGATGGCGTGCATCAGGGCGGCCGCGCGCCAGGCGTTGTCGACGGCGATGCCGATCTGCGGGGTGTTGACGCGGTGACGGGCGATGGCGGCGACGAGGCTGGAGAAGTCGTGGACCGAGGGATGCTTGGGCAGCACCTCCGCCTGGCGCTCCAGCAGCCAGCGGATGTCGATGTAGAGTTCCACGGTCAGGCGGCCCGCCCAGGAGCGTCCAGCCGGCCGGGGGCATCGTCGGGGAAGGCCGCGTCGAATGCGTCGCCATGGTCGGCGATGAACGCGCGGAAGACCTCCGCAGCGCCCTCGAGGCGGGGGTCACGGACCGCGTTGCTCGCGGCCTGCGTGATGAGTGCGGTCACCGTGGTGCCCTCGGCTTCGGCACGCTCTTGAAGCTGCGCATGGAGTTCCTCGGGGACCCGGATCGTCACTGGTTTCGATGCCATGTTCCGACCGTACAGCAAGGCGTACAGCACGGGTACGGATTCCCGCAGACCCCTTCGATCGCATCGACGCACTGGCACAACTCGGCGTGCGTGCCATCGCCGGGAATCGGGTCACCGATCTGCGGGTCGACGCCGATCTGCCAGGACCAGCATCCCGGCGCGAGCGGGCGCCCCGAGAAGCGTCATCACGCCGACCGACCCGGACCCCGCAAGTCTGCGGCGCAGCCACCCGGATCCTGTGGTCACCGAATTTGCGGAGGAACTCCACGTTCTCCTCCCGGCCTGAGGCCAGAAGATTCACCGGTCGGAGGGCACGTAAGCGCGCACGTCGACCGCGTCCATGCCTGCGGCCCGTGCCGAGGTGTTCTGAACCGCGCCCTACCGCCCCCGGTAACCGCCAAGCAGCCGCCACCGGCGGCGGTCGCCGTCGACCCGCGGGCCGCCGCCGACTGCGTTACCTCGGGTCAGTGAGCTGGGGCAGGGAGGATCCCGCGGATGACCAGCTGTCGGCCGTAGAGGGTCGGCATCGGCTGCATCTGAACGCCGGTGCGAAGCGGCTTCACTGACAAGCGGTAACCCTCGATCGGACTGTGGCAGATGAGCCCGGTCGGCGTGGGGATGCCGACGCCGTCGGGAGAGAGGGTGAAGCCGAGCCCGGCGTAGAAAGCCGTCAGCTCCGGCTCATGCGTGATGTACATGACTGCGGCGCCGAACTCTCCAGCCTCGTGTACGCCCATCGCCTTCTCCGCTCCAGCGACCAGAGCGCGGGCGATGCCCTTGCCGCGCCACTCCTTGACGACAGCGAGGGAGTCGAGGGTGGCGACCAAGCTGGCGATGATCTGTGCGTTGGACGATCCCGCAAGCATGGGGTGCACGAGCGCTCAGGGGGACGGCAGCACGAGCGCGCCGCCGACCAGCCTTCCTGTCGGAGTCTCCTCCGCCACGAGGACGCGTCAACTTCTCGGAATCGATGCTTTGATCGATCGCTCTCGGGAGCTCCCGCCAGGACCCGTCGGGGTTGTCCAAGGTCGGCCATCCGGATCACGGGTTTCAGGGGTGCCGCGTCGGATCTCGCCGCGTCCCGGATCACTATCTATGCCGCCCGGAAGGTCCGGGACGACTACGGGGATGACGGCGCCGGGCTGAACTCCGGCCCTGCGTGCTGGGGCGGCGTACATGCGCTCGCCCAGCACATTGCCCGAGTACAGGCGTTCCGCTTCTCGCCGCGCCGGATTCCCCGAGCGACGTGCGCCCTTGCGCGCACCGTTCCGCTTCCCCATGATGCTGCCTCCCCTTGTCATCGTGGGCTTCCCCCGTACGGGATGCTCTTAACACCGCTCAGCGGGCGTCGACTTCGGCCATTCGCCGCAGGGCACAGACGCATGTCGACGCGGGGAAAGGTGTCATGCCGGA
>JAFAUH010000014.1 GCA_019243445.1 Streptomycetaceae bacterium | reverse complement strand
CGAGTTCCGAGACTTGTTCGCGGCCGCCGGGCTGCGGCTGGCCCGAGTCTCCCGACGGCATCGACCGCTCGCACCGTGTTCCGCGAGACGCCGAGCTCGCGACAGATCGCCCGGATCGACGTCCCCTGAGCATGCATGCATGTACCGAATCGTCGTCCACGCTTCCACGCGTAGCACCCTCCCTGGTCCTCCCGCCATGGACGATCTCCACGGGGGCTAGGCTGCCAGACCAGGCGGGTCAGTTTTCAGCGCGACGGTGGGTCAGTTTTCCCGGCGACTCAACACGAGGAGCCGAATGCTGGGAAACTCGCAGGTTCGGCCTTGCAGACGGGTCGTTCGCGCGAGGGCGCGGCTTACTAAGCCGCTGTCGCTGGAAGCACAGCGGGCAGTACACCGGGCGATCGGGTCGTGGCAAGAACGGCACCGCCGCCGAAGCACCGCACGCACCACAGACGATGGTGGTGTACGTCTGCCGACGCTCTCGGAAGCCTGGCGCGACGCCGCGCGTCCCGGTCTCGGCCTGCCGCTTGTGACGCGCCTCGCGGCACGCCGAACAGCGGCTGGGTGGGTGACTGCGACCCTGCTGCGCGAAGGACTGCCGCTCGGCGTCGGAGAGGGCGAATCGGGCACCGCAATCGCGGCAGGTCAACATGGTGTCACGTCCCGCCATGCTCGAGCCCCCTGAGCCCGTCCGGGTCGGCGTGTCGCTGGCGGGCTTCACCGAGCAGTTCCTCGGGAGTCCAGCTCTGCCACGCGTGCGGTAAGTCGGGACCAGGCGCTGGCCCCATATCAACGTACACGTCGCGATATTTGCGCATGCGTTGCCCTCGTCCGCCGAAGATCCACATCAGCAGAGCACCCTGGAGGCGGCCAGCGGCCTTTTCCACCGCGTGCGGGCTGACCCTGAGCTGGTCGGCGGCGAATTCCAGACTGACCAGGTTCCGACTGGCGAACAACGCGTCCCGGTCCCACTCTTCGTCGATGTAATAGCGGGGCATCTCGTCAGTCTGATCGACGCGGCCGGTCCCGGACGCACCTCCACACGCGCACGAGTGTCATCCGCGCCTCGCCGGTCGCTGCTCCCGCCCTTCGGCAGCACTCGCGGACCGCTCGAGCATGCCGGTGGGGCCCGCCCCCAGGAGACAAAGCGCTTCTTCGAAGATGCTGGCAGTCTTGTCCCGGCGCCCCACCGATTCGGTTACCGGCAGCCATTGCGAGGTTGGCAGTGCGCGGCTCTTATCCGTGCGACGGATCAGCGGCACATAACGCTCCGTCTTCTGGTTCGGGCGGGACGCAGCAACTCGACAGTTGGACCGAGATACCATGCTTCATGCGCGATAGGAGCTACGGGGTCACCAGTTTGACATGTGCAGCCCGATCGCCCCGACCACGTGGATCGTGCTCTCGTTCGAAGGTGACTTGTTGGCCCTCGTGCAGCGCGTCGAACGTTGTTTCCTCCACCGCGGTAGCGTGGAAGAAGAGCTCGGTGCCCTTGTCGTCGACAATGAACCCGAAGCCGCGATCGCCGATCAACCGCCCGATTTTTCCGGTGCTTGCCAAACTGAACTCCTTCGTGGTGCCTGCGGACGTCGGCCACGGCACGCGCAGCGAGTGTAACTGCCTCGACGGGGCTGTGTCCGAGTCGCGTGGCCAAACCCTTGACGCCCGGTCGCGTGCGGCAATGGCTCGGTAGTGGTCACCGGAGTTTGCTGTTTTCGGACGGCGCCGAGCCCGTTGGAAGGGCGCCGGTCAGCGCTTCGCGGAGGTTCTCAAGCAGCGCGTACGCCTCGCGCCGCCGCTCTCGTTGTCGTGGCGTCTGCGTCTCACGATCCCCGAGTGCTCGCAGAAGTCCGGGCAACGCAGCCTGGAGACGGAGCGCGACGGACACGGACAGAATCACGTGAACGTCCGACTCCCGCTCGCCAGGTTGCCATGCGTCCGAGCCGGCGTTCACGATTCGTACCCGCGATGCAGAGCGAGGCACGTTGCACCTCTCATGCTCGTGACCACGGTGTTACGAGTTTTCCGCCGCCCACATAACGCCCGACCAGCGCCGCTACCGGATATCCGCGCGTCCTGATACGCCGCGTGTCCTGGCTGGTACGCGGGGGCGCTCCTCATCGTGGCTGACCATTCGCCGGAGACGCCGGGCGAGCTTGCTCGGGGGGGTGCTGGGCGCGCCCGCGGGCAAGGATGGCGAACATGGTGCGTCCCTCAAGGGCGGGTGGCCGTTCGACGGTGGCGATATCCGCGACACCGGCGGCAATGCTCTCGATGCGAGCCCTGGCGACCTCAGGATGCGTTGCTTCCCGGCCGCGGAAGCGCACCTCCACCTTGACTTTGTGGCCGTCCTCCAGGAATCGGCGCGCCGCGCGAACACGAACCTGCAGATCGTGGTCGTCGGTCCGCGGCCGTAGGCGCACCTCTTTGACCAGCGAGACGT
>JAFAUH010000397.1 GCA_019243445.1 Streptomycetaceae bacterium | reverse complement strand
CACCTCCGCAGAGCTCGCCGACAAGGTCGACAAGGAACTGGAGGTCCAGGTCGCGGCCACCAAACATATCGACCGCATCACCGAGGCGCTCTCCGGCCCCCAGTCCGCGACCGTTCTTGTCGACACCCTCGAGCAGGGCCTGACAGTCGTCGACGCCTACGCGGCCGAGCACTTGGAGATCCAGACCGAGAACGCGAGCGAGGTCGCCGCCCGAGTGCGCAACGCCGGCGCGATCTTCGTCGGGCCGTATGCGCCCGTCTCGCTCGGCGATTACTGCGCAGGCTCCAACCATGTGCTGCCCACCGGTGGCTGCGCCTGCCACTCCTCGGGCCTGTCCGTCCAGTCCTTCCTCCGCGGCATCCACGTCGTCGACTACTCGCGCGCCGCCCTCGCCGAGGTCGCCCACCACATCGTCACTCTCGCCAACGCCGAGGACCTCCCGGCGCACGGCGCGGCGGTCAAAGCACGTTTTGCCGGAGGCGAACAAGGCAAGCGCAGTGCCGGAGGCGAACAAGACAAGCGCAGTCAGTGGAAGGTGCCCGGCCAGTGACACGGATTGACGACCTGCCGATCCGGGAGGAGTTGCGCGGCAAGTCCCCTTATGGCGCACCCCAACTGGACGTCCCCGTTCGCCTTAACACCAACGAGAACCCCTACCCGCTTCCCGAGCCGCTCATCGAGCGGATCACTGAGCGGGTGCGGGAGGCCGCCCGCGAACTCAACCGCTACCCGGACCGGGACGCGGTCGAACTGCGTACCGAACTCGCGGCGTACCTCAGCCGCACCGGCGGGCATGAGGTCGCCCTGGCCAACGTCTGGGCCGCCAATGGTTCCAACGAGATCATCCAGCAGCTGCTGCAGGCATTCGGCGGGCCCGGCCGCACCGCGATCGGCTTCGAACCCTCATATTCGATGCACGCGTTGATCGCGCGAGGCACCGGTACCGGCTGGATTTCCGGTCTCCGCAACGACGACTTCACCATCGATCTCGATGCGGCCACGGCGGCCATCACTGCCCACAAGCCCGATGTGGTCTTCATCTGCTCCCCGAACAACCCGACCGGTACTGCAGTCGACGCCGGGACCGTCCTCGCCCTCTACGAGGCCGCCCAGGCCGCCAAGGCAGACACTGCGGGCGCGCTTGTGGTGATCGACGAGGCATACGTCGAGTTCAGCCACCGCCCCTCCTTGCTGCCGCTGATCGAAGGACGACCCAACCTGGTGCTCTCGCGCACCATGTCCAAGGCATTCGGCGCCGCGGGCCTGCGTCTGGGATACCTCGCCGCGGACCCGGCTGTCGTCGGTGCCGTCCAACTGGTGCGGTTGCCGTACCACCTCTCCGCCATCACCCAGGCCACCGCGCTCGCGGCCCTGGAGCACACCGATACCCTGCTGAAGTACGTCGATGAGCTCAAGGCCGAGCGCGACCGCCTGGTCGAGGAGTTGTGCGCGATCGGCTACGAGGTCACTGAGTCCGACGCCAACTTCGTGCAGTTCGGGCGGTTCGACAACAGCCACCGGGCATGGCAGGCCATCCTCGACCACGGCGTACTCGTCCGCGACAATCGCGTACCGGGCTGGCTGCGGGTCACTGCGGGCACCCCGGCTGAGAACAACGCGTTCCTCGATGCGGTGCGCGCGCTCAAGAAGGAGAACCCCATCACATGACCCGCGTGGGCCGCGTGGAACGCACTACCAAGGAGACGTCCGTTCTTGTCGAGATCAACCTCGACGGCAAGGGCGATGTCGCCGTTTCCACAGGTGTGGGCTTTTATGACCACATGCTCGATCAGCTCGGCCGCCACGGCCTGTTCGACCTCACTGTCAAGACCGACGGCGACCTGCACATCGACAGCCACCACACCATCGAGGACACTTCGCTCGCCCTCGGCGCCGCTTTCAAGCAGGCGCTCGGCGACAAGCGAGGCATCGTCCGCTTTGCCAACGCCTCCGTCCCGCTGGACGAGTCGCTGGCTCAGGTGACAGTCGATCTCTCCGGCCGCCCGTACCTGGTGCACACCGAGCCCGAGGGCATGGCGCCGATGATCGGCTCGTACGACACCACCATGACCCGGCATATCCTGGAGTCCTTCGTGGCACAGGCGCAGATCGCGCTGCACGTACACGTGCCGTACGGACGCAATGCGCATCACATCGTCGAGTGCCAGTTCAAGGCGCTCGCCCGTGCTCTGCGCTACGCCTCGGAGATCGACCCGCGACAGACCGGAATCCCTTCGACCAAGGGCGCCTTGTGAACAACTTGGCAGTACTGCTGATCGCGCTCGGACTGTTCCTCGGTGGCGGTGTCTACTCGTTCTGGAAGCAGAAAATGCCCAAGAGCGTGCTCGTGGTGCTTGCCGCCGGTGCTGTGATGTCGCTCGCCGCCGGTCTGCTGCGGTTGTAGCCGAGCGACCGGCCCTGAGGACTGAGAAGGGATACTTCATGAGCAAGCGCGTGGTCGTCTTCGACTACGGCTTCGGAAATATTCGTTCCGCGGAGCGGGCGCTGGCCCGGGTCGGAGCCGATGTCGAGATCACCGCCGACTATGACAAGGCGATGGCCGCCGACGGTCTGCTCGTCCCCGGCGTCGGCGCCTTCGCCGCCTGTATGGCGGGCTTGAAGACGGCACGCGGCGACTGGATCATCGGGCGGCGGCTCGCCGGCGGCCGCGCGGTGCTGGGCATCTGCGTCGGCATGCAGATCCTCTTCGCCCGCGGCGTCGAGCACGGCGTGGAGAGCTCGGGGTGCGACCAGTGGCCCGGCACCGTGGAGCCGCTGCGAGCGCCCGTCGTCCCGCACATGGGATGGAACACCGTCAAGGCCCCGGAGGGATCCCATCTCTTCGCGGGGCTCGACCCCCAGGAGCGCTACTACTTCGTTCACTCCTACGCGGTGCACGACTGGGATCTCAACACCACGACCGACGCTTTCCGCCCGCCGAAGGTCACCTGGACCACGCACGGCGAACCATTCGTGGCCGCCGTGGAGAACGGGCCGTTGTGGGCCACCCAGTTCCACCCCGAGAAATCCGGCGACGCCGGAGCTCAACTGCTGACCAACTGGATCATCACCCTCTAGGACCACGCACACAATGACGACGACGAATCGCCTTGAACTTCTCCCCGCCGTGGACGTGCGCGATGGCCAGGCCGTCCGCCTGGTGCACGGCGCATCCGGCTCCGAGACGTCGTACGGCGACCCGCTGGCCGCGGCGCTGGCCTGGCAGCGTGCGGGCGCCGAGTGGCTGCACCTGGTGGACCTCGACGCGGCCTTCGGCACCGGCGACAACCGGGCACAGATCACCGAGGTCACCCGCTCGATGGATATCAAGATCGAGCTCTCCGGCGGCATCCGCGACGACACCTCGCTGGCTGCAGCGCTGGCCACCGGTTGCACCCGCGTCAACCTCGGCACCGCGGCCCTGGAGTCCCCCGAGTGGGTCGCCAAGGTGATCGCCGAGCACGGGGACCGGATCGCCGTCGGTCTCGACGTCCGCGGCACCACGCTGCGCGGTCGTGGCTGGACCCGCGACGGCGGCGAGTTGTATGAGACCCTCGCCCGCCTCGACTCCGAGGGC
>JAFAUH010000349.1 GCA_019243445.1 Streptomycetaceae bacterium | reverse complement strand
GTACGCCCCGGCGGCTACCGTGACTCCGGTGAACAGCGCGGTCAGCGCCGAACCGAGAGCCGCCGTGGCGGCGGACCGGGAGGCAATCCGGGTGAGCGCCCGGTCGACCTCGTCGGTAGCGCGCAGTCGTGCGGGCAGGGCGCCCGCAACCGTCAGTTCTGCGGTCCCGGAGAGCAGGTCGACCACTTGGGTGGAGAGCCTGCCGCGAACCGGCGCAAGCGTCGATTCGGTACAGCGGGAGAGCATGGCGGACAGCGCTGGAACGGCCGCTCCGGCGGCGAGCAGCCCCAGGGCGAGAGCGGCGCCCGCGGCGGGAAGCAGCCATGTCGTGAATGCGACAGCCGCGGTACTGACGACCGCCGCGGTGGCAGCCGGGAGCAGCCAGCGCAGGAAGTAGTCCTGAAGCGAGTCGACGTCGGCGACGAGACGAGAGAGCAGGTCACCACGCCGGATGTCACGTAGCCCAGCGGGGGCGAGGCATTCGAGTCGACGGTAGACGGCAGCTCGCAGGTCTGCCAGGGTGCGGAAGACGGCGTCGTGGGAGACAAGACGCTCAGCGTAACGGAAGACGGCGCGTCCTATGCCGAACGCGCGGGTAGCCGTGACAGCGACCATCAGATAGAGGATCGGCGGCTGTTGAGAGGCGCGCGAGATCAGCCAGCCGGATGTGGCCATGAGCCCGATGGCGCTGCAGAGCGCAAGTGCGCCGAGCGCCACTGCCAACGCGAAGCGGGGGCGCAGCGGACCCGCCATGCCTCGGACGCGTGACAGCGCGGAAGCAGCAGTAGAAGAAGCAGCGGTAGAAGCAGCGGTAGAAGCAGCACAAGCGGCAGCAGCGGGCGCGAGAGGCGAGAGTGGTGGGAGACGGGCAGGCATCACTGCGGCGCGAAGCGCCTCCGTTTCCTGAACGACCGCTCCGTTCGGGGTAGTTGCCGCAACTTGCAGCGAAGCCGACAGGGCCGCGATCCGGACGACCCGGTCGGCGAGGGCGATCAGCGCGGGCCGGTGGACAACGAGGATCACAGTGCGGCCTGCGGCGAGGCGACGGATGGCGTCGACGACCTCGGCCTCCGTCGTGCCGTCGAGATTGGCCGTGGGCTCGTCAAGGAGAAGAAGCGGGCGGTCGGAGAGGAACGCACGGGCGAGTGCGAGGCGTTGGCGCTGCCCAGTGGAGAGTCCCGCGCCGCCTTCACCGAGGTGAGTGTCAGTGCCTCGTGCGAGGCTGTTCACGAAGTCGAGGGCGTGGGCATCGGCCAGTGCCGTGCGGAGTTCGTCATCGGTCGCGTCAGGGCGGCCGAGACGGACGTTGTCGGCAATCGATCCGGCGAACAGATAAGGCCGTTGGGGGACCCAGGCGATCTGGTCGCGCCAGGTCCGTGGTTCGAGGGAGGTGAGGTCCTTGTCGTCGATAGTGATACGGCCGGCGGTGGGGGAGATAAAGCCGAGCAGCGTGCTCAGCAGAGTGCTCTTCCCCGCGCCGGACGGCCCAATCAGGGCCACAGTCTCGCCGGGGGAGACAGTGAACGAGGTGGCGGCCAAGGAGGGTCCGCGACGGTCATCGTGGGTGACGGTCAGGTTGTCGACAACAAGGGAGGCGTGACGGATGTCGGGAGCCGGGATGGATCCGGGGGTGCGGGCAGGCAGGGTTGCCGCCTGAAGGGCGTCCGCCCCGGGTGGTGACGGGTGGAGGGCGGGAGTCTCAAGGATCGCGAAGATCTCGTCGGCAGCGGCAAGGCCCTCAGCGGCGGCATGGTATTCGGCTCCGACCTTGCGCAGCGGCAGATACGCCTCGGGGGCGAGGACGAGGACGAGCAGCCCGGTGTAGAGGCCGAGCGAGCCGTCGACAAGGCGGAAGCCGATCCCGACGGCGACGAGTGCGACTGAGAGGGTGGAGAGGAGTTCGAGTGCGAAGGAGGAGAGGAATGCAACCCGCAGTGCCTTGAGTGTGGCCCGGCGGTAGTCGTCAGTGATCTTTCGGATCGATGTGGCCTGCGCCTTGGCACGACCGAAGACCTTCAGGGTGGGAAGGCCTGCGACCACATCGAGGAAGTGGCCGGAAAGCCGGGTGAGCAGCCGCCATTGGCGCTTCATTCTGTTCTCGGTGTGCCAGCCGATGAGGGCCATGAAGACGGGGATGAGCGGCAGCGTCACCACGATTATCAGCGCCGATTCCCAGTCGGCAGTGGCTATGGCAGCCAGTACGACGGCCGGTACTACGACGGCGAGCCCAAGTTGCGGGAGATAGCGAGCGAAGTAGTCGTCGAGGGCGTCAATGCCGCGCAGTGCGAGGGTGGTGAGTTCGCCGGTGCGTTGCGAGTCCATCCAGGAGGGGCCCAGACCGGTGACGTGCCGCAGCAGACGGCCGCGCAGCTCCGACTTGACGGCCGCACTGGTGCGATGAGCGGCGAGTTCGGTGAGCCAGTTGACCAGGGCGCGGCCCGCGGCGACTGCTGCGAGCAACGCGATGTCCTGCGTGAGGTGTCGGAGGGAATCATGGCGGTGGAAGGCGCCGACTGTCCTGTTGACGATGTCGGCGATGAGCATGGCCTGCACGATGACCAGGCCGGCTCCGGCGAGGCCGAGAGCCACAGTCGCGGCGAGAAAGACACGGGTGGTTCGTGCGTACCGGAGCAGGCGCGGGTCAATGGGTCGCATGGGTGTGCCTCAGTGTGTGCCGGGGATGTGGTGGGCGCCGATGCGCCTACGGAACACCCAGTAAGTCCAGGCCTGATAGACAAGGACGACGGGCGTCATGAAGCCCGCTACCCACGTCATGATCGTCAACGTATAGGGGCTGGAGGACGCGTTGGAGACGGTCAGACTCCAGGCTGGATCGGTGGTCGAGGGCATGACGTCGGGGAAGAGCGCGAGGAAGAGCATTGCGACGACGGCCGCGATGGTCACCCCGGAGTACGTGAAGGCCCAGCCTTCCCGCCCCAGCCGGTTGAAGACCACGGCGAGGACAAGGGCGGCGATGGCGAGGACAAGAGCGCCGAGGCTACGCCCGTTCCCCGAGTGGACTTGCGTCCACAGCAGAAAGACGGAGGCGACACCAGTGGTGACCAGACCCAGGACAGCGGCAAGCGAACGGGCTCGGGCACGGATTTCCCCCAAGGTCTTGAGCGCTGCGAACACCGATCCGTGGAAGGTGAACAGGACGAGTGTCACCACTCCGCCGAGCAGCGCGTAGGGGTTGAGCAGGTCAAGTACGCTGCCGGTGAAGTTCTTCGCCGCGTCGATCGGCACGCCGCGCACAATGTTGGCGAACGCCACGCCCCACAGGAAGGCGGGGAGCAGGGAGGCCCAGAAGATGGCGTGCTCCCAGTTGCGCTTCCAGCGTTCGTCGTCCCGCTTGGCCCGGTACTCGAAGGCCACGCCGCGCACGATGAGACAGACCAAGATCAGCAGCAGCGGCAGATAGAAGCCGCTGAAGAGGGTGGCATACCAATCGGGGAAGGCGGCGAAGGTCGCGCCACCCGCGGTGAGCAGCCAAACTTCGTTGCCGTCCCACACCGGACCGATCGTGTTGATCAGTATTCGGCGTTCGGTCTCGTCACGCGCGAGCAGCTTGGTAAGGATGCCGATACCGAAGTCGAAACCTTCGAGGAAGAAGTAGCCGGTCCACACGACAGCGATCAGCACGAACCAGACGTCGTGAAGGTGCATAGTTAATCTCTCTTTGCGGCCGGATCAGTAGGCGAAGGCCATGGGCTTGCCGGACTCCTCGCTGACGGTCCCGCCGGCCCCGCCGTACGGGCCGCCGAAACGCGGATCCTCGGCGGGCGGCTGTTCTTCGACGTTCGGTCCGGCCTTGGCATAGCGGGCCATCAGCCGTACCTCGACGACTGCGAGGATCGCGTAGAGCACGGTGAACACCGACATCGAGATGATCACCTCGGCCTGGCTGACGCCCGGCGAGACTGCGCTCCGGGTCTTCATCAGCCCGTAGACCACCCACGGCTGGCGGCCCATCTCGGTGAAGATCCAGCCAAAGGAGTTGGCGATCAGCGGGAATCCCATGGTGAGGAGGGAGATCCGCCAGGACCACTTGGTGAAGAACGTGCTCATCTCACGGTTCGGTGTGAGCATCAGCCGCGGCACCTCCTCGTCGCCCGTGCGGTGCTCGGGCGCGAGCCAGTGCCTTCTGCGCGTTGTCCACAAGCCGATGAGCCCGGCAACGAACGAGGACATCCCGAAGCCGATCATCAGCCGGAAGCCCCAGAACGTGACGAAGATGTTGGGGATGTAGTCCTTCGGGTTCCCGTCATGCCGCGCCAGCGGCAGATCGATCGCGGCCTTGGCGGCCTCCATCTTCGCGACGTTGTTGATGCCGGGCACGGCCTGGTGGAAGTTGCTGTGCGAGAGGAAAGACAGCAGTCCGGGTATGGACAGCTCGACCGAGTTGTGGCCCTTGGCGACGTCACCGATCGCGAAGACCGAGAAAGGTGCTGGCGCCTGGGTGTCCCACAGCGCCTCTGCCGCGGCCATCTTCATCGGCTGCTGTTCGAACATCACCTTGCCGAGGGTGTCGCCGCTGATCGCTGTCCCCAGGCCGAAGATCACCGCAAGGACAAGACCGGTACGCAGTGAGCTGCGCATGACGCCGATCTTCTTCGCATCGGTCGGCTCACCCGCGGCTTGCTTGCGCTTGGCCTTCCACAGGTGGAACGAAGCGATGCCGACAACGAAGGCTGCGCCGGTGAGGAAGGAGGCCGTCATGGTGTGGAGCATCTGCACCTGAGTGGTGTTCTGGGTGAGGACGGCCCAGATGGAGTCGAGACGCGCCTTGTGGGTGTGCGGGTCTATCGTGTAGCCGACCGGGTGCTGCATCCAGGAGTTGGCGGCGAGGATGAAGTATGCGGAGAGGATCGTGCCGATCGACACGATCCAGATGCAGGCGCAGTGCAGCTTCTTCGGCAGCTTGTCCCAACCGAAAATCCACAGGCCGATGAAGGTGGACTCGAAGAAGAAGGCTATCAGCGCCTCCATGGCGAGCGGGGCGCCGAAGACGTCGCCGACGAAGCGCGAGTAATCGGACCAGTTCATGCCGAACTGGAACTCCTGCACGATGCCGGTGACCACGCCCATCGCAATATTGATCAAGAAGAGCTTGCCCCAGAACTTGGTGGCGTGGAAGTACTTCTCCTTGCTCGTGCGCACCCATGCCGTCTCGAAGCCGGCGGTTATGGCGGACAGGCTGATGGTGAGGGGGACGAACAGGAAGTGGTAGACGGTCGTGATGCCGAACTGCCACCGCGCCAGGGTCTCGGGCGCCAATGCCAGGTTCACGGCGCGCGCCTCCTTTGAGTCGAGTGCGTCGAGCTTGTGAATGCATTCACATTCACAAGTATTATGGCGCACACTGTTTCGCCCCCATCCACCGGGGGGTGGACAGGGGCGAAACCAGTAGAAACCAGCAACGGGGAGCGTCGCTCACCCCCCTTTTTCTCCGTTTATTTCTCCGCCCCCTCACAGTTCCTTGCGGAACGCCTCCGCGACCTGCAGGAACAGATCGTTCGCAGCCAGCTCGCCAATGGTGGCCCGGATCCCCTCCCCTGGGAACGGCCGGACAATGACTCCGGCCCGCTCACACGCGGCGGCGAAGTCCATCGTCCGGTCAGCGAGCCGCAGCCAGACGAAGTTCGCCTGCGTCTCGGGAACAGTCCACCCCTGGGCCATCAGCGCCTCATACACCCGAGAACGCTCCGCGACCAGCGCCTCCACTCGCTCGAACAGCGCGGCCTCCGAACGCAACGAAGCCACCGCCGCATCCTGCGCGAGCTGGCTCACTCCGAACGGCACCGCCGTCTTGCGCAGCGCGGCCGCCACCGGCTCGTGCGCGATGGCGAAGCCGACCCGGAGCCCGGCAAGACCGTACGCTTTGGAGAAAGTTCGCAACACGCACACGTTCGGGCGGTCCCGGTACAGCTCGGTGCCGTCGGGCACGTCTGCGTCCCTGATGAACTCGCGATACGCCTCGTCCAGCACGATGAGTACGTCGCCCGGCACTCGGTCGAGGAAGCGCTCCAACTCCCCGCGTCGCACCACCGTGCCCGTCGGGTTGTTCGGGTTGCAGACGAAGATCAGCCGCGTGCGATCGGTGACCGCATCCGCCATCGCGTCCAGATCGTGCACTTCGCTGCTGGTCAGCGGCGTCTGCACGGAGCGCGCGCCGGAGATTTGGGTGATGATCGGATATGCCTCGAAGGAGCGCCAGGCGTAGATCACCTCGTCGCCCGGTCCCGTTGTGGCCTGCAGCAGCTGCTGTGCCACACCGACCGAGCCGGTTCCCGTTGCGATGTGCACTTCCGGCACGTCGAATCGCTTCGCCAGCTCGGCAACGAGGCCGGCGCACGCCATGTCCGGATAACGGTGGAATGACCTGGCCGCCTCGCTCACTGCCTCCACCACATCCGGCAGCGGCGGGTATGGATTCTCATTGGAAGAGATCTTGTACGCGGGCGCGCCGTCCACCGACGCCGCAGGCTTCCCTGGCTTGTACATGGGAATGCCGTCCAACGCAGTCCGCAGCCTCGGATTCTGATCGCTTGCCTTCGTCACCGTGCTCCTCTCCTTGGGCGTGCTTAAGATCCGCACCGTAGTCGCCGAGCCGCAGACCCGCGGATCCACGAATCCGCGGCTCGCCTGATCTCGCCTGGTCTCCCCCGCATCCTCTGATCACACCTTAAGAGGGGGCGCGGGCCGAAGAACAGGGGTCACGCTCTGTTGTGCACGCCGGTGGCGCACGCCCTGGCGCGCGTCCCTCGTAAAGGTGAGGTGACACCTCTTCGAAAACGGGACCACTGAGCGCCTCGGACCCGCCTCGCAACCCATAACTCTGCCCAACTACCGCCTATTACCTAATATTTCAAGGACAGACTGGGGTTGCACTCATGCAGAAACGTTACTTCTCACTGCCGTGCTCACACCCCCCAAACGGACCACCCGAGCCCTACTATCAGCCTGCCATGACAGCAGCAGGTAACCACCAGGCGAGCCGGTCCACCGGGCGTCGGCTGGAGCGGGCAGGGATCCGGGACGTGGCCGCCGCGGCCGGGGTCTCGATCACAACCGTCTCCGATGCACTCAACGGCAAAGGGCGGCTCCCCGACACCACCCGGCGCCATGTCCGCGAAGTCGCCAACCGACTCGGCTACCGTCCCTCCGCGGCAGCCCGCACCCTCCGTACCGGCAGATCGGGCCTCATAGGCCTGACGGTGACGACCTATGGGGAAGAACCTTTCACCTTCACCGAATTCGCGTACTTCGCCGAGATGGCCCGCTCCGCCACCTCCGCCGCACTCGCCCGTGGCTACGCCCTAGTGATCCTGCCCGCGTCCTCGCACCACGACGTGTGGAGCAACGTCGCACTCGACGGCACAGTCGTCATCGATCCCTCCGATCATGACCCGGTCGTCACCGACCTCGTCCGCCAAGGCATTCCGGTAGTCAGCGATGGCCGCCCCACCGGCAACCTGCCGGTCCACGCGTGGGTGGACAACGACCACGAAGATGCGATGCGCCGCATCCTCGACCACCTCACCGACGCCGGCGCACGCCGCATCGGGCTGCTCACCGGCACCAGTACGGACACCTACACCCGGCTGTCCACCGCCGCCTACCTCGACTGGTGTGAGCGAGTCGGCCAGGAGCCCGTCTACGAGTCCTACCCCGCCCACGATCCATGCGCGGGGGCTGTCGCCGCCGACAGGCTGCTCGCTCGCCCGGACCGTCCGGACGCTGTCTATGGTCTCTTCGATCCCAACGGCACTGATCTTCTCGCCGCTGCCCGGCGCTACGGCCTACGCGTCCCGGAAGATCTCCTGCTGGTCTGCTGCAGCGAGCGCGCCGCCTACGCGACAACGGAACCGCCGATCAGCACTCTGTCCCTCAAGCCCGGCAGGATCGGCACAGCCGTGGTGCAACTGCTGATCGACGCGATCGAGGGGATCGGTGCGGGACAGCCGGTGCAGCAGGTGATGCCGACCGATCTGATCGTCCGCGCCTCGTCCCAGCGCCGTCAACCACGGACGACGGTAAGCTCACCACGCCCTCCGTCCGGCGGCTGAACGCAGGCGGCTGAACGACAGACAAGGCAGCGGGCGGGGCGTGCAGGAGATTTTTTCGCCCAAAATGTCGGTCGCGTCCCAATTGGCAGGCGAAAGGTGCGTCGCAACTCGAGAGTGTCATTCCTATGATGGACGGATGACACCAGAGAACGCGTTGGCGCAGGTTGCGCGGACGCGGCAATGGTGGGCGGCGGCGCAAAGGTGGAGGGGTCAATGACTCAGGGGGCCGGTCAGGGACCCGTGGTGAATGCTTCCGTGAGCTGGCGCCCCCCGCAGCAGGGCGTACTCCCCCTGCCCGGAGGGCCAGGGGGGGCTGCGCCGCCGCCTCCCGCGGCAATAGCCGGTGAAGTCGCCCAGCGCACCCTCACGACCCACGACCTACCGGTGGTCAACCGTGCCCAGCACAACATCGCCCAGGACAACGTCCAAGACACCCCGACGATCGTCCAAGACACCCCGACGATGCAGCTGAGCAGGCTCTCCGACCCGGAAGACGATCTTCCCGGCCCGCTCTATGTCGTCGGCGACGTCCACGGCTACCTCGACGAGCTGCGCGCCGCGCTCGAAGCGCAAGGCCTGATCGACACCGAAGGCCACTGGTCGGCGGGGCGCGCCCGACTGTGGTTCCTGGGTGACTTCACCGACCGCGGCCCCGACGGCGTCGGCGTGATCGACCTGGTGATGCGGCTCTCCGCCGAGGCTGCCGCTGCAGGCGGTTATGCCAAAGCCTTGATGGGCAATCACGAACTTCTGCTCATCGGCGCCAAGAGATTCGGCGATACTCCGGTCAACTCCCCTGCGGGTACTGCCTCGTTCCTCGCAGCCTGGCGGCTCAACGGTGGCCAGCCAAGCGATATGGAGCGGCTCGAGGACCACCACCTGGCATGGATGTCACGCCTCGATGCCATCACTCTCGAAGACGATCACCTGCTGCTGCACTCCGACACCACCGCCTACCTCGACTACGGCACGACCATCGACGCGGTCAACGACGCCGTCACCGGCGTACTGCAGCGCGGCGACACCGACGAATGCTGGGAACTGTTCCGCAAGTTCACCAAGCGCTTCGCCTTCCGTGGCGAGACGGGGAGGACGGCGGCGCGCGAGCTGCTCGACGCGTACGGCGGCTGTCGAGTCGTCCACGGGCACAGCCCTATCCCGTATCTGCTCGGCGAGGTCGGGGCGGAGGACGACGGCGAAGACGGCAAGCCCACCGTCTCGGGTCCGCACCTCTACGCCGACGACCTTGCGCTGGCGATGGACGGTGGAGTGACGATGGAGGGCTGCCTACTCGTGGCCCAACTCCCGCTGGCCATCTGACTGTTGCCGCGCCAGCGGCTGATGCCGCAGCCACGCCATCGGCCTGGACCACAGGTCAACCAGGTGCAACGAACGGCCTCTGGCAGAGGAGCCATTTTCCGGAAACACTCTGTCACCATGTCACTGAGCCGTTTTACCATCGGGGTTATCCGTCACAGGCTCGTCTCCGCTTCCGCCCAACTACCCCAAGGCCGGACGACCCTGAGCAGGACATCTCGGAGAACGGAGCACCGGGGGATGTACATGAACAACGCTCCGCACCTGCTGATCGAGGACCGCCCGGAGTTCGAGCGCGTCCTCGACGAAGCACTGCGGGCTGCCGCCAACACACCCGGAGCAAGCGGATCCACGCTCAACTCCGAGCAGCTACGCGCGATGGCGCTCAGCGCCACGGCCGCGATCTCCGCCTGCGCGGCTACCGAATACGACTACTATCTCAAGGCCAGGCACCGCCAACGGGCCGCACACAACACCACATACCCGGCAACGAGTGGCGGCGCAGGTGATACGGCCTCGGGCGCAGGGCTGTTCGCGATTGTCGCTGTCCTCACCCCGATCCTCGCCGGCACTGCCGCGTTGATCTTCCTGCTCATCGGATACCTGCTCACGGTGATGACCCCTGAGCCCGCCATCGCCTCACCACTGCGCACCGCAGGCTGGCTCTTCGCCGCGATCGCCGTCGCGGGCATCCTGCTCGGCACGGTGGGCCTGGTGGCCACCGCGCTACGAGACGGATCGTCGGCGATATCCGCCTCGAACGGCACCCCCGACGACGACGACGTGACGGCAACGAAAGAGGCGTGGCTAGCGGCGCTCAGAGACCACGGCGTGCTGCCCTTCCTCGCCGAAGCACGGGCATCGAGCGCCGACCACACCGCCGGGGGCACCGCTGACCACACCGCCGACCACACCGCGGAACGCACGCCGATCCGCACCAAACCAGGCAATTCACGCATTCCACGTCTCGGCTATTCACACCCTGGTTTTTCGAGCCCCGGCGGCGAAGAATCGAACGACGGCGAACGACGACCACGATTCAGCAGCCCCGATTTCTCAAGCCCCGATTTCGGCGAGCCTGACACAGAATCGAGTTGATTCCTCTCGTATCGCCCCTCGCATCACCACTCGTATCGCCACTCGTATCGCCAAGGGAAGCGCGGGAACGCAGATCACGAGAAAATTGGCGAGAGTTACCCGGACTACCGGATACCCGATCCGCGCATTGGGCAGTCGCAGCGCACAACGACGATCAAGACGGTGGATCAGCCATCCGTAGTCACCTTCCCCTGAAACAAGAAGAGGCCCCAGCAGCAACCGGGGCCTCTCCAGGACAAAGCGTGCGGCAGCGACTACTCCGCCAGCGGCAGGTACACGCGGTTGCCCGCAGCCGCAAACTCCTTGGACTTCGCCAGCATCCCCGCTTCGACCTCTTCAGCGGAGGCGCCCTCAGGCACATCACCGCCGAACTGCTCTGTGATGCTTTGACTAATCTTCATCGAGCAGAACTTTGGCCCGCACATCGAGCAGAAGTGCGCCGTCTTCGCGGGTTCTGCCGGCAGCGTCTCGTCATGGAAGGCGCGTGCCGTGTCCGGGTCGAGGGCCAGGTTGAACTGGTCCTCCCAGCGGAATTCGAAGCGGGCATCCGACAGCGCGTCATCCCATTCCTGAGCGCCGGTATGACCCTTGGCCACATCTGCCGCGTGAGCGGCAATCTTGTACGTGATGACGCCGGTCTTGACATCGTCACGGTCCGGAAGGCCCAAATGCTCCTTGGGTGTTACGTAGCAGAGCATCGCTGTGCCCCACCAACCGATCATCGCCGCGCCGATGCCCGACGTGATGTGGTCGTACCCGGGTGCGACATCGGTCGTCAGCGGACCGAGGGTGTAGAACGGCGCCTCCTCGCAAATCTCCTGCTGAAGGTCGATGTTCTCCTTGATCTTATGCATCGGGACATGGCCCGGCCCTTCGATCATTGTCTGGACGTCATGCGCCTTGGCGATCGTGTTGAGCTTGCCGAGCGTACGCAGCTCCGCGAACTGAGCCTCGTCATTGGCGTCCGCGATCGAGCCGGGGCGCAGGCCGTCGCCGAGCGAGAAGGTCACGTCGTAGCTGCGCAGGATCTCGCAGAGCTCCTCGAAATTCTCGTAGAGGAAGCTCTCCTTGTGGTGCGCCAGACACCATGCGGCCATGATCGAGCCACCGCGCGAGACGATGCCGGTCTTGCGGCGCGCGGTGAGCGGGACGTAGCGCAGCAGCACGCCGGCGTGCACGGTCATGTAGTCGACGCCCTGCTCGCACTGCTCGATGACGGTGTCCTTGTAGATCTCCCAGGTCAGTTCCTCGGCCTTGCCGTCGACCTTCTCCAACGCCTGGTAGAGCGGCACCGTGCCGATGGGTACGGGGGAGTTGCGCAGCACCCACTCGCGCGTGGTGTGGATGTTGCGGCCGGTGGACAAGTCCATGACCGTGTCGGCACCCCACCGGGTGGCCCAGGTCATCTTGTCCACCTCCTCCTCGATCGAGGAAGTGACCGCTGAATTACCGATGTTGGCGTTGACCTTCACCAAGAAGCGCTTCCCGATGATCATCGGCTCGATCTCGGGGTGGTTGACATTGGCTGGGAGGACAGCGCGCCCTGCCGCGATCTCGTCACGCACCACCTCGGGCGAGACACCCTCGCGTAGCGCGACATACTCCATCTCGGCGGTGATCTCTCCGCGCTTGGCGTACGCGAGTTGGGTCACCGCGCGGCCCTCACGGCCGCGCCGCGGCAGCCTCGGACGCCCGGGGAAGACCGCATCCAGACCGCGTAGGTCACTCGCTCCGCTCCGGGTTCGCCCGCCCCGCGGTGAGGTGGACTTGATCCCGTCGTCCTCAGGACGCATCTCGCGGCCTTGGTACTCCTCGGTATCGCCGCGACCGGTGATCCAGTCCTCCCGGAGCGGCGCGAGGCCATGGCGTACGTCTGTCTCGATATGGGGATCGGTGTATGGGCCAGACGTGTCATACAACGTCACATGTTGGCCGTTGGTGAGGTGCACTCGCCGTACGGGCACCCGCAGATCCGGACGGGATCCTTCGAGGTAGCCCTTGTGCCAGCCGATCTTCATGGAATCGGCGGACTCGGACGTGCGTGCATCCTGCATGGTCATCAGACCCACTCCCTACGCCGGCATTACCCGGTAACAGGTTCAGCGGTCGACGCAGCGGCATCCGCATGCACGTACTTTCGTACGTCCTGGTGCGGAGGTCAGCGCCCTCTCAGCCCGGTGCTCCGAGCTCCCGCGATTGCAAAAGTATTCACACGCTAGCGGGTCAACGCCGGGTCACGCCAGAGGGGGTGGATGCTCTGCTCGTTCTTCATCGGCTGGAGGTACTTGACCGGGGTCCCGACGACGTGCGGACCACGGTTACCAGTCATTGCGTGAGGACCTCGACGATGTGGACGACGAGGTGAACTTGCGCACCACCCACACCAAAGCGCCGACCAGCGCCGCGAACAGCAGCACCTTGAAGAGCAGGACGATCATGAAGCCGACTACGCTCATGATCAGGCCGCCGAAGACGACCAGCGCTATCGCTGGTACAGCGACCCACTTCACCCACCACGGCAGGCCCTCGAAGACTTTCTTCACGATCCGACTCCTTCTGCCTTTCGACACCCTTCCGGCCTTCCGGCTGCTGCGTTCTGCTTCGAGCTTAAGGGCGCCGGCGCTCGCAGCAGTGCCCCCATGAGCCCACCCACTCCTGAAGACTCCCAGGCCCTGTCCGGGCCTGGGAGGTTGTGGAGCCGCCGGGTCACCCTTCGGGCGGCGAGAACACCACCAGGACCCGCAACTCCTCGGTGATGTGGTGGAAGCGGTGCGGCACTCCGGCCGGTACGTAGACGACACTGCCACGTGCCACGTAGGTCGTCTCCTCACCAACGGTGACCGAGGCACGACCGCTTACGACCAGGTAGATCTCATCCTGACGGTGCGGCTTCTGCGGATCGGAGGCACCCGCGGGGAGCGCGTAGAGCCCGGCGGACATGTTGCGCTCGCGTAGAAACTGCAGATACGCACCGTCGTTGGCTGCGCGTTCCGCGTCCAGATCGTCCAGCCGGAACACCTTCATGCTGCAGGTCCCTGCCTTCCCTTGCTGTTCTCTGCTGTTCTCTGCTGTTCTCTTGCCGATGTGTCACTGATCTCTTGCCTTGCGAATCATTTCTGCGACGATCCCACCATGAAGAAGTTCGTAGTCAAGACGTTGGCCAATGCCGTCGCGCTGGGCGTAGCCGTGTGGTTGATCAAGGGCATCACTCTCACCGGAACCTCCTTCGCACACAAAACACTCACGCTCGTCCTCGTCGCGCTCGTCTTCGGCGTGGTCAACTGGCTTGTCAAGCCGGTCGTGAAACTGCTCTCCTTCCCGCTCTTCATCCTCACGCTGGGCCTGTTCACGCTGGTCGTAAACGCTTTGATGCTGCTACTCACCTCGTATCTGGCGCACAAGCTGAGCCTCGGCTTCCATGTGCGTGGCTTCCTGCCCGCGGTTATCGGCGGCCTGGTGGTGAGCATCGTGGCCTGGGCAATGCACATCGTCCTGCCCGACGAGGACGACCATTGACAGGTGACAGCACCCGCCATGTGCATGCCGGACGCCCGCCCGCAGTGGCCGACAACACGAAGAATGGTCAGCGCCGACGGCGTTTCGCGACGGCCCGTATGCGGGACAGTTCTTGCATGCCAGCGGACTCACCTGCACCGCGCCCACGCCCGGTGGTCAAGCGCACCGCCCGCGCGATCCTGCTCGACGCCGACGAACTGCTACTGATCAAGCGCACCAAGCCTGATGAACCGCCCTACTGGATCACTCCCGGTGGCGGCGTCGAGCCCGAGGACGCCACGGTCGTCGACGCCCTGCACCGCGAGGTCGACGAAGAGCTCGGCGCCAAGATCACCGACGTCGTGCCGGCTTTCGTCGACACGGTCGAGCACCTCCACGACGACGGCACGCTCGGTGTGAAGGTGCAGCACTTCTTCGTCTGTCGCCTCGAATCGATGAACCCAGGGCGGCGGCACGGCCCAGAAGTGGACGAACCAGTCGGTTCGTATGAAATCGTCCGCGTCCCATTCACCCGTGTGGGCGTCGCCTCCGTCGAGTTGGTGCCGCCCTCACTGCGGACGTACCTGGAAACAAATATCGAAGGCCTACGGGCGCTGCTCGCCTCCGACCTCGGCTGACCGCAGCTCAAGCCTCTTCCCCCAGACCCCGGCCTGCTCAGCTGAACCAGCCGCGGAAATCCTGCTGTTCGTCGCCGGGCGACGACTCCATGGCGGCCCGTACCTCGTCCAGGGGCTGTCCGATCTCACTCCGCTGGATCTTGTGACCGCCGGTCTGCAGTGCCCGCACCCGGCGGATTGTACGGAGCGCGCTGTCCAGGCGTTCGAACGCCATGGAGTCACCGGCGGGAGCAGGCCGGGCGTGCCGCGCACGGCCGTTCACCGGGCGATCGCCGGCGCGGGCCGCAGCGGCGGCCCCGAAGTAGTCTCCGCCCTTGCGCTTGACGTCGTCTGTACCCCATGCCTGTTCGCTGTGGTCCTTGCCTTCGGCTTCACCTCTGGCCCTTGCTCGTATCGGTGCTTTGGCGAACCGCGGGATGTGCTTCGAGCAGTGGATGTATGCCTCCTCGACCCCCACCTCGACCCACGCCTGGGGCCTGCGGCCCGGTACCGGATCGACGGGCAGGCTGGGGTGAGTGGCGCGCATCACCTCGTCGCTGACCATCCGTGCACGGCCGTTGACGTGCAAGCCGATGCGGTCCTGGAAGAAATCGATCATCAGGATGCCGACATGGGGGTTCTCGCGGATATTCCCGAGCGAGGCCATCACACCGTTGCCGCGGTACTCAGGGTAGGCGAGCGTCTTTTCGTCCAAGACCTGGAGAAACCCGGCAGGGCCGGCCCGGAATGTGCTATCGCACTCGCCGTGCCGATCCGCGGTCGACAGGAAGAACATCTCTTGCCGGGCCACGAACTCCTGCATGCGCGGGTTGAGTCTGTCGAGCACCTGCTCGTCGTAGAATTTGTCGGCACGCGCGACGGTGCCGAGTTCCTCCTGGACCCGATGCTCGCCGTCGCTTCCGGGCCTGGCTGCCCGGGCCGTCACCGGAGACAGCTCGGTTGGATCTTGGTTCAACGATTCTCCTGAGCGGATCAGGGGGCCGGTGAATACGTTTGTCGATCCTCGGCCGCTGTCAATCCCCGGCCGTCACGAGCTCTTCGAATGTGTCATGACGTATGCGTTTGTGCGGCATGCCGATGCCCACCAACGCGTCCACACCGCTGCGGATCATTCCGGGTGGACCGGACAGGTAGGCGTCGTACGAGTACCAAGGGCCGTACTTACGTACCATCTCCGGCAGGTGACCCGCCAGTCCGCCGGTCGGTCTGTCCGAGACCACGGGACGTACCGAAAGCCACCGATGCCTCTGCTCCAGGTACTGCATGGTGTCGAGGTCGTACAGGTCGTGGTCGTTGCGGGCGCCGTAGAAGACCTCGACTGCACGCTGGCGGCCGTGTTCCGCGACGTCCTCGATCATCGCCTTGATCGGCGCGATTCCCGTACCACCGCCCAGGCACAGCAGCCCGTTGTCAGTGCCGTGGTCCACAATCATGGAACCGGTAGGGGGTCCGAGCCGGATCACATCCCCGGGCCGGGCACGGTTGACGAGCGCCGAGCTGACCCAGCCGGCCGGCACGGCCTTGATGTGGAAGGAGAGCAGTCCGTCCGGGCGCGGTGCGGAGGCGAATGAGTAGTGACGCCAGACGCGGGGCCACCACGGAGTCTCCAGGCTGGTGTATTGCCCGGCGAGGAAGGGGTAGGGCTGGTCGGGGCGGACGGTGATGACAGCGATGTCCCGCGTGCGCTGCTCGTGGGAGACGATCTCGGCGTCCCACCAGGCGGGCGAGGTGCGTTCGTCAATGGCGGCTGCGTCGATCATGGTCTGCGAGATGGCGGTGTAGGCGCGCACCCACGCGGCCTCCACCTCATCGTTCCAGATGTCGTAGGCGTAGTAGGTGAGCGCGCCGATGAGGCACTCACCGACGGCGGGGTAGTACTCGGGCCTGGTCCCGTATTTACGATGGCCGCGGCCGAGGTTCGAGAGATACTCGGTGAGGACGCCAGGGTTGTCGATGTGCTTGGCGGCGGTGAGCAACGCCTTGAAGATCCGGTCGCGCTGGGCGTCCATCGCGGCGGGAAAGAGGCCTCGCAACTCGGGGTGCTGGAGGAAGAGCAGCGCGTAGAAGTATGAGGTCGTCTTCTCTGCGACGGGTTCGATGGCGGCCATCGTACGGCGGATGAGGATGGCGTCGCGGGATGTGTCTGTCTCTTTTGAGACGGAAGGTTGTGAGACGGACAGCGTTGGTACCGGAGATACATCCTGCAGCACGTCTTGCAGCGCGGCCGGTTGTGCCGGTGCGGCAGGCTTTTCAGGCGGGGCCGCAAACGCCGAGTCGAACCAAGAGCCCTGGTCGGGCGGCGAGGTGTCGTCGGCGCGGTACTCACCGGTTTGCACAGACGCATGACCCGGCATAGTCACGTCGGGGCGTGGCTCCGACTGTTTGCCTACGGGATGTATCGGCGACACCTTCCGGCGCGATACGGCGGGCTCTTCGCTATCCGCTGCGTGTTGGTGCGATTCCATGGTGGAGCGCGGCTTCGCCGGTGCGAACCAGCCCCGCTCCTCTTGATGGTCCGCCTGACTGTTCTCCTGGTGGTCGGTTCCCTGGTGGTCGGTTCGGGAAGCAGCGTTCGCATTGCCGGAACGATCACTGTCCGAGCCGGTCTCCCGATGGTCGGCCGAACTGGTGGTCAGAGCGTCCATCGTCTGCCTTGCCTTGAACATCTCCGGTCAGTTCCCCTACGTCAGCACACCAACAACCAATTCGTGACAGCGTTGCAGCTGCTACCCCCGTTCGATGCTCATCAATGCCGATCAATGCCGACACGGCGGCCCACGGCGAACATACCTTTCGCTCGCTCCTCCGCCTGCTCGCGTGCGTCACCTACGACAGTGCCCCAGGCAATTCCCGTCAAGTAAAGAGTGCCATACTCCACCGACGCCCCCGACAAATAGCCGGAAGTCCGCGAATCCGGAAGACAGTTCACGTTAGAGTGGGCCAACGTGCGCCTTCGGCAATGACCCCGGCCCTGTCGCACTTGTGCATGCCATTCCACCTGACGGAACTTTCCTGTCACCGGACGTACTCCCCACGCTCGCCGGAAGTGCGGCATGCGTTCGAACGCAATCGACCATACCGGGCGCCGCAGAATACACAACCCCCCATACCTCATCGCCGCCCGAGATTCCATCTCGATTACTGTGATTCTGCACACAAACCCAAAGAATTCACGAACAAAGCGCGCATACCGGACCTTTAAATTCTCGAACAGATGATCGAGCACGCAAGGAGCATGTCCTCGTCTCCCAGCGGCTTCAGCGGTGTAGGTTCTCCGGTTCGCTGTCATATGGCGACGCTGTGACCTGTTGTTCTTCCAGCTGTCTCAGACAGTGACGGATTGGTGCAGTCTCAGGGTCGTGTCATTTCCTTTGCCTGTCTTCGGCGAAGTTGGCCAGGGCGCGTGGGAATCAGATCGAGCAGCGGAACGCCTTCCGCAGGAGTTCGCTGAACTCAGCGGGGTGCGTGGTCAGTCCGGTGTGCCCGCCGGGGAAGTGCTGGGGTTGAATGCCGAGACGCTCGGCCAGGAAAGCGGCCGAGCGGTAGGGCAATTCACCGCATGATTCCTGGCCGCAGGCGATCACGAGCCGGTCCGAGAGTGCCTCCAGCCGATGGATATCTGGGGCATAGGACATGAAGCTGGGCACGATGCGCCCGACGAAGTACGGCAGGTTGACCATCGTCTGCTCGGCCCGCGCCGCTGCTTGCGGCGGAAGCTTGATCTCGGCCTCCGGCTCCGTTGTGTCGCCGTACTTCTTCAGACCCGCGGCGAACACGGCCATCGCCGGCATGAGCCCTTGTGCGCGGAGTGTCGCCTGCACGCGTGCGATAAGCGCGCGGTGTTCGGCGGCGTCCGGGAGGACCTCCACGACCGGCGGCTCGTGCACTACGAAGCGTTCGAGGCGTTCGGGATGAATGGTGAGCAGGTGCAGAGCGGCGATCGCGCCCGAGCTGGCGCCGAACACCCGGGCGGGCTCACCGGGCGACAGCCGTTCCAGTATTCGGAACGCGTCGTCGGCGTGCTCGGCCACGCGCTGCTCGGCTTCGGGGTTGTCCAGTGTGCTGCGGGACATGCCGCGCGGGTCGTAGGTCGCGACGGTGTATTCGGCGGCCAGGTCGTCGGAGATGCCGTCGAGGGAGGCCGCGCCGCCCGTTCCTCCGGGGATCAGCAGCAAGAGCGGGCCCCGGCCGCGTACTTCGTAGTGCAGCGTCGCGCCCTTCACGCGCAGGCTACCGACGGTCGGCTCGGTCATGAAGGGGCTCCTTCTCGGGACGGGGGCGCGTGTTGCCCGGGTTCAGTTTTTTCGGGCTTCGATGAGGAAGCGCTGGGAGTAGGCCACGAAGAGGCCGTGACGCTCGATGAAATCGTGGAGTTCTGCCAGGCGGTGGCGATAGGCATCCACGGTGAAGCCCGGGACGGTCCAGATCACCTTGCGGAGGAAGTGGACCACCGCGGCGATGTCGTAGAACTCCATACGGAGTGCTTCTTGGCGAAGGTCGATGACGTCCAGGCCCGCCGCTTCCGCACTGGCCGTGGCCGCCATCGGGCAGACGCCGGAAGTGGTCGTCAGCGGGCCCGGGGAGGGGCGGGCCGAAGCGAGCTGCGGCCCCCTCATGAATTCGGTCAGCTCGCGGACCGAGCCCGAGCCCACGTGCTGGGCAAGGTAGGTGCCGTTCGCGCGCAGGACCCGGCGGACCTCGTCCCAGCGGGTGACCACTGGGTGACGGCTGAGCACCAGGTCGAAGTGATCAGAGGGGAACGGCAGGTCGGCTGTGTCGTCGACCCGGGCAACGGTGGCGTGGAACTTGTCCAGGTTGCGCCGGGCGATCTTCACGTTCGGGGGCCATGATTCGGTGGCGGCCAGGACCGGCGGGGCGACCGGGATCGAAGCCAGTACCTCGCCCCCGCCGGTCTGGATGTCGAGCGCTGTCTCGGCCTTCGCCATCCGATCGGCGAGCAGCGTCGCATAACCCCAGGAAGGGCGCTGTTCGGTCGCACGGCCGACGAACCAGGAGAAATCCCACCCCTCGGTAGGGACGGCTTCGCCTTCGGCGATGAGATCATCGAACCTGGACACGTCGTGAGAGTGGCAGACAACTCGGGCGCCCGCATGGGAATTACGGGCACCATGGCAGAACCGCGGACGTGCTCATCTGGGGTCGCGTTCCGGAGCGAGTTGTCGTGCTGCCGCGGCGATCCTCCTGCCGAACGGGGTGGGTCGCATCCTCCGGCCTCGCTCGGCCCGCTCGATCAGGGGCTGGCCGAGGTCCCTCTCGAGCCGGATGATCTGGGCGACCAGGACCTGCGGGTTGATGCCAAGGCTCTGCGCGGCTTCCCTGATCGTGGGGTAGGGCAGCGCTGCTGAGAAGCGTTGAAGACGCTTCCCAGCGAATGTGCTGGTGAAAGCCGCGCGCAGGACGGCAGGGGCGTGGGCGGCCTCCTCGGCGACGCGGAGGGTAATGCCGTGGCTTGCTCCGCCGCGCCGACGGAGCGGGATGTCGTGCAGCTGGGCCCAGCGGGTCATGTTCGCCGGGCTCATGCCCTTCTCGCGGGCCAGGTCGGCCAGGGTGCGGCACCTGTGGACGTACTGCTCGAGGAGCCATGCACGTTCGACCGGCGCGTGACGCCGAGCCCGTGGCCCATTCCGCACCGGGATGTCGTACTCGTCCATCAGACGGCGGAGGACCTGGCGGGAGAAGCCGGTTCGCTGGGAGATCTCATCGAGCGAGCGTCGTTCCCCGAGATAGAGGCGGGCCATGGTGTCCTTCGGCAGGACCTGCAGGGCCTTGCTGATGATCTGCCCCGGGGTTCGGGCCGTTGCGTCGGTCGGCTGGGGCATGGGGGCCGGGTGTTCTTCGAGGAGGTATCGGACGGTCTCGACGCTCGTGCCGAGGACTTCGGCAGCGTGCTGGACAGGGTGCCGGCTCTGACGGACGAGCCGGTGCAGGAGGGAGACGTCGACCTGGTCGGGGTCCGGGCCGGGAAGCGTGAGTCCGGCGAGAAGTGTCGTCGGCGGCTGCCAGGTGACCGGCTCGTCGTGGATCTGCCGCTCGACGAGGAAGGCTTGTGCCTCGGCGTGGAGCGCTTCGGCCAGCATCGGGGTGTGCAGGGCTGTGGCGCGGGCGTATTCAGCCCGGAACTCGGCGTCGTTGTTTGTGCGGGGGTAGCCGGGAGCGGCTTCGATCGGAAGGCCGCTGATGCGGTGGAAGAGGTGGCAGCGGATGATCCGCTCGCGACGGCCTGTGCCGTGTGGGGTGCCTGTGCGCCGGCAGAAGGTGCGCCAGCGCTCGGCCGGCAGGAGGCGGGTGTAGTCCAGGCCGCGCCGCCGTCCGTAGTCGATGGGGACCTCGGTGGCGTCGAGGTGGTCGGCGAGCCGGATCAAGGCGGTGACGATGTCGGGCCAGCAGGGCTGGTTGTCGAGCCGCTGTAACACGCGGGAGACATCGACACCGTTGATCACATTCCCGAGATTTCCGGTGGCGGTCTCGAGCTCCAGGCGGCTGTCGACGATCAGGAGGCAGGCGGCGAGGGCTGGCGCCAGGATGCGGGCGATGACGCCGCCCTGCGGCGCGAGCCGGACCGTCCAGGAACTCCAGAACATGCTGGGGATCTTTCGGCTCCGGTAGGCGATGTCCCTGGTTGTCGCCGTCGGCAGCCGGGGGACGGGGGCGGGCATGCGGTGCCGGAGGTGCTCGCTGGGACGGGACGATGGGGCCAGGGCTGCGAGGTGGACGGCTGTCAGGACGGGGCTCAGCCCGCGTCCCCAGTTCCTGAGCGAGGCCGGGCTGACGGGTGAGTCGCCCTCTTCGCGGATTGTCTCCAGCAGTACGCCCATGGCCTTGCCGGCCTGGTGGATGTCGGGCGTGTCCAGGATCTGCAGGGCAGCGGTGACGGCGGTCGCGGCGCTCACGGCTCTGGGCGGCGCCATGAAGCCGGGCCGCTCGCTGGCCCGGTCGGCGAGGGTGCAGCCCGCGCTGGGCTTGAGGTGTGCTTCGGCGATGTCCGCTGGTGCGAGCCGAGTGAGATCGGTCCCGGAGGCGGTGGACAGGACACGCCCGCTGATGGCGCGGATGTCCGCGAGGGCCAGGGTGGACGGTTGCGGAGCGAGTGCGTAGGAACCGAAAGTGGCCGTGCCCGTCTCGATGATGCCCATCAAGCGGGCTTGGGCGGTCAGAGCCGGGTGTCTGGCGGGAAGTTGGAGGGTATCCGTCTGTTTCAGGTCGAAGCCGCAGCCGCTGGTGAAGGGCCTGTCCGGGCCGGAAGGTGCGTTCCCGCAGCGGCCGGAATCGGGGACGGACCGCAGGCTCCGGGGCCGATGGCGGGGGACGCGCCCGCAGCGCGGGCAGCAGTCCGCCAGCAGCCGCATGTGCCGCAGACAGGCGAAGGCCCAGCCCAGCCGCCACGACAGCATCCAGCGCCCGCCGTTCTCCGCCAGGCAGTCCGGGCAGAAGCGGGACCCGCTGCCGCGGCCCCACAAAACGGTGAGCCGAACGCGGCGACGCTCGGTGTCGATCCTCACCGCCCGCTGGTCGTAGTGCCGCAGCGTCATCGCGTGGATGCGAGCCTCGTTCAGGCCGGTCGTGGCGGACAGGGCGGCGGCCTGCTGCGGCTGAAGCAGGATCGTCCAGTCCGGCGGGATGCCCCGCAGCCGGTTCCCGGCTCGAAGCCGAGGCGGCAGCCCGATGTTGCGGGTCACCTCACCCAGCGGGGTGTGCAGACGCCGGGCGAGGGCCTCCAGCCAGGAGTCCAGAGCCTCTCCGGGAAGCGGAGCGACCCTGACCGGGAGGGTCCGCAGGCTCTCGTTCATGCGGCTTTGCGGCGCCGGGGCTTCGGTCGGCTGGTCATCTTGCCGGTCTCGAAGGCCAGTTCAAGCTCCCGGCGGGCTTCCTCGGAAGCGGCATCGTTCTTGACCGTGCTCAGCAAGTCCTCGTCCAGCCGCTCGGCGCCGGTGCGGACGGCTTTTTGGCAGCCGCGGTTGATCAGCGTCATCAACGAGCCGATGTGCCCGGTGCTGCGGGCGAAGAGGTAGTCAGACAGGTCATCCGCGATCATGCCGGGGTGCTTGTCAGCCAGCACGACGCGCTGTTCGATCGCCAGCAGCATGTCCCGCCAGTGGCGGCGTCCTTCCTCGGTCTTGATCGTGAAGGGTTCCATGCCCAGCCGGGTAGTGCGACGTCCGGTCTGGGCCAACACGGCGTCCTCGAAGTCCTCGCCCTCGTCGAACAGCCCGCGCCTCTTCAGCCCGACACCGATCAACAGCAACGTGACGGGGAACTCGTTCGCGATATACTTGAAGTGGTTGCTGACCTCGACGCCAGACCGGTTCCTCCAGCGAAGGAAGTGCAGGTCATCCACGATCAGCAGCTTCGCCTCACAGGACAAAACGCAGTCCAGAGCCCGGTAGCCGAAGTCGGAAGCAGTGCCACGAAAGCGCCCCGGATGCCCGTAGAACTCCAGGATCGCGCGGTTGAAGTCACGCATCCCGGTGTTCGCGGTCAACCCGACACGACAGACCGGCCATCGCTCGCAACCGGCATCGGTGAACTCGCCAGCCTCGGCGATCTCCCGGCGGTGGAACTTCTTGGCGAACGCCAGCACCGCCGTGGTCTTGCCTAAACCAGGGAAGGCGTCCAGCGCGATGCCGCCTTTGACCTTGTCACCGTCCTGGTCATTGCTGTCGACGATGTCCCACAGATCCTCGTGCAGCGCGGCCATCTGCGGCGTGTCCAACGGGCCGAGGTTCGCGTGCCACTTGCGCCGATGACGGTTGTATGCGAGCCGGGCCGCCTCACCGAGCGCCTTGATCTGTCGGCGTGACAACGGCTCCGGCCGAAGCCGACGCGAAGCCTCGGCCAGCCGCTTGAACCCCTCTTTGCGGGAAAGGGTGAGGTGATCGAGCTTCGCCCGCAGGTCGTCCCCAGGCGAAGCGTCGCGGCGATCAGTCATCGACATCCTTCAGCGCAGTCGCGTAGAAATCGTCCTCGTCCACCAAGTCGTCGAAGTCCGCGGCGTCGTCGTCCCCGTTACCTTCTTCCTGGCCCCGCAACGGGGCTCCTGGCCTCCGGGTCCGGTATGACTGTGACCCCATGTCGCACGCATGACCTAGGGTGTGGTGTCGCCGGGCCCGAGGCACCGATTGACCGCTGATGAGAGGTCTGACGGCCACCTGGACCGGCGTAACGCCGGGCCGTTTCACGGGTGGCAGGTCTGCGTAACGTGGATGCGCGCGAACGGTGCCACGCCCCGAGGCCGGGACGGACGCGAGGACACTCTCGGGGAGTTATGGTGATCGACACCAGCGAGATCGCAGTCTACCTGGGCCTGGATGTCGGCAAAGGCGACCACCACGGCCACGCTCTGACCGTGGCGGGCAAGACCGTCTATGACAAGCGGCTGCCCAACAGCGAGCCGAAGCTGCGGGCGGTGTTCGATAAGCTCCGGGCGAAGTTCGGCCCGGTGCTGGTGATCGTTGACCAACCCGCCTCGATCGGTGCCTTGCCCTTGACGGTTGCCCGGGATGCCGGCTGCCACGTCGCCTATCTGCCCGGGCTGGCGATGCGCCGGATCGCCGACCTGTACCCCGGCGAGGCGAAGACCGATGCCCGCGACGCCCGTGTGATCGCGGATGCCGCACGTACCATGCCGCACACCCTGCGCGCCCTGGAGCTGGCTGACGAGACCACCGCCCAGCTCACCATGCTCACCGGCTTCGATGAGGACCTGGCCGCTGAGGCCACCCGCACCAGCAACCGGCTGCGCGGCCTGCTCACCCAATTCCACCCTTCCCTCGAGCGCGTGCTCGGTCCCCGCCTGGACCACCCGGCCGTCACCTGCCTGCTGGAGCGCTTCGGCTCCCCGGCCGCCCTGCGCAAGGCTGGACGCCGTCGGCTCGTCGGCCTGATAAAGCCCAAAGCCCCGCGCATGGCCGAGCGCTTGGTGGGGGAGATCTTCGACGCGCTCGACGAGCAGACCGTCATCGTCCCTGGCACTGCCACTTTGGACGTCATCGTGCCTTCCCTGGCCCGCTCGCTGGCCGCCGTCCACGAGCAACGACGGGCGTTGGAAGCCCAGATCACCGAACTTTTGGAGGCGCACCCTCTTTCGAAGGTCCTGACCTCGATGCCCGGAGTCGGCGTCAGGACCGCGGCTGTCCTCCTGGTCACCGTCGGCGGCGGCACGGCGTTTCCCAGCGCAGCCCACTTGGCCTCCTACGCCGGCCTGGCCCCGACGACGAAGTCCTCCGGGTCCTCCATCCACGGCGAACACGCCCCCAGGACGGGAAACCGGCAGCTGAAACGTGCGATGTTCCTGTCCGCGTTCGCCGCCTTGCACGACCCGGCCTCCCGCACCTACTACGACCGGCAAAGAGCCCGCGGCAAGACCCACACCCAAGCTCTCCTGCGCCTCGCCCGCCAGCGCATCAGCGTCCTGTTCGCCATGCTTCGCGACGGCGCCTTCTACCAATCCCGCCTCCCCGAGGAAGCCGCCGCATGACCGGCCATCCACCAACACAGCCGTCCACCAACACACCGAACAGGGCAGTGCTGACGAAGGTCACAGAGCACTGCGCGCGATGCCGCCCCGGCCCGGATGGTCGCATCCCAGCTCTGCCACGCGCCGCAAATGAACTTGCATGTACTCTCGATATCGCAAACTGAGTTGATTCGCGCGGATGTAAGGGGTGTGGGGCGCGGTGACCATGCATTCGGCGACCTTGGCCATCAACGAGGCGCTGCAAGCCCGCCGGGCAGCGGGGGAGAAGGTGCTGCACCTGGGGTTCGGCGAGGCGGGCCTGCCGGTTCCAGACCCGGTCGCCGCAGCGCTCTCGGCGGCGGCCCGACGCAATGGCTACGGTCCGGTCGCCGGGTCGGCGCAGGCGCGCGAGGCCGCCGCCGGCTGGTTCGGCAGGCGCGGCGTGCCGACCGGTGCGGAGCAGGTGCTGTTCGCGCCGGGCAGCAAGGCGCTGCTGTTCGCGCTGCTCGCTGTTCTGCCCGGCGACGTGGTGCTGCCGTGCCCTGCTTGGGTCAGTTATGCGGCCCAGGCGGCGCTGGCGGGGAAGCGGACCGTCAGTGTGCCCGTGCCGGCGCAGGCCGGCGGCGTGCCTGATCCCGCCTTGCTGGAGCAGGCGCTGCGCGAGGCACGGGCGGCCGGTGCGCGGCCGGGCATCTTGGTGTTGACGGTGCCGGACAACCCGACCGGGACGATCGGCCGCCCGGAGCACCTACGGGCGGTCTGCGAGATCGCCGACCGAAGCGGCCTGGCGGTGGTCTGCGACGAGATCTACGCGGAGCTGTGCCACCACGGTTCGGCCCCCATGGCGGTGCGTCACCTTCCCGAACGCACCATCATCACCAGCGGGTTGAGCAAGTCGATGGCTCTGGGGGGCTGGAGGATCGGCTTCGCCCGGGTGCCCACCGGGCCGTGGGGCAGCCGTCTGCTGCCCGAGCTCGTCGGTGTGGCCAGCGAGATCTGGTCCAGCCTCGCGGCGCCGATGCAGGCGGTGGCCGCCTATATCCTGCAGGACCCGCCCGAGGTCCTGTCCCATATCGACGCCGCCAGAAGGCTCCACGCCCGCGTCGCCGCCGCGGTCCACGCCACTTTCACGACAGCCGGTGCGGTGTGCCGGCGCCCCGAGGCGGGCTTCTACCTGTACCCGGACTTCGAACCGATGCGTCCGGCCCTGGAAGCGCTGGGCATCACCACCGGCTCCGCGCTCGCCGCCACACTGCTGGAACAGCAAGGCGTGGGCGTGCTGACCGGAGAGGCGTTCGGGGATACCGCCCGCGGGCTGCGCGCCCGAGTGGCGACAAGCCTGCTGTACGGGGAGTCCGACGCCGAACGCTGGACGGCACTGCGCAGCGACGATCCGCTGTCGCTGCCATGGATCGCGGCGTCTCTGGAGCACCTGCGCAGTGCGCTCGCCGCACTGACCGGAGCACCTCAGGGAAGGAGCGGATCACGCGGGTCGGTGGCGTAAACGCCGAACTGCTCCAGCAACTCCTCCTCCTGCAGCAGAGCCGCCCGCACATCCTGTCCACGATGCCGGGCCACCCCGGCCGCCAGCGCCTGCACCAGCGCGGTAAAGGCGGTCAGCGACCGCAGCACCGACGCCCCCGCGGCATCCACGAAAAAGACCTGCTCAGCAGAGGGCACCAGCGCAGAGGAGGGATTGTCGGTCAGCGCCAGGCAGCGGGCGCCACGGGATCGGGCCCAGACCGCAGCCCGCACGGTCTGCGCGCTGTACCGGTGCACCGCCATAGCCACGAAGCAATCGCCCTCCCGTACCCGGCGCAGCTCATCGGTGAGGGTCCCCGCACCCGCCGTCACGGTCTCGACCTCCTCACGCACCATGCGCAACAGGTAGCCGAGCAAATAGGCAGGCGCATGGCACTTGCGCAAGCCCATGACATGGACCCGGGGCGCCTCGGCCAGCACACCTACCGCGGCATCCCAGGACTCAGGGGTAATACGAGCGAAAGTGCGCGTGATGTTCGCCCGGTCCAACCAGACCGTGCGCTCCAGCAGATCGCCATCCTCGGCCCCCAACTGCTCGAGATTGTCGTACCGACGCAACAACTGCGCCTGCTCACGGAGCCGCTCCCGGCAGAGCCTGGTCAGACCCGGGTAACCGTCAAGCCCCACGCTGGCGGCGAACCGCACCACAGTGGCCTCGTTCACCCCCACCGCAGACGCCAGCTCCGAAATGGTCATAAACGCCACGCCCTCGGGATCAGCCATGACCCGCTCGGCCAGCAAGCGCTGCGAGCGGCTCAGCGAGCCCCCACGGGCATGAAGTTCGCCAAGCAACTCCTCATAGGTCCGCGGCGAGCCCGCCGACGCTGTAGCCATACAACCGATTCTCTCGCATGACGAGCGTCCACCGGCCCCGACGCCAGCACACCCACCACCCCGAAACCACCACGGCACGAAGTCGAGGCCGCATGAACGGACATCCACCAACAAAACCGACAAGGCGAAGTTGACGAAAGACATAGAGGCACACCCTCGGCCTCCGCCTCGCCCAGAGCGCGGCGGACCGACGGAAGGGTGACTGCCGTCTCGGCGCCGGTCTCGGGTAGTTCGATGGCCTGCTCACGGGAGAGCCGCAGTGCCATGCGGCGCTCGGCCAAGGTGGTTCCCAGCCCCACCTTCCAGCGCTCCAGTAGGTCAGCGACCGCGAGGCGATCATCGGGGTAGGTGTACTTCTTCACCGCGAGCCTGCGAGCGAACCGCAGAGCGTCCTGGCTCATCGGCATCTCCAACGAGGGAGCGTGCTCCCAGGTCAGGGTGTGCCAGGCTCGGGTCTTCGGGTCGCGGAAGTAGATCTTCGTGATGTCGTCGACGTTGGCCTGGAACGGCCATCGGTCCTTGGCATCGCGGTAGGGGCTCGGCGTGCCCCGGTAGGGGGTAAGGGCCGGACCGTTATAGCGGCGGCCGTCGATCTCGACGCCGTAGTGCTGGATCGTGCGCCACTCTGTGTCGAGGAACTCCAGGGCCAGGTAGGGGTCCCTGGGCGCCTCGATGTAGCCGGCGCGGGCCATGCCATGCTCGAACATCGCGGCAGGCGACAGCTCAAGTCCTGGGACAGTGGGGTCGACGAGCCCGGTGTGGGGCCGGTGGTGGTAGACGGCAGCGGTCCACTCGCGAATGATCATCTCCAGCTCGTCAAGGAAGAAGAACGCTTCCTCCTCCACGTCCTGGCCGCGGGAGTGGATGTCCGGGCCCTTGTAGCCGGGCAGAGCCTGCAGCAGATCCTCGCGCAAAGTTCGGAAAAACCGCTCAACTGGCCCCTTATCCCGCCCAGTTCGCAGCCGGGCGGGCTGGATGGAGATCCCCATCCGCTGGCACACGCTGGTCAGGTGCTCGGAGACGTAGACCTTGCCGTGATCGACCACGAGCGTCTCGGGGACGATGGGCGGGTGGGCCAGGCCCGGCCCTTCGACCGCTCCGGCATCGACCAGCACGGTCTTGGGGATGCCGTGCTCGGGCCACACGGCGTGCCGTGGCCAGCGCTCGTCCGCAGGACGGGGACGAAACGCCTGGTAGAGGACCGCGCTCACGTCCACCGACTTGGTGGAGACCGAAGTGAGCCGGATCCCGGTGACGCAGCGGGTCAACCAGTCCATACCGACACTCAATTCGGCCTGCACCCACTTCAACGTCAGCGGGTCGACCGCGAACACGTCCAGCCGGGTGGAATCCATCAGCAGGTACTCGCCCGGCCGCGTCGGCCGCAACTTGCCGTAGGGGCCCTCCGGCCGGTCGGCGATGTCCCGGTTCCGCTTCGTACTGAGCCGAAACAGCGGGTGCCGACGCTCCAACTCGGCCAGCACCCGGTAGGCGACAGCCTGACTCGGCAGATGCACCGCATCGGGCCCGAAACGGGCGATGACACGGGCCCTTGTGCGGTCGATCACCATCTTGCGCGACGGCTTCGATGCGTCGGTGTGCTCGACCATCACCTCCAGCGCGGTCTCCACCCACCGCTGATCAGCCCGCTCGGATACGGACGTCGCCGACCCCACCCGCGAAGCCAGCCCCGCCTCACCGCCTCGCTGATAGGCCGCCACCCACCGTCGCACTGTCCGATCCGTGACGCCGAGTTCGTCCGCTTTAGCGGCGTAACGGGCATCAAGGGGAAGATCGGGCGCGAACTGCGGACGCGGTTCGCCGGGCCGGGCCAGTTCGCGGTTCCCGGAACGAAATCCCGTCAGCACCTCCCGCACGTGCTCGGCCCGCTCGATCACCCGCAGCCGCTGCGGCTGCGACAACCGTCCCAGAACGACCCCTGCGATCTCCTCTTCGTCCTGGGAACCCGGACCGCCCTGAACAGGGACAATCGCTGCCCGGTCGGAGAAGAGCAGCTCTTTCAAGCTGACCCGCAGCAGGCGGCCGCGGCCGTTCTTGAGCACCACCTCGTTGCCCGCGGCCGTCGCGGCCATCTCCACCACCTCGACGGTCTCGCCGTCGTAGCGAAAGTGCGTGCCGATACCCACGCGCGTGGCAGCCCCGCTCATGCCGCCCTCCGCAGCACATGCGAGGCACTCAGCGGCCGCTGAAGATCCGTCATCATCCGCCCCGCCCACAACAGGTGGAAGACCCCTGCCCGGGCAAGTTCCGGGGCGAACCCGGCGACCCGGTCCGCAGCCTCGCCGAGCGTCATCCCGTCCACGACGGCCGCCTCCACCGCATCCAGCAGCTCGCCGGGGAAGAGCCAGTCACGGCGGTATCCGGCCAGGAAACGCACGTTCTCCAACGGCGCCGGCGCGGGTTCGCTCCATACCTCGTACCGCCACCCGCGGTCCTGCACGACCTGCCGCGTCCAGGCGAAGGTGAAAGCCACCTCTGGTTTTTCCAACCGGCGCTTCGGCTTCACGTCGACGATCAGCGGCCCCTCCCGCGTCATCAGCAAGTAGTCAGGGATGTGCTTGCGGATCTTTCCCTGCACCAGCGCTTTCACCAGGAACGGCTGAGCCGCGACGTGCCGGACCAAAGGATCGAAGTCGGCGAACAGCAACCGCGCCAACTCCAGACGCGACTCGTACATCACATGATCGCCAACCGTGGCCGACCAGTACGTACCCGAGTAGTGCCGCTGCCCGCGGTACCAGCGGAACGTACGCCACGGCGCCGCCTGCGACAGCTCGGAGACACCCACCGTCCCCCAGGGACGTTCCTCCTCGACTTCCCCGTCGGCGCGACGGTGACTTACCGTCGCGTCTTCGACCGACCCGACCTCCACGACCCACCCCCTGCTGGCCAACCACCTCGACTTCGATGAGGGTCGCACCGGGCGCCGGGCCGCACTGGAGGAACCAATGGGGCTTCACTCGATCGAGTGAAGCCCCTCATCTGCGATTCTCCAGACCGTGTCAGAACTGACCTCAGCATGACATCGCCGTAGAGAAAATGACACGGAACTAGAGAACCTACAGCGGCTTCAGACGTTCCCGGCCATGTCCACAAAGCGCGAGTAGTGGCCCTGAAAGGCCACGGTGATCGTCGCCGTAGGGCCGTTGCGGTGCTTGGCCACGATGAGATCCGCTTCGCCCGCTCGCGGTGACTCCTTTTCGTATGCGTCCTCGCGATGCAAGAGGATGACCATATCGGCGTCCTGCTCGATGCTGTTGTGGAGAATGACGCCGTTGGCGATGAAGTTGTGAGTGCCCAGGACCGTCGCGTCGAACACCTCCTGTTCACCAATGCTCTCGACCGCCGTGATCGAATCCCACAGCACATCGCTGGTCGCGAGGAGTTCAAGCCCCGCGTCCTGGAGGATTTCCGCGACCTGAGCGAGTCGGGAGCAGCTTGGTGCACTCTTGGAGAAAGCCGAGCCGCAATACTTGCCACCAAGGGTTGTTGGGAAGGTTCGGGTGGTGAATTCCTTGTCGGTCATCGCGGCATGTACGCGATCCCAGACCTGAACCGGCACGGTGTCAAGGTTGGTGTTCGCGGTGACGGACTCCAGGCAGCGCAGCACGGCTTGTACATGTTCGGCACGCTGGCCGTGGACGCCTACGTCCCGCAGGAACATCAGTTGGTCATCGGCTCCTGACACCTCTACTGTCCAGCCCGGCTTTTCCTTGCAGTTTCCGACTGCACGCACCTGTGCCCGTAGGTCGAGACGCAGCAGCAGTTGTTGAAGATCCTCAGCCAGGCGTCGGGAAGTCGTCGCATAGTAGATGCGGACCACGCCGGTCTTCGAGACCGTCACCGAGCCGTCAGTGGCCCACAAATGTCTGAGGAACAAACGCAGTTGCTCGTCGGGCAACGCGAATACCTCAGAGGGCAGGAACTTCTCGTACGAGCACTGGCCATCTGGCGCCACACAGCCGTCTCCGAGCCGGTGAGCCAGCATGATGACCTCGGCTTCAGGCCATGCCTGGACTTGCGCGGGGGCGGCAATGCGACGGGGTACCGCGACCCGGTCCCCCCCTACCAACTCTCCCAGTGGCTTCCAGCCGTCAAGAGTGAGGAACGGGTGGTTCGCTGTCGCCTCAACCTGACGCCCGGATGCCAGGTGTACCCGGAATACCTCCTTCACACCGCTGGGAAAGGCATGGGTGAGTGTCCGTGGGACGAGGCGCAGTTGCTCATCCACCGACCACACTGGTACGTCGCGCGCGCCACCTCTCATCAGTTCGCCAATGGTCACCTCAGCTCCGGTGTCCGCCCGCAGCAGCCGGGTACCGGCTGAGACGCAGCCCGACTCGCGCAAGTCCGAGACCATCGGCTTTTTGTCCGTGCGTTGCTCGGGTCCACGATTCAGCTGAGAGAGCGCGATGACCGGCACCTCGAGCTCTTTGGCGAGCAGCTTGAGGTTGCGGGACATTTCCGACACTTCTTGCTGACGACTCTCCGGGCGTCGCGATCCGCCGGACTGCATCAGCTGCAGATAGTCGATGACAACAAGCCGCAGATCGTTGCGCTGCTTCAGCCGACGGCACTTGGCACGGATCTCCATCATCGTCAGATTAGGTGAGTCGTCGATGTAGAGCGGGCCCGCCGAGACCTCCGGCATTCGGCGTGCAAGGCGCGTCCAGTCGTCGTCGGTCATATTGCCGGAACGCATGTGATGGAGCGCCACGCGCGCCTCTGCGGAGAGCAGACGCATGGCGATCTCATTGCGCCCCATTTCAAGCGAGAAGAAGACGCTGGGCAGGCCGTATGCGATCGAGCATGATCGCGCGAAGTCGAGTGCGAGGGTGGAGTTGTGTGTCGGGACCATCGACCGAGTCGCCAGATACATGTGATCCGGGTTGTCCACCTGGACACAGCGAACAGGGACGCTCTCAATCTCCCGGACAGCGGTGATGTACCTTGTGACCTGCTCTCGCTTCCACTGCTGTCGGGCGCAACACGCTTTACGCGGCACCCGGGTCAGCGGGAGGCTGGTCGGCACGATGACTTCCCACGAGTCAGCGTTGGCCTTTCCTGCCTGTGAGCGCCCGGTTCGGCAACGAACCCGCGGAACGCACCCAAGGGTGATGACCAGCTCACGGAAACCATCGACAAGCACTCGGTTGGTGTTCGTGAACCGATAGGCACCATAACTGTCGACGTACCCGTCCGAGTCGATCAAACCTTGGGCCAGCGCGAGACGCTGGGCAAAGGACGCACGCAGGTAGGCAAGAGGAATGTGCTTTCCCGCAGGCAAGTTGAGCGACTGCCAGGCGTCCCTCAGACCATGGACAGAGAAATGGCCGTTGCTGCTGGTCAAGCTGGTGTCGTACCCGGCTGCATCGAACTCCTTGATCAGCCACTCACGGTCTCGTGGATCGCACGCGACGCGGCCACTCCCATGCGTATTGCCGTCTCCGAGGAGATAGCCGAGTACATAAGGCTCGATGAGCAAGTCAGCTTCCTGGCAAGAAAGCGCCTTCGCTGCCGGGATTGCGTGGTTCTTCCTGCCCCGCGCATAGAGAGTGCGCGCAATCTCGACGGTTGTGCGCGGAGTGAGCGCCTTGCTCATCAGTTCGGGACGGTTCCACTGCTGCCGTACAGCCTCTGCAGCCCTGCCCAGTCGCTCACCGATGTGCGCGGTGGAAAGTCCAGCGGAGTGCATCACGCGCACCTGCTCGCGTTCACCTGGGGCGTACAGCCAGGCTGAGGAAGGAGAGGGAGAGCACGACGGCCAGTTGGCCGGGTAAGAGGAAGAATCCGACGTGGCATAGTCGTATGCCTCGCACATCTTCTGGTCCCAGGTGGCCCACTGATGATCCGCATCGGCGACGACAGTCGTGCCGTCATCGAATGACATCTCGTAGCACGATCGCCCCGTCATCACGTCGGTCGTGGCAATCACGCGAGTCGGCTTCCCCGCCGCGTCAAGCAGATAGTCACCGGGCTTCACCTCGCCCATGGTGGTCCACCCGGTGGGGGTGGGGAGCACAGTATCAAGAGCAAGCGCCTTACCCATGGCGGGGCGGGCGGCAATCACGATCATCTGGCCAGGATGCAGGCCGTTGGTGAGAGCGTCGAGATCGGTGAACCCCGTCGGAACGCCGGTCATCTGGCCACTGCGGGAACCGATCGCCTCGATCTCGTCGAGGGCGCCCTCCATGATCTCGCTGAGCGGAAGGTAATCCTCCGACGTGCGCTGTTCGGTGACGGCATAGATCTCGGCCTGGGCCGAATTGACGATCTCGTCGACGTCACCATCGGCCGCATACCCCATCTGGGTGATGCGCGTGCCGGCCTCGACGAGACGGCGCAGTACGGCTCGCTCGTGGACGATCTCCGCGTAGTACTCGGCGTTGGCTGCGGTGGGGACCGCGTTGACGAGGGTATGCAGATATGACGCGCCGCCAACTCGGTTGATCTCGCCGCGCTTGGTCAGCTCGGCGGCGAGGGTGATCGGGTCGGCGGGCTCGCCTCGCGCGTAGAGGTCGAGGATGGCGTTGTAGATGGTCTCGTGGGTGGGGCGGTAGAAGTCCGCACCTTTGAGCACCTCCACGACGTCGGCGATCGCGTCCTTGGAGAGCAGCATGCCGCCGAGCACCGATTGCTCAGCATCGAGATCCTGTGGCGGCACGCGTTCGAAGCCGCCCTCGGCCCATCCGCCGCCACGGCCGCCGTCGCGGTCGTTGGCACGGCCACCATCGCGGTTGTTGGCACGGCCACCATCGCGGTTGTTGGCACGGCCGTTGACACGATCGTTGTCGCGCAGGAAGCGGCTGACCGGCGCCTGGTCGGCCGCTCCCTCGGGAAACGGCATACCGCCGGGTGGTGACTCGTCCCAGTGAACGTCCACAGGCTCGGGCCGGCTCACGCCCCCACCTCCTCCGGTCCTTCGGACCCCCGTTCCGTGCCCTTCTTTCTTACGGCACGGGTCTGACAGACGAAGCACCCGACTCTGGTGTCCGGCGCGTCGAGTGCGAGGACCGGACGGGAGCAGGGTGCTGTACAACGGTAGGCCCCCGGACACCGTCAGCCAAAATGGTTATCCACAGGTCGTGTGGATGAACGACGCAACCCTGTGGAGAAGCCCGCCAAACCTGTGTACAGAGCGGGGGACAGTGCTGTGGACAAGAACGACGCACCGCCAGGAAACCACCTCTGACCTGGGATTTAACTACCCACCGGCTGTGCAGGAGAAAAACTTCTCCAGCGACTTCAAGATCGCGAAAAACTCCCTGGACATGCGTGCGGAACCACAGCCCATGTAATGGTCGCTATACCATTGCACCTATTACTTGTGGATGGTTACGCTGCCCCCTGTGAAATCGGCCGCCCTCACCCCTCCGAGCCCGAATGCGACCGGGATCCGCGCTTGTGCATGCTCGGGACGCTGGTTGGTCGCCGGTGCCGTCCGCACATGACGTGTTGTTTCACGTGAAATCCAGCGTTTCACGTGAAACGTAGCTCTCCACGACACCTTCGACGGTTTCACGTGAAACATGACCAAGACGAAGGGCCGGTACCCCCAGAGGGGATACCGGCCCTTCGTACGGTGCCGTACGAGGCGCGCTCAGCACCTCAGGCAGCTACGACCTCGAAGTCGATCTTTACCGAGACCTCCGGGTGGAGGCTGACGGTCACCTGGTGCGAGCCCACGGTCTTGATCGGCGCGCCCAGCGCGACACGGCGCTTGTCGACGACCGGACCACCCGCGTCCTTGATCGCCGAGGCGATGTCGGCCGGGGTAACCGAGCCGAAGAGGCGTCCGGTGTCACCAGCACGGGTCTGCAGCTTGATCTTGATGGCCGCGAGTTGGGCCTTGATCTCATTGGCCTGCTCGAGCGTGGCGATCTCGCGGATCCGACGCGCACGGCGGATCTGCTCGACGTCCTTCTCGCCGCCCTTCGTCCACCGCATGGCGAAGCCGCGCGGGATCAGGTAATTCCGGGCATACCCGTCCTTGACCTCGATGACGTCGCCGGCGGAGCCGAGGCCGTTGACCTCATTGGTGAGGATGATCTTCATGCTTCGGTCACCCTCTCTCAGCGAGCAGTCGAGGTGTAGGGCAGCAGGGCCATCTCGCGGGCGTTCTTGATCGCCTTGGCGATCTGGCGCTGCTGCTGCGAGGTGACACCGGTGACCCGGCGGGCACGGATCTTGCCGCGGTCGGAGATGAACTTGCGCAGGAGCGCGGTGTCCTTGTAGTCGATGTACTCGATCTTGGCCGCGATGAGCGGGTTGGTCTTCTTCTTCGGCTTGCGAATCGGAGGCTTGGGCATCTGTCTTCGTCCTTCGGTCTTGTCATGCGGATGCGGTGCTGCGGCACCGCAGAGCCATGACGAATCTGGGTCTGGTCTGGTTAGAAGGGGGGCTCTTCGGAGAAGCCGCCGCCGGCGGGCGGGGCCGAACCCCACGGGTCGTCGGCCGGGGCGGACGAGCCGCCGCCCTCGGAGCCCGAGGAACCGAAGCCGCCGCCACCCGAGCCGCGCTGCGTGCGGTTGACCTTGGCACTGGCGTACTTCAGGGACGGACCGATCTCGTCGACCTGCAACTCGATGACGGTGCGCTTCTCGCCCTCACGCGTTTCGTAGCTGCGCTGCTGCAGCCGTCCCTGGGCGATGACGCGCATGCCCCGGGTCAGCGACTCGGCCGCGTTCTCG
>JAFAUH010000073.1 GCA_019243445.1 Streptomycetaceae bacterium | reverse complement strand
GGCGACCCGGGCACCGGGAAGCGGGATGACGTCGAACCAGTCGCCTCCTACCGCATGGGCCGGGAGGTAGCGGTAGGCGAGGTCGAGAGCGCTCTGCTCGGGCATGCCACGCGGCAGCAGGCTGTGCTGCAAGGTGGCGGCCATCGCGTGCTCGCGGGTGTAACGGCGCGCGTTGTCGATGCACACCGCCGCGCGGGCGACCAGTTCCTCGGCAAGGGACAGGTCGTCCTGGTCGAACGGCAGGCGCTTGTGCGAGCGCCAGAAGTAGGCTATGCCGAGGAGCACACCGCGGGCACGCAGCGGGGCCACGATGCGAGAGCGGATGCCGGAGGCCAAGATCTCCTTCGCCCGGGCCGGGTATTGTGCGCGCCATAGTTGCTCAGCTTGCAGATCCGGTTCGAGCACGGCCTGTTCGTGGCTGAACGCCCACGCCTGTGGCGTGACGGGGTTCACCTCGAAGATTTCCCCGACAGGGATGAAAGGGTGATCCTTGCGGATGCCGTGGATGGCCACTCGGCGTATCCGCCTATTGTTCTCTGCCGCCGGTTCCTCGCCGTGCAGGACGGACTCCAGCAGATCCACTACGACGAAGTCGGCCAAGTACGGCACCCCGACTCGAGCCAATTCCTCGGCGGTACGCGTCAGGTCAAGCGTGGTGCCTACCGCCCCGCTGGCGTCGTACAGCAGCTTCAGCCGCCTGCGTGCCGTCTCGGCCTTCTCCGACAGCAGCCGCAGTTCGGTGGAGTCCCTCAGGGTCGCGACACTACCCGGAGGGCCTCCGTCCCCCGTCGGCCAGCTGTTCACCACCAGCAGTCGGTCACCGACAGTGAGTACCTCGTCGTTGGCGACGTTTCCCGGTGCCAGCACTTCGGTCACAGCGTGATCAAGCCCGAGCTGGGTAAGGAGATGCCCGCCGACGTCGCCGGATACACCGAGCAGCCGCCGTGCCTCGTCGTTGATCACGGTGATCCTGCCTTGTGCGTCGAAGCCGATCACGCCCTCCCGGATGCCGTACAGTGTCGCCTCCCGGTCCTGGAGCAGGCCGGCGATCTCTTCCAGCTCCAATCCGAAGGTGCTTCGCTTCAGACGACTGGCGAGTACGAAGGCGGTGACCGCTCCGACCCCGAGCGCCGTCCCGGCATACAGGCCGAAGGTGGGCAGCTCATGCCACAGCTCGCTGGATGCCTGCGTCTCCAAAATGCCGGCCGAGACCTCACCGATCAGGCGGTGGCCGGGGCCCGGCGCGTACAGCGGGACTATGCCAGCGGCGTACCGGCCGGTGACTCCTGCGTCGATCCTCACATGCGGCCTGCCATCCAGTACCACGAGCGGTTCGGGGGCGGGCCTGCCGATCAGCGCGGGCAGGGGATGTGAGTGGCGGATGCGGTGCAGGTCAACCACTATGACGTACGAGGCGCCGGAGTCGACGGTGATGTGCTGGGTCTCGCTCTGTACGACGCCGCCTGGGGTGGGCGGTGTGCCTGCGGCTATCGCATTGCGGATCTGCGGATTGTGCGCGGCGACCCAGGCGACCGACACCGCCCGCTGTTCGAAGTAACGGTCCAGCTGAGAGCGCTGGGAGAATGCGAACAGCGCGAAACCGATCACGCTTGTCACCGCGAGGATCAGCAGCTGGGCAAGGAGAATCCGTCGGGAGAGCCTGCGCCTGCGGGCACGCGGAAGCTGCGGTCCTCGCCGTCGCCTGGGCTGCCAGAGCACAATCGACCCCATCCCTCCGCAGAGTGGGACAAGACCCATTTTCCCGCACTCGGGTTTTCCTGCACTCAGCCCCAGCTGATGGGGGTCTCGGGTGGGGGTTTCACCGAGCGCGGTTCAAGAATGCGATCCGCTGGATGGGGCCGGGCTGGTCGTCGGTTTTCCTGGGGTGGGCGGCGGTGGCACGCTCTGGAACGGCCTGGCCGAGGTGATGTTGGTGTGATGTCCCGATTCCCACTCGTAGCCCAGGTAGGACTGGATGGTGTTCTCCCCCGCCGCCCACACCATGTCACCGATCCCGCCACGTGCGTAGAGGCGGCCCGCTGCGGCGAAGTGCCAGACGTTTTGCGCCAGCCCCGTGGTGACTCCGAGCAGCTCGGTCGCGGCGGTACCCCACGCACCTGCCAGGAGGGCCTGGGTGCCCGTGCGCTTATGGCCATTCACTCCGAAGATCGCTGCGTCGGCCGAGTTGTAGACCAAGGAGCTGGCCCCGCCGACCACCAGGTTGTTGAAGTAGACGTAGGTGGCGAGGCGCCAGCGTATCGGATACAGCCGGATGCCGATGTCGGTCGCCCAAGGGTCGGTCTGATACAGCAGGGAGGTGTGGAAACCGTGCGCCCAGTCCATATTGGACAGCCCCATCTTGAGCTTTTGAAGCCTGGTGGTGTCTTGGAGCATGGTGATCCCGCTGCCGATGGTGCCGCTCACTGTTCCGTTGAACAGTGCCTTCTCCACCGACTGGAGGCTGATCTTTCCGTGGTTCTCGGCCGCGGTGGCCATCAGCGTGCCGAGGAAGTTCAGCACGAAGCTGCTGAAGAAGTTGAGCAGGAGCATGCGGGCCTCGCGCTGCCACAGGGGCATGCTCACCGACCCACCGTCTCGTATGCCCGTCCATTCGACGGCCCAGATATCGCGGAGATTCCGCCAGTGCCCCCGGAATTCGGGGGCGAAGCCCTGGTAATGCAGCTCCCGGCCGACCAGCCGCCAGCTGCGATGGCCTTCCAGGCCCACCGTGTGCTCCTCGTTCACCGGCGGCAGACTGGCGTGGTTCGGGATCTTCGCCCAGCTCATGGTGTGCCAGCGGCCGAAGGCGTCGGTCTGCCACACCCGGCCGTCGATGGTGCGTACCGCGGTCAGGGAGCCGTGCTGGTATTCCCGCCACTGGTGCCACTGGTTGTCGATCTCCCGATAGAGGGAGCGTTCGGCATCGATAAGCCTGCGCTCCCGGAAGACTTTGCCGATATTGAACTCCTTCCACACCCCGTCGTGGACGGTAACGCCCGCGTCGGGATGGCGGGGGTCGGGCATGGTGTAGTCCAACTCCCGTAGCTGGCGGCCCCCGCGGAAGCGCACCAGCGTGCCGTCGATCGTGTCCCTCCAGTGCCCCTGGTCGAAGTTGTCGTAGATACGGACGCCCGATGAGTGCACCGTCCCGTCGGCGGTGACACGCTGCCAAGTCCAGGTGCCGCGCGCCGACGGTACAGCGTTGATCCAGGTGTCCCCTCGGTCGGTGGCGTTCCGCTCGCGCACCGGTTCGCCGTGCTCGTTGAAGTCGCGGTACGAGTCGTCCCAGACGGGCGAGAACATGGAGCCGCGGTTTTGCTTGCGGATGCCTTGGGCCACGCACAGGTTCGGTTGGTCCTGGTGGTACGACCGCCACCGCCAGGTGGTCTGAACTGGGCTGCCGTGGGCCTCGATGTAGTGCTCGCCCCAGTGATCGCGGCGGCCGGTGATCTGCATCCGGTGATTCTTGTCCACCCACACCCCGGCCGGGTCCTCGGCGGCGGTGTTCCGCTGCGGGTGCTCGGCGAGGTATTCGCGCACCCTGGTACCCAGGCCACGCCGGGCGATCCGCTCCCCGCCTGCGGCATCGGTGAAGACATCCTGCCAGTTGCCCTCCCCGTCCACGTACCGCACGCCGGAGCTGTTCGGGGCACCCGTCTCGCCCGCGGTGTCCCTCCAGAACAGCTGGTGCGGGTACGGTTCGTCGTGGGCGTTGAGCGGCGGTGCCGGGGCCCACTTGTCGGGTTCGGTGGTGCTGCGGCCCACCTCGATGGTCCGTCCGTCCTCCAGCTTGCGGCTCTCCCGCAGCAGCCGGCCGTACTGGTCGATGTCACGCCAAAAGCCGCCGCAACCCACC
>JAFAUH010000332.1 GCA_019243445.1 Streptomycetaceae bacterium | reverse complement strand
GCTCGGCAGCCACCCGGCGATGCCGGAGGGCCGGTGCGCACAGCGCGACCCGATGCAGGCCAAGCGCGCGCACGTTGAGAGGCTCGGATAGAGACCCGGAGCCCTTCGCAGAATGGGCGAGTCCACAGCGGATATCAGCGGCCTGGCGCCGCTGGGCTCACGGCAGCCGAGCAGCCCGTCGGCAACAGCCTGTCGGCTCTCACCCCTTGCCCATCTGTTTGACCGGGATGCCCTCGCCGTCGAGCACCGCCTTGGCGAATGCCCCTGCGAGCTCAGCGAGTCGCTCCGCGCCCGCCGCGCCGAGATGCTTGTACGGGGCGAAAGCGAGCCTGTCGGTGTCGTCCTCGATAGCGCGCCGCAGCTCCGTGCCGCGGTCGGTCAGCTCACCGTCTGCGTCGAGCAGCCCGCGCTCGCGCAGCCGCTCTTGGGCCTGCGCCCACTCCCGAGCCGACCAGCCGCGTGTGGTCTGCACGAAATACGGCGTGAAACCCTTGCCCGTCGCCGTATGCGTGACCAGCGCTTCGAGTCCGTCGAGCTCCGCTTCGGCCAGCGCGATCAGATGGCCGTCGCCGCGGTGCTCGCGCAGCAAAGTGGCCGCGTGCCACAGTGCCAGGTGCGGAGCGTCGGGTACGGGCAGGTCGGCGTTGGCCGCATACAGCACCCGGCCGGGTTGTTCGCATGCTTCGCTCGCATGGAGCGCGAGCTCGGCGGCGACGGTCATCTCCTTCGATGCGATCGCCTCCGCACCGAGCAGTCGGGTCATGCACGCGCCGGCGACGCGCAAACGGGTCTCCAGCACCTGCTGCGGCGAGGCGGTCCTCCAGGCGGCCGGGATGTGCTGGGCGACGAGAGCCGGATGGAAGTTGTAGAAAGTAGCGATGACGGTGCCGGTGCCGACGGCACCAAGCGGCGCCGCCCGTCCGGCGAAATAGGCCCTGGGGCCGCGCTCCAGTCCGATGGCGGCGAACTGCTCGTCGTACTCGGGCGCGAAGTAGATGGCCGAGTGAAGCGGATTCAGTGCGTGGTGGCAGTGGCGCGCCGCGCGGAGTGTAAGGGTCGTCATACCCGGTCACATTACCGGCCGGTAGTGAAAGTCCAGGTGAAGCGCGGCGGACGGCGTTCCAGGAACGCCGCCACGCCCTCAGCGCGGTATGCGCTCTGGGCTACCAGCGCACTGAGGGCCCGATCAGCTCCCGCATTGCAGGCCGCGCCGCGTCAAGCACCGTCCAGAACCAGGACGACAGCGTGGTGCTCACCCGCAGTTTCTCCAGCTCTTCCGGGGTGACGAAGGCGGTCTCGGCCACCTCCGCCGGATCGGGCCGCGGCTCCGCCCGTACCAGTCCCACGAACAGGTGGTTGTACTCCTGCTCCACGAGGCCCGAGGCAGGGTCGGGGTGGTTGTACTGCACGGTGCCGGCCTCTCGCAGCAAGACGGGCGCGATGCCCAGTTCCTCCGAGGTACGGCGGGCAGCGGCCACGAAGGGGTGTTCTCCCGGGTACGGGTGCCCGCAGCAGGTGTTCGACCACACACCGGGGGAGTGGTACTTGCCCAGCGCCCGACGCTGCATCAGCACACGCCCGTCGTCGTCGAAGAGGAAGACGGAGAACGCCCGGTGCAGTCGGCCCGGCGGTAGGTGAGCCGAGAGCTTCTCGGCGGTGCCGATTGTCACGCCGCTCTCGTCGACCAGCTCCAGCATGATGACTTCCGCTCCGGCGCCAGAAGCGGGCTGTTCCCCCTCGGAAGCGGGCTGTTCACCCAGGGAGTCGGCGGTGCAGCCGGAAGCTGAACTGATCGACATGGTCATCCTTCGCTGGTGAGGCACATCAGTCTTTAGTCTGCCTCACTACCCGGGAATCTACTGATAAAATCCGCACAATGCGGTGGGCCGAGCCTTCATCTCCCTCAGGGATCCTTCACTCGCCTCAGTGACACAGCCCGGACTCGTGTGCCTGATGGCCGCCAGGCTCCAGCTGGAACGTGCAGTGCTCCACATCGAAGTGGGATCCCAGACAGCCTTGCAGATCGTGCAGCAGCTTCTCGTGCCCCACGGCGTCCAGCACCTCGGGAGCCACCACGACGTGCGCCGACAGCACCGGCAGCCCCGAGGTGATTGTCCATATGTGCAGGTCGTGCAGGCCCAGCACACCCGGCAGCGCCAGGATATGGGCCCGCACCTCCGCCAGGTTGACGTCCTTCGGCGCAGCCTCCAGCAGGACATCGAGTGCCTCACGCAGCAGTTTGACCGTCCGGGGCACGATCATCATGCCGATCAGCAAAGAGGCGACCGGATCAGCCCGCCGCCAGCCGGTCGTCATGATGACCACGGCCGCCAGGACGACTGCGAGCGACCCAAGCGCATCAGAAAGCACCTCGAGGAAGGCTCCGCGGACGTTCAGACTCTCCCGCTGTCCGCGCAGCAGCAGCGAAAGTGAGATCACATTGGCGATGACGCCGACCGAGCCGAAGACGACTGTCAGCCCGCCTGGCACATCGGTCGGGGTGATGAATCGCTCGACGGCTTCGAGGAGTATGTAGCCGCCGACGCCCAACAGCAGGACGCAGTTGAGGACGGCGGCGAGGATCTCGGCGCGTGCGTAGCCGTAGGTGCGGCGCTCGCTTGCCGGACGGTTGGCGAAGTGGATCGCCAACAGAGCCATGGAGACGCCGATGGCGTCGGTCGCCATGTGACCGGCGTCGGCGAGCAGCGCGAGAGAGCCGGTAGTGGCGGCACCCGCGATCTCCACCAGCAGCACCGTGAGGATGATGCCCAGGGTGATCCGCAACTGTCCACGGTACGCGGCAGCCGCCGTGCCCTTCGCGCCCGGGCCGTGCCCGTGCCCGTGTCCGTGCCCTGCCCCCATTGGTCATGCCCCTTCCGAGCCCCTGATGCCCTTGATCCCCGATATGACGTCTGCCCGGCACACGCCGGCTCGGCTCAGTGGAACATCGCTCGCCGGATGAGGGCAACTCGCTGTGGATAACCGTTGCCATCGCCGATGACCTGGGCTGATGCCAGCCGGTTCCCAGTAGGCCGGCGCCGGACGATGCGAGCGCGGTGAACAGCACCTCTCCGCAAGCTGGACGGACTCCGATAGCCTTGCTCGTCGCCTACCATCGCTACGACACGGTGTGCCGCATCCGCGGCGGCACCGGTGCGGCCCCGCGGGCCCTCGCTTCCCAAGCGCCGGCGGCTGTCACCGAGACATCCGTTGTGACGGATCTCGACCTGGGCGCTCGCAGTAGACGATGAAACAGGAGAACTACATGATCGGCCTCGTGCTGGCGGCTGGCGCCGGACGGCGCCTTCGCCCCTACACCGACACCCTGCCGAAGGCGCTGGTGCCGGTGGACCCTGCGGGAGAGGGCACCACCACCGTCCTTGACCTGACGCTGGGCAACTTCGCCGAGGTCGGTCTGAAGGACGCCGCCATCGTCGTCGGGTACCGCGCCGAGGCCGTCATCGAGCGCCAAGCGGCACTGGAGAAGAAGTACGGCGTCACACTGCACCTCGTGCACAACGACAAGGCTGAGGAGTGGAACAACGCCTACTCACTGTGGTGCGCCCGTGACGTCATGGCGGAGGGTGTCATCCTCGCCAACGGCGATACCGTCCACCCGGTCTCCGTCGAGCACAGCTTGCTCGCCGCCCGTGGCAACGGTCAGCAGATCATCCTTGCCCTCGACAAGGTCAAGACCCTGGCCGAAGAGGAGATGAAGGTCATCGCCGATCCCGCCAAGGGCGTGCGGCGCATCACCAAGCTGATGGATCCGGCCGAGGCGAGCGGCGAGTACATTGGCGTCACCCTCATCGAACCAGGCGCGGCGGCACCGCTCGCCGATGCGCTGAAGGCCACGTACGAGCGCGACCCGCAGCTGTACTACGAGGACGGCTACCAAGAGCTCGTCGACCGAGGCTTCCAGGTGGACACCGCGGCCATCGGTCACGTCGACTGGGTCGAGATCGACAACCACGACGACCTCAACCGCGCCCGGGAGATCGCGTGCCAGTACTGACCCGGCTCATCCCCTCCCCAGTCGTCGTCGACATCAGCTCCGGTGCCCTCGACGACCTGGCCAGCCTCCTTGCCGACCAGCGGATCTCCAGCTCGGGCAAGTTGGCCTTCGCCATCAGCAATGGATCCGGTGCGGCGCTGCGCGCCCGGCTCGCTCCCGCGCTGCCCGGTGCGGACTGGTACGAAGTCGGGGGCGGCAGTATCGACGCCGCTGTCAAGCTCGCCGACGCGATGCGCGGCAATCGGTACGAGGCGGTGGTCGCCCTCGGCGGTGGCAAGATCATCGATGCGGCGAAGTACGCCGCCGCCCGCGTCGGCCTGCCGCTCGTCTCAGTCGCGACCAACCTCGCTCACGACGGCATTTGCTCGCCGGTAGCCACCCTTGACAACGACAACGGCCGCGGCTCCTATGGCGTTCCCGCGCCGATTGCTCTCGTCATTGATCTCGATGTGATCCGTGAGGCCCCTGAGCGCTTCGTACGCTCCGGCATCGGCGATGCGATCTCCAACATCTCCGCGATCGCGGACTGGGAACTGTCCCACCGGGAGACCAAAGAGCCTGTCGACGGCCTTGCTGCTGCGATGGCGCGCTCGGCCGGGGAATCGGTGTTGCGTCACCCCGGCAACATCAGCGACGACGATTTTCTTGTCACCCTCGCCGAAGGGCTCGTGCTCACCGGTATCGCCATGTCGATCAGCGGCGACAGCAGGCCGTCCTCCGGCGCCTGCCATGAGATCAGCCACGCCTTCGACCTGCTCTACCCGCAGCGTGCCGCATCGCATGGCGAACAGGTCGGCCTCGGTGCCGCGTTTGCGATGTTCCTGCGGGGTGCCGAGGCGGAAGCGAGGAACATCGCCGAGGTGCTGCGCCGTCACCAGCTGCCGGTGCTCCCCGGCGATATCGGCTTCACCGAACAGGAGTTTCTCAAGGCGGTGGCGTACGCTCCGCAGACTCGCCCCGGGCGTTACACCATCCTGGAGCACTTGGCTCTCGACACCGACGCGATCAGGGATGCATACGCGGACTATGCCAAAGCCATCGGTAGCTGAACTGCGGCCGGTCGTTCACCCTGCGGGGTTGAAGGACCGTCGCAGCGGTGAACACTGGGCCGGGCGTTACTACATGCGGGAGATCTCGCTACGGTGCACCCGGCTGCTGGTCAACACCCGTCTGTCACCCAACCAGTTCACCGGACTGATGATTGTCGCCGGTGTGGCGGCGGGCGCGGCGCTGCTCGTGCCAGGCATCACCGGTGCTGTGATCGGCGCCCTGTTGATCCAGCTTTATCTGCTGCTCGACTGCGTGGACGGCGAGTTGGCGCGCTGGACGAAGAAGACTTCGATCACCGGGGTCTATCTCGACCGCATCGGCCACTACTTGTCGGAGGCGGCGCTGCTGGTCGGCTTCGGCGTTCGTACCGCCGACGTCTTCCAGCGGGCGGGCCCCTCCACCCAGTGGGGCTACGCGTTCATCGGGACGCTCGCAGCACTCGGCGCGATCTTGATCAAAGCCGAGACCGACCTGGTGGACGTGGCCCGCTCCCGCAGCGGTCTGCCCGCGGTCGCGGATGAGGCGTCCGTGCCGCGTTCCTCGGGGCTCGCCCTTGCCCGCAAGGCGGCAGCCGCGCTCAAGTTCCACCGGCTGGTCGGCGGGGTGGAGGCATCACTGATGATCCTCGCCGTGGCCATCGCCGACGCCGTCCACGGCGGGCTGTTCTTCTCCCGGATCGCGGTCGCCGTGCTCGCTGTGATCGCGGTGGTGCAGACCCTGTTGCACCTGGTCAGCATCCTCGCGTCGAGCAGGCTGCGGTGAGCGACGCGCGCGAGCACGCGGAGTGGGCGGCCGAGGGACGAGGTTGTCCGCGGAGCGCGCGAGCACGCGGAGAAGCGAACGGAAGGCTGCAGTAAAGGTGGACGTGAACGCGACAAATGCGAGGAATGTGCAGCCGATGAAACTGGGTGCGGTGGTGCTGACCATGGGAAACCGCCCTGCCGAGCTGCGTGCGCTGCTCGACTCCGTCGCCAAGCAGCGCGGCGAGGCGGTGCAGATCGCCGTAGTCGGCAACGGGTCACCGCTGCCTGAGCTCCCCGAGGGCGTCCGTACCGTCGAGCTGTCCGAGAACCTCGGCATCCCGGGCGGCCGCAATGCCGGTATCGAAGCGTTCGGCCCTGGTGGCGGCGAGGTCGACGCGCTGCTCTTCCTCGACGACGACGGGCTGCTGGCCAGCGAGGAGACTGCGGAGCTGGTGCGTGAGGCATTCGCCGCCGATCCGCGGCTCGGCATCATCAGCTTCCGCATCACCGATCCCGTCACCGGCACCACCCAGCGCCGCCACGTCCCCAGACTGCGCGCCTCGGACCCGATGCGCTCCTCACGGGTCACGACCTTCCTCGGCGGTGCCAGCGCTGTGCGTACCGCCGTTTTCCGGCAGGTCGGAGGATTGCCGGGCGAGTTCTTCTACGCTCATGAGGAGACAGATCTGGCCTGGCGCGCCCTTGACGCCGGGTGGTTGGTCGATTACAGAGCCGACATGGTGCTCGAGCATCCGGCAACCGCTCCCAGCAGGCACGCCGTCTATCACCGTATGGTGGCGAGAAACCGCGTCTGGCTGGCCCGGCGCAATCTGCCGGCAGTGCTGATCCCGCTGTACCTGGGTACCTGGATCGTGCTGACCCTGGCCCGCCGTCCGTCGCGTCCGGCCCTGAAAGCCTGGCTGGGAGGGTTCAAGGAGGGCTGGGCCACGCCTTGTGGGCCGCGTCGTCCGATGAAGTGGCGTACGGTTTGGCAGCTGACCCGGCTGGGCCGCCCGCCGATCATCTGACAAGCTCGATTCTTAAGACCATCGGGCGCAGGCCGGGATCCCGCCCCGGCTCCGCACCAAGAGGACGAAAGTGTCAACTGTGAGCGATACCACGCACCAGAGCGCGGTCGCCGTCAGCACCAGGCCGGCGCCTTCGCCGGGCGACGGCCTCTCCCCGACCGAGCTGGCCGCCAAGCATGGTCTGACGGTCAGTGGCGCCCGGCCATCGTTGCCGGAGTACGTACGACAGCTGTGGGGCCGACGGCACTTCATCGTCGCGTATTCGGTAGCCCGGCTGACCGCGCAGTACACCAACGCACGGCTCGGTCAGATCTGGAACGTGCTGACGCCGATGTTCAACGCGGCCGTCTACTTCCTCATCTTCGGCGTGCTGATGGAGCAGAGCCGCGGCATCGACAACTTCCTCGCGTATCTGGTCATCGGTGTTTTCGTCTTCAACTTCACGCAGTCTGCGATCCTTGCCGGGACCCGCTCCATCTCGGACAACCTCGGCCTGATCCGTGCGTTGCACTTCCCACGGGCGTGTCTGCCGATCTCGATCACATTGATCCAGTTGCAGCAGCTGCTGTATTCGCTGATCGTGCTGGTTTCGATCGTGCTGATGACCGGCGAGCCGGTGGGTATGCGATGGGTGTTGATCATTCCGGCGCTGTTGCTGCAGTGCGTGTTCAACGTCGGCTGTGCGATGTTTGTGGCGCGGCTGGGAAGCGAGGTCACCGACGTCGCCCAGCTGATGCCGTTCTTGTTGCGGACTTGGATGTACCTGTCCGGTGTCATGTACTCCATCGAAAAGGTCAAGACGCACCTGCCGGGTTTCGCTGGACTGATCCTGGAGTTGAACCCGGCAGCGGTGTACATCGACTTGATGCGGTATGCGCTGATGAGCAGCGTCACCGCTGAGCAACTGCCGCATCACGTGTGGTTCGCGGCATTGCTGTGGGCACTGGGCGTGGGCATCGGCGGGTTCGTGTTCTTCTGGAAGGCTGAGGAGCGGTACGGCCGTGGCTGAGCAGACGGGCGCCGCTTCGGCGCAGACCACGAACAGCGACGGCGAGCGGGTGCCGACAGTCATTGTGGACGACGTGCACATCGTCTACCGGGTCCACGGTGGGGGCAGCGGAAAGGGCAGCGCGACGGCAGCGCTCAGCCGGATTGTGCAGCGCAAGACCTCGCCGAACATCCGCGAGGTGCACGCGGTGCGCGGAGTGAGTTTTGTCGCGTACCGCGGTGAGGCGATCGGGATCATTGGTTCCAACGGATCGGGCAAGTCGACGATCCTGCGGGCGATCGCCGGGCTGCTGCCGGCCGAGAAGGGCAAGATCTACACCGACGGCCAGCCGTCGCTGCTGGGCGTGAACGCGGCGTTGATGAACGACCTGACCGGGGAGCGCAATGTGATCCTCGGCGGTCTTGCGATGGGCATGGGCAAGGACGAGATCTACGAGAAGTACCAGTCCATCGTGGACTTCTCCGGAATCCAGGAGAAGGGCGACTTCATCTCCCTGCCCATGCGGACCTACTCCTCGGGTATGGCCGCACGGCTGCGGTTCTCCATCGCGGCGGCGAAGCAGCATGAGGTGCTGATGATCGACGAGGCGCTGGCGACGGGTGACCGCAGGTTCCAAAAGCGGTCGGAGCAGCGGATCCGCGAGCTCCGTAAGGAGGCCGGCACGGTCTTCCTGGTCAGTCACAACAACAACTCGATCCGGGACACCTGTGAGCGGGTGCTGTGGCTCGAGAAAGGCGAGCTGCTGATGGACGGTCCGACCGAAGAAGTGCTCCAGGCGTATGAGGAGCACACTGGCGGCAAGTGAGGTTCGCGTCATCGGGTGACGACAAGGGGTCACCCGGACGTGTGATGGCTTGCTGCACAGCGTACGCTTGAGCGATGCGGCTGTCCTCGGGGCGGAGTCGCTCCGAGGCGCGGCGTGTCCGAAATGAGAAGATCGTGGGGATCGGTGTAGAACGGGGGATGTGGCGGCCATGATTACTGGAAATGTCCAGCTCCGAGGCGCGACCGCCGTCAGCTCGCCGGGCAGCCGGTGGTGACCGCGAGGGACTCGGCAGGGTCTCGAGCGGTTCTCAACAAGGCCGTCCGGGAGAATTTCCCTGTCGCCCCTTTCTTCCTGCCCCGCGCTTGGCGCGCAGACCTCATGGCCGTGTATGGCTACGCCAGGCTTGTGGACGACATCGGTGACGGCGATCTGCCGCCCGGCGGCAACGACGCCGCATGGCTCGGCGTCCCTCCGGACTCCGCCGACGACCGGCTCGCCATGCTCGACGCCTTCGAGGCCGATCTGCGACAGGTCTTCGGCACTGCTTCTTCTGATCCTTGTGGTCAGTCACCTCCGGCGACGGGACCCGGCCACCCGATCCTACGGATGCTCCGACCGACCGTGCGCAGATGCCGTCTCACCCCCGAGCCGTTCCTCGGTCTCATCGAGGCCAACCGCCAGGACCAAAAGATCCGCCGTTACGCCCGCTACGAGGACTTGGCCGCCTACTGCGAGCTGTCTGCCAACCCAGTGGGCCGCCTGGTGCTCGAAATCACCGGCACCGCCACCCCCGAGCGGATCCGCAGCTCCGACGCGATCTGCACGGCCCTGCAGATCATCGAACACCTCCAAGACGTCGCAGAGGACCTCCGCGTTCGCGACCGCATCTATCTGCCCGAGGAGGACATGTCCCGATTCGGGGTCACGGAAGCCGACCTGACCGCCCCGACGGGGGGCGCACGGTTGCGCGCGCTGGTGAAATTCGAAGCGGAACGTGCCCGCGATCTGCTGAATGAAGGCACTCCCCTGGTGGGTAGCGTCCACGGCAGGTTGAAGCTCCTGCTTGCCGGCTTCGTCAGTGGCGGCCGTGCCGCACTCGCGGCGATCACAGCCGCCGGGTACGACGTACTCCCCGGGCCGCCGAAAGCCACCAAGCTCGGACTGCTGCGTGAGGTGGGGTCCACATTGCGAAGAGAGGGGTGAGCCGGACCGTGGACGGTTCCGCGCACACGTCCGCGCCGGTGCTTGCTGCGTACCGTTACTGCGAGACCGTGACCGGGCAGCAGGCCCGCAACTTCGCGTACGGCATCAGACTCCTGCCCACCGACAAGCGGCAGGCGATGTCGGCTCTGTACGCTTTCTCACGGCACATCGACGACATCGGCGACGGCACGCTCGACGCCGATGCCAAACAGGCCGGGCTGGAGGCGGCTCGGGCGATGCTCGGTCGCATTCGTGCCGGTGCGGTCGCCGAGGACGACACCGACCCGGTCGCGGTTGCGCTCTCCGACGCCGCGCGCCGCTTCCCCATCCCGCTCGGTGGCCTCGACGAGCTCATCGACGGTGTCCTGATGGACGTGCGCGGCCAGACGTACGAGAGCTGGGACGACCTCGCCGTGTACTGCCGCTGTGTCGCGGGTGCCATTGGGCGCCTCTCGCTCAGCATCTTCGGCACCGTGAACACCGTGGGACCGAGGCGCGCCGATGCCGATCGCGCGCCAGGGTACGCCGACACGCTCGGCCTCGCGCTCCAACTCACCAACATCCTGCGCGACATTCGCGAGGACGCGGCCAACGGCCGCACCTATCTGCCTACCGACGATCTCACCAAGTTCAGCTGCGCTGCGGGTTTCCCGGACACGGGGTCGCCCGCCGAGGCTGACTTCACCGGCCTTGTGCACTTCGAAGTCGAGCGTGCCCGCGAACTGTTCGCGGAAGGCTACCGACTGCTGCCGATGCTCGACCGGCGCAGCGGAGCCTGTGTCGCGGCAATGGCCGGCATCTACCGCCGTCTGCTGGAACGGATCGCCGCCGACCCCCAAGCCGTGCTGCGCGGCCGGGTCTCGCTGCCGGGTCGGGAGAAGGCGTACGTTGCGCTGCGCGGGCTCACCGGTTTCGACGCCCGCCAGGCGGCGAGGGGGCGAGCGTGACGAATATGTATGCAGAGAGCAGGCATCCCGGGCTGGGCGGCGCACCGTGCAAAAGGGCGGTCGAGCGAAGCGAGGCAGACGCATGAGCAGCGAACGCGCGGGCCGCCCCGGAGGGGCGGCCGCAGTGGTCGTAGGAGGCGGCCTCGCAGGCATCACCGTGGCACTCACCCTCGCCGACTCCGGGGTGCGTGTCACGCTCCTTGAGGGACGCCCCCGCCTCGGCGGCCTCGCCTTCTCCTTCCCGCGCGAAAGCGCCTGCGGCGATCTGACGGTCGACAACGGCCAGCACGTCTTCTTGCGCTGCTGCACCGCATACCAGTGGTTCTTGGACCGGATCGACGCCTCGGCGCTCGTCACCCTCCAGGACCGGCTCGATGTGCCGGTGCTCGACGCCGGAGCCGGCGGCCGGCTCGGGCGGCTGCGCCGTCAGTCCCTGCCGGTACCTATGCACCTTGCCACCTCGCTCGCCACCTACCCACATCTGAGCCCCGCCGAGCGCGCCAAGGCCGGCCGCGCCGCCCTGGCACTGCGCGGGCTCGACCCGCAGGACCCGGCGCTCGACGGCATCACCCTCGCCGACTGGCTGCGCAGCCATGGCCAGTCGCGGCGCGCCGTCGAGGCGCTGTGGGACCTGATCGGCATCGCCACTCTCAACGCCACCGCCGAGGAGGCGTCACTGGCCCTGGCCGCCATGGTCTTCAAGACCGGGCTGCTCTCACATCCCGGCGCGGCCGACATCGGCTGGGCCCGAGTACCCCTCGGCGAGCTGCACGACGGGAAGACCCGCGCCGCACTGGACGCAGCGGGCGTACGGACCGTTCTGCGCGCTCGCGCCCGCGAGGTCCGACCCGGGCCCGAGGGCCGTTGGCAGGTCGCCCTGCGCTGCGGCCCGGGAGGCGAGGGCCTGGGAGCCGAGGAACTGCTCGACACGGACACCGTTGTGCTCGCCGTACCGCAGCGGGAGGCCCATGCGCTGCTGCCCGCCGGTGCGCTCGACGACCCCGCGGCGCTGTTGAAGATCGGCACCGCCCCGATCCTCAATATCCACGTGATCTACGACCGCCCCGTACTGCGCCGTCCCTTCTTCGCCGCACTCGGCAGCCCCGTGCAGTGGGTCTTCGACCGTACTGAGCACTCAGGCCTGGCCGGCGGGGGCCAGTACCTCGCACTGTCGCAGTCCGCGGCGTATGAGGAGATCGACGAGCCGGTCTCTGCGCTGCGCGCCCGGTACCTGCCGGAACTCGAGCGGCTGCTCCCGTCCGCGAGGGGCGCCGCCGTACGCGACTTCTTTGTGACCCGGGAACGCACCGCCACCTTCGCGCCCGCTCCCGGCGTCGGCCGACTGCGGCCCTCGGCACGCACCCGGGCGCCCGGCCTCTACCTGGCCGGGGCGTGGACCGCCACCGGATGGCCCGCCACCATGGAGGGCGCCGTGCGTAGCGGTCTGTGCGCTGCACGGGAGGCACTCGGCCGACTCGGCCACCCTTCCCGCCCAGGGCACGGCGGACCGGCGCTGGATCTGTATGAACCCCCTACACGTGGCCACCAACCGCAGACGGACACGGCAGCTGCTCCTTTGCACCGCGCGGGCGGCAGTAACATCTGCCCCCCTTTGCCTTCGGCAGGAGGTACCTCCGGGCGCGGCGGGGCAAGTGAAGAAGGTGTCGCATGAGCAGTACCCGAAGCAGAGGAGAGAATGTGAACCCCGCCAACGAGCAGGTTACCGCGGTGGATGCCCGAAGGAGCGTCGCGGCGTTGCTGGAGCGCGGGCGAACCATGACCACCCCGCTGCTGCGTGCCGCGGTGGACCGGCTTGCGCCCCCGATGGACACCGTCGCCGCTTACCACTTCGGCTGGATCGACGCCACCGGACGTCCGGCCGACGGCAGTGGCGGCAAGGCCCTACGCCCCGCGCTTGCATTGCTGTCCGCCGAGGTCGCGGGGGCGGAGCCCGAGGTCGGCATCCCGGGTGCGGTCGCCGTGGAGCTTGTGCACAATTTTTCCCTGCTCCACGACGACCTGATGGACGGTGACGAGCAGCGTCGGCATCGTGACACCGTCTGGAAGGTGCATGGTCCTGCCCAGGCAATTCTCGTCGGTGATGCCCTCTTCGCGCTCGCCAACGAGCTGTTGTTCGAACAGGGCACCATCGACGGCGGCCGGGCCACCCAGCGGCTCACCACGGCCACTCGCAAGCTGATCGATGGTCAAGCTCAGGACATCTCCTTCGAGCACCGCGAGCGGGTCACCGTCAAGGAGTGCCTGGAGATGGAGGGCAACAAGACCGGTGCGCTGATCGCGTGTGCCTGCTCCATCGGAGCGGTGCTCGGCGGAGCTGATGACGCCACTGCCGATGCCCTCGAACGATACGGCTACCACCTGGGTCTTGCCTTCCAGGCAATCGACGACCTGCTCGGCATCTGGGGAGAGCCGGCCGTCACTGGCAAACAGACCTGGAGCGACCTGCGGCAGCGCAAGAAGTCACTCCCGGTGGTCGCCGCACTCGCGGCGGAGGGCTCCGCGGCTGAGCAACTGGGTGAACTTCTGGCCGCCGACGCGAAGAACAGCGAAAACGAGGAGTTCAGCGAGGAAGAATTCGCCAAACGCGCCGCGTTGATCGAGGAAGCGGGTGGCCGTGAGTGGACCTCGCAAGAGGCCCGCCGCCAGTACGCGACTGCAATCGAAGCATTGAACGGAGTCACTATGCGAGAGGAGACGAAGCGAAATCTTCTCGCACTCGCCGACTTCGTTGTGGTACGGGAAAAATGAACACTACGTCCGGTTCACCGGTTCGCCGGTTCAACTGACGTAACGGCACCAGCACCCCCGGCACCATCATCGAAGTCGCCGACCGGACGACGCTCAGCCGACGGCCGACGGAAGCCCCACCAGCGCAGCGCCGCACTGCAGAAGGGGAAGCCATGACAGCGACGACCGACGGAAGCGCGGAGGCTCTGCCGCCTCGTGCCACCTCGGCCACCACCGATTCAGCCATTCCGGCGGCTGCGAAGGAAGTGCCGACGGAGACGGTCGAGCAGGTCGCGGCCCGGGCGACCGAGCGCGCCGTCACCCATCTGCTCGCATCCCAGCACTCCGATGGTTGGTGGAAGGGCGACCTGGAGACAAATGTCACCATGGATGCCGAGGATCTGCTGCTCCGCCAGTTCCTCGGCATCCTGGACGGCAAGACGAAGCAGGCGGCAGCCCGCTGGATCCGCTCCCAGCAGCGCGAGGACGGCACCTGGGCCACCTTCTACGGCGGGCCTGGCGAGCTGTCCACTACGATTGAGGCATATGTCGCACTGCGTCTGGCCGGGGAGGACCCTCAGGCGCCGCAGATGGCCGCTGCCGCGGCCTGGGTGCGCAAAGAAGGCGGCATCGCCTCATCCCGCGTCTTCACCCGCATCTGGCTCGCCCTCTTCGGCTGGTGGAAGTGGGAGGATCTGCCCGAGCTGCCGCCGGAACTCATCTACTTCCCTACATGGTTCCCGCTCAACATCTACTCGTTCGGATGCTGGGCGCGGCAGACCATCGTCCCGTTGACCGTGGTCAGCGCCTACCGGCCGGTGCGGCGCGCGCCCTTCGCCCTCGACGAGCTGCACACCGACCCCGCACAGCCGAACCCGCCGCGCCCGAAGGCCCCGCTGACCACCTGGGACGGCGTCTTCCAGCGCCTGGACTCGGTCCTGCACACCTACCGCAAGGTCAGCGCGCGCCGACTGCGCCGCAACGCATTGAACGCGTGTGCGCGCTGGATCATCGAACGTCAGGAGAACGACGGCTGCTGGGGCGGAATCCAGCCCCCCGCCGTCTACTCGATTATCGCCCTGCACCTGCTCGGCTACGACATCGACCACCCGGTGATGCGGGCCGGTCTCGAGTCGCTGGACCGCTTCGCTGTCTGGCACAAGGACGGCAGCCGCATGATTGAGGCATGCCAATCCCCGGTGTGGGATACTTGTCTCGCCACCATTGCGCTCGCCGATGCCGGCCTACGCCCCGACCACCCCGCGCTGGTGAAGGCCGCCGACTGGATGACCGCCGAACAGGTCTCCCGGCGGGGCGATTGGACGGTGCGCCGCCCCCGACTTACCTCCGGCGGCTGGGCGTTCGAATTCCACAACGACAACTACCCGGACGTCGACGACACCGCTGAGGTGATCCTCGCCCTCAAGCGCGTCGCCCATCCCGAGCCCGACCGCATCGTCTCCGCCGTCCAGCGCGGTGTGCAGTGGAGCCTCGGCATGCAGTCCAGGAACGGTGCCTGGGCTGCGTTCGATGTCGACAACACCAGCTCATTCCCCAACCGGCTGCCGTTTTGCGATTTCGGCGAGGTCATCGACCCGCCGTCAGCTGACGTCACCGCGCACGTCGTGGAGATGCTCGCCGCGGTCGGCAAGGAACACGACCCGCGCACTCGACGTGGCGTCGAGTGGCTGCTTGCCGAACAGGAGCCGAACGGCTCATGGTTCGGCCGCTGGGGTGTGAACTACATCTACGGCACCGGCTCTGTCGTCCCCGCCCTGATTGCCGCCGGCGTCCCGGCCACCCACCCCGCGATCCGCCGTGCCGTCACCTGGCTGGGAAGCATGCAAAACGCCGATGGCGGCTGGGGTGAAGACTTGCGTTCCTACCCCGACACCAGCTGGATCGGCCGCGGCACCTCGACCGCCTCGCAGACCGCTTGGGCGCTGCTGGCGTTGCTCGCCGCGGGGGAGAGGAAAGGACAGGCCGTGGAGCGCGGCGTGTGCTGGCTCGCTGAGACGCAAACCGAGGACGGCTCCTGGGACGAGCCCTACTTCACAGGCACGGGCTTTCCGTGGGACTTTTCCATCAACTACCACCTGTACCGGATGGTCTTCCCCGCCACCGCGCTCGGCCGCTATCTGCACGGTGAACACCCCTCCTTGGAGGCCGGCTACCGGCCCAGAGAGGCCACCTGACATGGCGAAGCCACTCGCCGAGCCGGCCGGACGGCCCCGGACAGTGATATCAACCCCTGCCGCGGCAGCAGGCGCCCTCCGACCGGAACGGGACGGCAGGCCGCTGCTCATCGTGTGCGCGCTGAGCATCGAGCACCTTGCGCTGCGCGGCGGGGCGAATCAAGGGTCTTGCCCCGTCGCGCTGCTGCGCACCGGCATGGGCGCCCGGGCCGCGGAGCGCGCCGTCGGCCGAGTGCTCCGTGGCGATCCCCGCCTGCGAGAGGCGGCCGTGCTCGCCACCGGCTTCTGCGCGGGGCTCGCCCCTGGGCTGCGCCCTGGCGACATTGTGGTCGACGAGCGCGGGCCCGGCTGCGAGACTCTCGTCGACGCGTTCACCCTGTTGGGTCAGCGTGTCCACACTGGGCCGATTGCCCATTCGGACCATGTCGTGCGCGGGGCGGAGCGGTTCCGGCTACGCGCCGAGGGCGCCGCCGCGGTCGACATGGAGACGGCTGCCGTCCGGCGTGCGGCGCTGGCCAGCGGCCCCCGTCCGGTGACCGCCGTCCGCGTCGTCGTCGACACCCCTGAGTACGAACTGCTGCGTGTCGCAACACTTCGCACCGGTATCACCGCGTTCCACGTGCTGAGGTCAGTTCTTCCTGCCTTTCTTGAATGGCACCGCTCTATTGCGCTCCCCAGGAGGTGAGCTGGATGGCCATGCCACTCCGTCAGACTGTCCGGATCGGGACCTATCTCTTCGAACAGAAAACGCTTCGTAGGCGCGAGAAGTTCCCACTGATCGTGGAACTCGAACCATTGTTCGCTTGCAATCTTAAGTGCGAGGGTTGCGGCAAGATCCAGCACCCGGCCGGAGTGCTGAAACAGCGCATGCCCGTGGCCCAGGCGGTCGGTGCCGTCCTGGAATCGGGTGCGCCGATGGTGTCGATCGCCGGCGGCGAACCGTTGATGCACCCGCAGATCGGCGAGATCGTACGCCAGTTGGTGGCGAGACGGAAATACGTCTTCCTCTGCACCAATGCCATGCTGCTACGCAAGAAACTGGACCAATTCACCCCCTCGCCATACTTCGCCGTCACCGTACACATCGACGGGCTGCGCGAGCGGCATGACGAGTCGGTGGCGAAGGAAGGCGTGTTCGACGAAGCGGTGGAAGCGATCAAGGAGGCCAAGGCGCGCGGTTTCCGAGTGACCACCAATTCCACGTTCTTCAACACCGACACCCCGCAGACCATCATCGAGGTGCTCAACTACCTCAATGACGACCTCAAAGTGGACGAGATGATGATCTCGCCCGCCTATGCCTATGAGAAGGCCCCCGACCAGGAACACTTCCTCGGCGTCGAGCAGACCCGCGAGCTGTTCAAGAAGGCATTCGCAGGGGGCAATCGGGTGCGCTGGCGGCTCAACCACAGTGCACTGTTCCTCGATTTCCTGGAAGGCAAGGTCGACTTCCCGTGCACCGCGTGGGCCATCCCCAACTACTCGATTTTCGGCTGGCAGCGGCCCTGCTACCTGATGAGCGACGGATACGTGCCCACCTACAAGGAGCTCATCGAGGAGACCGACTGGGACAAGTACGGCCGCGGCAAGGACCCGCGCTGTGCCAACTGCATGGCGCACTGCGGCTACGAGCCCAGCGCCGTGTTCGCCACCATGGGCTCGCTCAAGGAGTCGCTGCGCGCGGCCCGCGAGACGGTCGTCGGCAACCGCGGTAAGTAGTAGTAGTGATATCAGCTGACTCCGTCAGTGGACATCAGCTGACTGAAGCCAGCGGACATCAGCCGACAGGGAGCAGGGAAAGGAAGCCTCATCGTGTCGTTGTTGGAGAGCATCCGAGGTCCGCGCGACGTCAAGGCGCTGGACCTGGAACGGCTCGATGAGCTCGCGAGCGAGATCCGGCATTTCCTCATCCAGGCGGTGGCCAGAACCGGTGGCCACCTGGGGCCGAACCTCGGTGTCGTCGAGCTCACCATCGCCCTGCACCGGGTCTTTGAATCGCCCGCAGACCGCATCTTGTGGGACACCGGACATCAGTCCTATGTCCACAAGCTCCTGACGGGACGTCAGGACTTCTCCAAGCTGCGCAGCAAGGGAGGCCTGTCCGGTTATCCGGCGCGTGCGGAGTCCGAGCACGATGTGATTGAGAACTCGCACGCCTCGACGGTGCTGGGCTGGGCGGACGGTCTGGCGAAGGCCAATGAGGTGCTGGGCCGGGACGACCATGTGGTGGCCGTGATCGGTGACG
>JAFAUH010000293.1 GCA_019243445.1 Streptomycetaceae bacterium | reverse complement strand
CCGAAGCGCTGGGTGAAGGAGGCGTCGGTGTAGCTCAGCTGCGGCATCCGCCAGCGGGTGAGGTCGTGGATGGTGAAGGCGAACGGCACCGGGCATCGGCGGTTGACGGTGTAGTGCGAGGTCCAGTACAGATCAACGCCGTGCTCGGTCAGCAGCTCGCACAGGCGGGGATTGTCACGGACGAAGCCCTCGTCGCCGCCGACGGCCACCACCTGGTGGCCATGCCGCTGGGCGGGGGCGGCGGTTTCCTCGTGGCCAGGGCGGACCACGGCGATCAGGTCGATGCCCGCTTCGGTGGCGAGCGGTGCGGCGGCTGCCAGGACGGAGCGGCCGTAGCGGGCCACTCCGGTGTCGTGGTTGGCGCGGATGTCGACAGCGACGGTCGCCATACTCAACTCCCCAAGGGCTCGGCACCCGGGTGGGCGAGGGCGGTCAGCCAGGCTGCGCTGGCCTGCGAATCGTGGTGAAGGCGGGCGATAAGGCCGTGACGGCGGGCGGCGGCTACATGCTCGCCGCGGTTGTCGAGGAAAACCGCTTCGGTGCTCACGCGCTCGTCCATGGCAGCCAGTGCTTGGAAGAAGGCATCGTCGGGCTTGCAGTGTCCGACCTCGTACGACAAGCAGGCCGGGGCGGTGACCTGAGTGTCGGCGAGAAGTTGGCGGATGCGATGCCAGTGGGGCTCGCTGGTGTTGCTGGCCAGCAGCAGCCTGCCTTGGGCGGCGAGCGGGACTACCGCGGCCGTCATCACCTGGTCCAAGCCGGCCACGACGCGGCAGAACGCCTCGCGGATCTCCTCCAACGGCACCGCGACCGTGGCTCCGGCGCGCTGGCACAACTCTTGGGCGAAGTCAGGGAAGCCGATTTGGCCGCGCTCAAGGGCATCGGTCAGCCCGGTGGCGTCGGCGGCAGCAGCCCAGCGGTGCGGCAGGACGCCGGTCAACTCCGCCAGCGCGGCGTACTGGGCGCCGGGGGCGGTGCGGACCAGGACGTCACCGAGGTCGCAGACGACCAGGGGGCCAGTCATTCGGCGCTCACCAGCCGGATTCGGCAGGTACTGGTGGGGTGGTCGAGGGTGTGCGGCGTCACGTGAGGGCCTTTCGGTAGCAGTCGATGACGTGGCGAGCGCAGGTGTCCCAGCGGTAGCGGGCTGCCCAGGCGGCGCGGGATCGTCGCTGCTGGTCGCTGTCCGGCTCGTCCAAGAGGTGATCGAGAGTGCGGGCGGTAGCGGCTGGGCTGGCCGCCGGGTCGGTGAAATAGGCGTGGCGGCCGAGAGTTTCACGCAGGACGGGCAGGTCCGCGACGAGTACGCGGGTTCCGAAGCTGAGCGCTTCCAGCGGCGGGAAGCCGAACCCTTCGTGCTCGGCGAGGTGTACGAGCGCGGCGGCGTGCATGTAGAGGTGGGCGAGCTGGGTGTCGTCGACCTCGCCGAGCAGGGTAGTGCCCGGCGGGAGATCGGCGCTGTCCGCGAAACCAGTGGTGAAGTCGCGTCCGGCCAAGGCGAGTCGCATGCCGCGCTGGGCAGCGCGGGTAGCCGCATAAGCGGCCAGGAGGCAGGGCAGACCCTTGTGGGAGCGAGCCTGGCCGACGTAGAGCAGGTAGCCGCCAGGCCGCAGCTCCTTGGGCAGCGGCCCGGCACCGTGTGCGGAGGCAGGGAGGTGGTCGACGCCCCAGGGGGCGATGACCGTCGGCACGCGGTAGCCGACCGCTTCGGCAAGGTGATCGGCCACCGTGCGGGTGGGGGTGATGACGGCGGTCGCGGTGGCCGCGGTGTACGCGGTCATCAGGCCGTAGAACTCCTCGTGCCAGGAGGCCGGGAACCGCAACGCTCCGGGCGGTGGCGGAGTGAGAGTCCGTAATGCCCGGGTGGCCTCGGCGAGCAGGTCAAGGCGGTCAGGGCCGAAGCGGCGGGCGAATTGCTGGTCGGTGTAGCAGTGCTGGGGACGTATCAGCCGCAGCAGGTCGTGGACGGTGGCGACCAGCGGCAGCGGGGCCGGGGCGAGCGGTATGCGGTAGTCGAGCAGGTGCAGCACATCGGCGTGATGGCGGCGGGCCGCGGCCAGAAGGTGGTCGCCTTCCGCTTGGCTGTAGCGCGGAGTGCCGCTGGGCGGGATGACAGTCAGGGATAAGCCGGCCTCGGGGGCGAGGCGCATGAGGGCGGCTGCCAGGTGGCGGGTAGCTCGGGCGATGCCGTCGGCGCCCGTCACCTGGCCGTCCAGGACAACTCTCACCAGTCCTCGACGCCTCCCATGCCCTCACCTTGCTCCTCGGCGGCTTCCCGCCCGGCCTCGTTCGGCTCCTGTCCGGTGGTGGTGCGGCGGTAGGCGTGGACGATGACGTCGACCTCGGTGTCGAGGTGGTCCATCGCGGCGAGCTTGGCACGGGTCTCGTCGCCGACGGACCAGTAGAACGGGGTCATCAGCAGCAGATTGGCGACCTGGCCAGGACCGTGCAGGCTCAGCGGGTAGCGGATGCTGTGCGTGCCGATCAGCTCGAATCCGGGCTCCGTGCCGAGCAGATCGGATACCTCGTGCTTGGCCGGGGTGTCGTAGAGCAGTTCCTTGAAGGCATACAAGTGGCCCTCGGCGGGGCCGCCGACCAGGACGATGCCGCCGGGTTTGACAACGCGGCGGAAGTCAGCAGCCGAGACCGGAGAGAAGTGAGTCAGCAGGATGTCCACCTGGTCGGTCAGCACAGGCATGCGGTAGGTGCCGGCGACCGCGTACAGGCCCTTCGGGTCGCGCTTGGCCGCAACGCGCACGCCGTGCTTGGAGATGTCCATCCCGCACAGCAGCGTCTGCTCCTCCCGGCTTCGGTCGGCGAGCAGGTGGCGCAGGCGCCGCAAGTAGTAGCCCTCGCCGCAGCCCGCGTCGACGACCACGCCCGGCCCATCAGCGGGGAGGTAGGAGGCGATGGTCTCGGCAACGCCGTCGGCGAGCTTCTGGTAGTGGCCTGCATCGAAGAAGTCGCGCCGTCCGGCGATCATCTCCTTGCTGTAGCCGGGGTCCTTTGAGTGCCGGTGCTGGGCAAGCAGCAGGTTGACATAGCCCTCACGCGCAATGTCGAACCGGTGCGCGTTGACACACCCGAAAGTGCGGTCGTCACGTTCGAGGGGCTCAGCGCACACCGGGCAGCGGAAGACCGGGGGCACAGCAGGGGTGATCGAGTGCATGGCGTCCTTACCGTGGGCTCCCGCGGACGTCCGGCGGGATGCGGCGGGCATGTCGGCATGGTGCCGACCGTGTCCCTTTACGGTAACGAGCACAGCCCCAGCCCCCGCTCTGCCGCCGAAGGCGACGCGGGTACCGCTGCCGCAGGAGGGCCGCACGCCCGGCTCTCGGTCGCCCGGGCCCCTCACGACGTGGCCCCGGCGGCGAGGTGGCGGGTGTCCTCGTACCAGTCCTCACCGACAACCATGTCCGTCACGCCCCGGGCCTCGCAGTAGGCCACCAGGTCGGACATGCGGTTGATGAAGCCGTGGCCGTTGAAGTTGAGGCTGGTGTTGCACAGCACCCCGAGGCCCTGGCGGGCGGCGACGGCGCCGAGGAGTTGGTGGAGGGGCTGGTTGGTGCGGTGAGAGACGGTCTGGACGCGGGCGGAGCCGTCCACATGCGTCACCGCGGCGAGGCGGCGGTCGCGCACCCTGCGGAAGTAGAGCATGTAGGGGTCCTCGAAGTCGGTGTCGAACGCAACGGCGAGGTCTTCGATGCGAGCGGCGGGGGCGATGGGCCGGTAGTCCTCGCGCTGCTTGATCGCGTTGAGTCGGTCCTTGCTGGCTGCGGCCTGGGCGTCGGCGAGCAGAGAGCGGTTGCCCAGCGCCCTCGGGCCGATCTCCCACCGACCCTGGACCCACGCGACCACTCGCCCCGTCGCCAGGGCCTGGGCGAGGGCGTGATGGTCGAGGAGGCGGTGGCGCCAGTGGGTGGATTCGGGGGCGGTGTCGTGGACGAAGTCCAGGCCGGAGTAGACACTCCAGTCGATGGAGGGGCTGCCAGTCAAGGTGGCCTGGGCGTCGATGGCGGTGCCGATCGCCGAGCCGGAGTCGTTGGGGCACGGTGGCACGAACACCTCTGAGAAGTGACCGAGCTGGCGCCACTGGTGGTTCCAGTCGCAGTTCAGGCCACAGCCGCCGGAGATCCGCAGCGGTAGCCCGGACGGCAGCTCGCGCACCGCCGCCTCGGCAAAGGTGGTGAAGATCTTCTCGGTGATCAGCGCGGCAGCCGCCGTGCCGATGGCGGAGGTGACGCCGGCGTCGAACAGCACGGTGTCGCGGAAGTCCTCCTTCGGCACCGGATACGCGTTGGCGATCTTCAGGACGCGATCGACGGCGGCGTGGATCTCCGCGTCGGCGTCGGCCGCCTTCGCGTACGCGGCGAGCGCCATGAGCTTGCCCGCATCGCTCAGCCGCGGGTAGCCGTCACGGGCGGGGAAGACGGGGTCGAGGATGGCGAATAAGGCTGCGTACTTGGCGCCGGGTTGGTCCATCACCTCAACCGACTTCACCACGCGGTGCTGGTCGTCGACGAGGAAGAACGCGCCGGTGATGCCCTCCCACACCAGGACAGCCTGGTGGCAGTGGCGGCGACGGGGCGGGGCCATGCCGATCACGCCGAGGATGTGAGAGCGCTCGTGGGAGGAGGTGAAGAAGGTGACCTGCTTGCCGAAGAAGCGGCTGGTGCGGGTGATCACTTCATTGGTGCCGTGGTAGCCGGCGCCGACCTGGCCCTTGATGCTGATGCCTTTCTCCTGCCAGCCGCCGACGGCGACGACATCGGGCATCTCGTTGAGGCGTTCGGCGATCTCCAGCATGGTGGTGGGGGTGAGGAAGGAGTACCGGGCATAGGAGTCCTTCTCCGACTCCAGCGAATACAACAGGCGGCCGTCGCGGATGGCGGCCATGCCACCGTCGTGTCCGGGTTTGAAGGCCACAATGAGCATGAATGATTCCCCTGTTCGTCGATGCGGTCCGGTTGCCGGTGGAACACGGCCGAGGTGCGGGCGTCAGTCGTCGGTGCGGTGGGCGGTGCCGTGATCGAGGGCCTTGGCGAGTTCGTCGGGGTCAGCCCAGGGAAGTTGGTGGACACTGCCGGTGTAATGGCCGAGCAGGCCCAGCCAGGAGGCGTCCGGCAGGGCGAGACGGTGGTGGCGGTTGGCGTCCAGGGCCCACAGGGTGTGGCTGCCACGCACCGCGATGCCGCCGCGTTCGACGTGGTAGTGGAACCACAGGCGCCAATCGACGTCGGTCTCCATGAGCGGGTTCGGGCCGTGGCGGCGCAAGTAGTAGTCGAGGTTGCGCTGATTCTCGGCCATGGCGACGTCCGGCTTGGGGTGCCAAACGTGCAGCGCCCACAACTCGGGGCGGGGCAGGCAATGCACGCCGGCAGCGAACGCGCGGGCGCCGAGTTCGTTGTCCTCATAGCCGTAGCCGGTCATTGCCTCGTCGAAGCCGCCGAGCCGCCAGTAGACGCTGATCGGCCAGGCGGAGTTCAGCGGCAGGGCCCACTCCGGTCGCAGCGGCACCTGAGTGTCGTGGTCGAACAGGCCGCTGCGCAGTTCGGGGCCGACGAAAGTGCCGCCGACGCGGCGGGGGATGCCCGGTGGGACTTTCTGTCGTAGCCACCCGAGGGTCTGGGTGGCAATCGCCTGCTCGACCTCGGTATGCGGGCCGGGCGGGAGCCAGTCCACGAGACCGGTAAGCACGGTGTCCGGGTGGCGGCGGTGCAGATCGACGAAGGCGGCGATCGCCGTGGTCTGGACAACCAGGTCGCTGTCGAGGAAGACGACCAGGGTGGTGTCCTCGGGGAGGTTGGCGACTCCGATGTTGCGGGCACGGGCGGTACGCACCCCAAAGTCCGGGCCGCAGCCGATCCACCTCAGGCGACCGGCCCACACCGGGGTGGCGGCCAGGGACTCGACCATGGCACGGGTGCCGTCACTGGAGCCGTCGTCGGCGACCACGACATGGAAGGCGATAGTGGTCTGGCGGGCGAGAGAGGCCAGCAGCAAGGAGAGGTTCTCCCGCCGATTGCATACCGGGATGACCACCCCAATCGCTGGTTCGCCCGGAGATATATCGGAGTGGTCGGGGGCGGGCTGGGCCGTGACCGGATTGGCGGCCGTCTGGGGTCCCGGTTCGAGTTCTTCAGTCATCGGGTGATCTCTCCCCTCGGATTGGCCAATACATTCGGCTGCGCGGACTGGCGGGCCTGGGACCACAGGCGCCGCCCTCTCAGCATCAGCGCCGGGCACGCCCCGCTCCTGCGGCTGGCCAGCGGCAGCAGTAGGACGGGGCGAAGCGAAAGCACGATCCGGCTGCCCGAGCCAGCCAGTTCAAGCTCGTAGACACCGCCGCCTTGCAGGGTGCGCTCCAGCGCCGGCCAGGTACCCGGACTACTGAGCCAGCTCCGCAACACCTGATCCGCGCTGGCGGACAGGGCCTGGGCGACACCGACAGCGGCCTTGCGCATCTGCCGGTAAGCGTCCTGAGCGCTCATCAGGATGTCCCAGCCGAAGACCTGCTCGTACTCGGTGCCGTCGATGTCGAAGAACGAGGTGCAGCGGTAGAGCACCACCGGGCGGACCGCTACGGCGGACAGGGACGTCAACGGGGTAGGTGCAACAGTGGTCAGCGGCACGGCTGTTCCTTCTCGTCATCGCGGGGAGCAAAGCTCAAGCGGAACCAGACCTGTTTGCCTCGGTCTAGTTGGTGGATGTCGAACTCGTCGGCGAGCTGCGAGAGCAAGAACAGGCCCCGTCCGCCCGTGGCGTCTTCGGTGGGTTCCTTGACGACCGGCAGAACATCCTCGAAGTCGGTCACCCCCACCACGACCCCGTCCGCCGTTTCACGGACCAGCAGTTCGCAATCGCCCGGCGCATGGACCAGGACGTTGGTGAGCAGTTCACTCACCCCGAGTTCGGCGGTGGAGCTGAGTTCTTCCTTGCGCCACAACCGCAGGTGAATGCGGGTGACCTCGCGCATCGCCGCCAACGCCTCGGGGCCCAGATCCGTCAAGACCGCGTGGTAGCGCCTCGCCCCACTGGTGACAGGCACAGATATCGTCCCCTCCAAGCCGCATGGCAAGCAGAGCGGAGGTAGCGCTCCGTACTTGCCGGAGCACACTCCGCATGTCGAGCCTCGATAATGGACCCCGCACTCGCGGAAAGGCAAGAGTTCCAGAGAGGAAAGTCTTTCCCTTCAGGGATTTGATGTACGCATGGACCGTCCCGCGCACTACGCTTTCCGCACAGAGAAGGAGGTACGGATGCCCGTCGAACCGACCCCGCGCCGCAGGCGCTTGGGCGCCGAGATCCGGCGTGCCCGCGAGGCTCTCGGCTGGACCCAGGAGGAAGCGGCCGAGAACCTCGGTTACAAGGCGCTCTCTACGGTCAGCAAGATCGAGAAGGGGGTGCAAGGGGTCAAGTTCCAGCAGCTCCCGCACTTCTTCGAGGTGCTACGTATCGACGACCCCGAGGTGCGCGAGCACTGGCGCGAGCTGGTTCGCAAGGCCGGCGAGCCCGACTGGTGGCAGCGCTTCGAGGGTGTGGTGGACGACCCGCTTGGCGACTACCTCTCCGAGATCGAACAGGCCACCAGCCTGTTCGTATGGAACCCTGCGGTCCTGCACGCCCTGCTCCAGACCGAGGAGTACGAGCGTGCGGTCATCGAGGGAGGCCGCGCGTGGAAGACGGCCGAGGACATCAATCGCTTCGTCGCGATGCGCCGCGAACACCGGCACAACATGCTGGCCCGCAAGCCCCCGCTGAAGATCTGGGCCGTCCTGCCCGAGGGCCTGCTACGGCAGCAGGTCGGCAGCCGGGAGGTCGCCCGTGGCCAAGTCGAGCACCTGATCCATCTCGCGCGCACCGACTCGAACACCACCCTCCAAGTCCTGCCATTCAAGGCCGGAGCGCACGCGGGCGTAGATGGGGCGTTCATGCTGATGTCCTTCGCCACCGGCCGCGATACGGTCGTCATCGAGGCTATCCGCGCCTTGCTGCACCTCAACGAACCGGACACAGTAGACGTGTACCGCACCACCGCCGACCACCTGAAGTCGGACGCCCTGGGGCAGAAGGCTTCGTTGTCCCTCCTGACCACCATCGCCAAGGAACTCGCCTGATGAATAAGAACAACCTCGACCCGGCCTGGATAGCCGACCAACTCGCCGACGCCCAGTGGCAAACCGCCAGCAGCGGTGCTCGGACCTGTGTTGAAGTGGCCTTCCTCGACCGGGGCATCGTCGCCCTACGCGATTCGAAGAACCCGCATAAGCCCGCCCACCTGTTCGATGACGCCGAGTACGATGCCTTCATCGCCGGGATCATGCGGGGCGAACTGCGGAGGTCTACAAGCTGATTGTAGCTTCCCTGGGAGCGTGGCCAACTTCCAATGATCTTGACCGCTCGGAGACCAACGGCGAATCTGCGCAGGTCACAGGCTCGCTTCAGTCTCCGACTTGTAGAGATTGGCCACGAACGCCGGGAAGAACCCACACCTCCGCACGAGAGCTGCGGGGAAACCCGCAGGTCGTACGAGGCCAATTGGCCACGGAACGGGGGAAACTACAACCAGTGGAAGGCTGAGCAGCGGCAGAAGCCTGCCCGATAATCAGCGTGGCAACTGGCAAGCGTTCAGCCTGAGCAGGAAGGTCTGGGTCACGCCCGGAACCTGAAGCTCACCGACCGGGCGCGCTCCAGATCGTCCGTGTCAAAGCTGCAGTTGGCCGCAGCTTCTCACCGCTCCAGATGCTGCTCGACTCCGCTGCAGCTGCCTCAAGAGCGGGCTGGCCCAGCCCTACTGGCCAAAGCCCTTCAGAAACTCCCAGGATCCTTGCGCATCCTCGACGTCCTGCTCGCCCACGAGGAGATAGTTCCAGATGATATCGACATCCGGTGAGGAATTCGCGGTGTTGGCCCACCTTCGGGCTGCCCGACGTTTGGCGACCACTTCCTCGGAGGTCATGTCCTTGTCTGCCTTCGTCTCCACCAGCCAGCCGACGCGCTGTCCGTCTACCTCCTCGATGACGACGAAGTCGGGGTTGTACTGTCGCCCCTCCGATGTCCATGTGATCGGCACATCGTTAATGTGCAGACGCGCCCACACGATCACGCTCTTACCGCTGTCGATGGCGTTGGCTGCCTTGAACTCCGGCGCGGTGTCAAACCAGGCGTGGCTGTAGAGGTTCTTGCCCCAGCCGCTGAATGCGATCGCCTTGTCGAACGAACCGTCGGCGTGCCCGGCCACCTGACGCTTGCGCGCCTCGCGAGTCTTGCTGAGCGCGACGAGCTGCACATCATCAGCGTAGGTGACCTGGGCCTGGCTAACGTCACGGAGAGTTTTGGCAACCTCGTTAGCAAGACGCTGTCCGCAGCGGTCACCAAAGGCGGAGAGATGATCAGCTGCCTTTTCGCCCATCGCCTCAATGAGGTGGTCGACGATCCGCTGGGCGGCTCCAACCTCCAATGCACGGTTCGGCACGCCCTTGACGGACATGACTCGACGGATAAGCGCCTCCCGTGTATCCGAGAGGGAGATGTCGAGCGGCAACGCGGAGACTATTTTGTCGGTGGCCGTCTCGGTGGCCACCATAACTTTACGACCGTCATGGGCAGCAACGATCTTGGTTCGCTTCAACTCGTCGGAATAGTCTGCGGTAAGGGTGCGGCCGAGCCGCTCAAATGGGCTATAGTCGACGATCTCGTTCAGGCTGACCGTGACGAACTGCGGCACTGAGATCAGCTTAGGGATCAGGATGGGTTCCCGCTCAGGCAGCGGGTCGTAGCGGATCACCGTAGAAGTCTTCTTGGCAGCTTCCGCCGCTTCACGCGTGCGGGTTTCCACGTCCACGACCCCGGGCACATCGGAGGCAACCGGCGAAGGGTCCCCTGTACTGACTCCCGCGGTCAAATCTTCCCCGGTAGCCTGTTCGCCGCCTTGACTGCTGTCGCCTCCTTCGAGCCGACCACCTCCGGGAAGGCCGATGACCTCCGCGTCACTTTCGACTGTCTTCTGGCGGACCACGGAGCTGCCGTCGGCCAGTCGCCGAACTTCGGTGTAGGTGCCGTAGTCGATAAACGCCTCGTTGAGGACCTTCCGCTTCTCCAGCAGTTCGCCGTACTTCTCGTGGGCCAGGATTTCGAGCGTGTCGAGGATCTCGACATCCGTGTACTTACCGAACGGGAGCCGCATACCACGGCCGAGGGTCTGTTCGGTCATGACTTCCGAGACCGATGCTCGCATGGAAGCGATCACGTAGACGTTCTTGACGTCCCAGCCTTCCTTCAGCATTCCGACGCTGATGATGATGCGGACCGACGAGTCAGGATCCTCGACGGCTTGGAGATCGGCCAGAGCCTTCTCCTTGGCCTCGCCGGTCAACTTCGAGTGAATCAGCAGCGTCTTCCCGACCCACGCGCCTCCGTCAAAGGTGTTCGTATCGAGGACAGCCTGAAACTCTTCGGATTCCTCAATGTTTCGGGCGATGACCAGCATCACCGGATTCACCCGGGGGAGGTCATTTTCGTCGCAGTAGGCATTGGCGGCTTGGCCCTTGTAGCGCAACAAATTGACGCCGTCGAGCAGCTTCGTCTCGACATCAGAGCGGTCGTCGCGGCGGGCCACCATCACGGGGGTCTTCACGAGCTCATCGGCGATGGCGGCGGCCAACGGGTAGCGGAATGCGACGAGGGACTCGTCCGCTCTCACGGGGGTGGCGGTCATACCGACTACGAGCTCGGGCTTCAAGTCCCGGATAGTCCGGGAGAACGCCAGCCCCCGGTAGCAGTGGTGCTCGTCCGCCAAAATCACAAGGTCATCGAGCCGCGTGAGATGGTCGAAGAAGGACATGCCCAAGTTTTCCAGGGGCACGTGCGTAGCACGGCCCTCGCCTGTAGCTGAGGTCAGGGCCTGGACGGTGAAGATGTAGAGCTTTGTGACTGTCGGATCATCGATCGCGATTCGCGTGGACTGCGCGTCGAAGTTGTCGGCCGTGATGACGTACGGGTCGGACCGCAGCATGTGCCGCAGCGACTTCGGATTGCCGGGAGTGAAGTTGAGAATCGACTTGTCGCGGATTGTCCGCCCGGGCGCCAGCAGCAGGAAGTTTCGCACCGGATTCACGGCTCCCGCCAGGTACTCCATGAGGCCGGCCATGACGTAGGTCTTTCCCACACCGGTGGCCGAGTCCACGATGCACTCGTACGGCTCGGTCTTCTCCTGCACGTCGTAGTGGTCGGAGGTGCGCAGTATCACCGACTCGATGGCCTTGCGGTTCGGCTCACGCAGGTCGAGACGGTGGGCGACCTCGGCCAGGAGGTCGGGTTGAAACTGCAACTCACCCATCAGGCGCTCTCCCTTTCGGTCGCGGCAACAACGGCGGCGATCTCAGCCGATTCGTTTGTGGTTCGGGATGATGGCATTGAGCGCCCCGCGCCGAACGGCGACTTACGGGCTGACTTACGCCGGTAGTTGTCGAGAACCTTGTCGGGAATAAGTTCGAGCCGGGACCCGCGGCTGGCCTTCTTCAGTGCCTCGGCAGCACCGTCCTGGATCTGGGTGGCCCATACTTCGACTACCTCATCCTCAGCGAGCCTGTCGAGGATGGATGCGACTGTGCTCGTGCCGACCATGCCGTCAATGACGACATAACGGGCACGGCCCCGCTTGGCTGCGAAGATGCCGTGAGGCTCGTAGGGAACGGACAATTGGGCGCACATCACCTCAGCCAGTGCGCCTTGGACAGCCCAGTCGGCCAGGAGGACCATCCCACTCATCTCGACGAACATAGACTCGCCGACCCGAAGGTGAGCGAAACTGCCTCCGCCGTGCCAGTTGACGGTTGTGGCGTTCTTGGTTTTGGTGGCTGCCTTGAGGGCCTTGAGGGTGGTGGCATCGAGTTCTGGCCCGACGGCCTTGGTGACCTTGGTGAGCAACCGGTTGAACTCCTGCGCCTCATTCGGGGTCATTCCCTCGGGAAGGCCGCGCTCGCCGTCCTCGTCATCACCCATCGCCGAAACTCGCTCGGTGACGGTGGTGATGCCACCGAGATCCTGACCGTTGACCACCTTGGTCAGCCGAGGGAGCGTGTATCGGGCCACGGTGTCGGGCAGCAGTTCGCTGGTCACCCATCGGCGGCCCATCTTGTGGGCGACGGCCGCAGTGGTACCTGACCCGGCGAAACAATCCAGGACGATATCGCCGGGATTCGACGCGATGTGGATGATGCGGGCCAACAACGCCTCCGGCTTCGGCGTCGCGAACGGATGCTCGTCGGGGAAGAGGGCCTTGATCTCGATCTTCCCGCGAAGGTTCCCTCCGACCTCACTTCCCAGCCAGAGCGTCTCGGGAACACGGCCGTTGTCCTCCAGGTGCTTCTTGCGCTGGATGCGTTCCCGGAGTCCCAGCATGACGATGTCAGGCCAGTGGCCGGCGTCATAGCGGGCGCGAGCGAGCTTAGCTGCCTCTTCGATAGGCACCGACAGCATGATCGCCGGTACGTCGGCCTTGACCTCCTCCGGCGTTGTCCCGCAGATGCGGGCACGCTCCACCTCGTCACCGATGTCGCGCAACTCGTAGGGCGCATATTCCGACATCTGCTCCAGCATCCACGACTGCGCCTTTCCCCAGCAGCGACCCGCAGTCGGATACATCAGGCCCCCGGTAACAGGGTGCTGGATCGCGTAGACCATCGGATGGTTCGTTGCCGCCTTACCTGCGGTCGCATCCCCGTCACGCCACGGCACAGGATCCCCGTCACGTGACTGGTAGCGGCTCGTGTTCGAGGCTGCGAGCCTGGACATTCTGTTCGGGGCCCAGGACTCGGACTTCCGGTAGACCAGGATCGTGTCCTGAGACGTCGAAAGCAGCCTGGTGTCGTTCCGGGGCGAGTCTGCCTTCTGCCAGGCGACCTCGGCAACGAAGTTGCTCTCCCCCAGCTCTTCGTCGAGGACAATACGGCACCTATGCGACTCCATGTGGTCGAGATGCACCCACACAGATCCGTCGTCCGCCAGCAGCGGCCTGATCTGGCGGATCCGGTCCCGCAGGAGGGTGAGCCAGATCGAGTGCGCAATGTTGTCTTCGTAGTTGGTGAATGCTTGACCCGTATTGAAGGGCGGGTCAATATAGACCAACTTGACCCGACCTAGGTACTTCTCGGCGTACGCCGGAATCTTGGCGAGCGCGTCCAGTACGTGCATCGCGTCGCCGGTGATGAGAAGGTTGTCGTCAGTCGGCTCCGGCAGGTCTGCCGGACGGTCCGCCGGTGTCGGTGCCCCGACTCGGTCGATCTCGTGGAGGAGCCGGACCTCGGAGACCCGGTAGTCCGACGGATCGACAAAGGTGTAGTCGTACCTGCCGTCCCCAGTCGACAGGAGCGTCTTGTCTTTGTCTGTCCAGGTGAGTTCGAGGCGCCCCTGGTGTCGAGACGTCGAGTTCGAGGTCATGCAGCGTTCCCTTGCAGGTTGAAGGCGACGCAGCCTATTTTGTCGCACTCCTACCGCACCGGGTATACGAATCCTCTCTGGACGCATCTTGCCATCTGCATCACATACTGCGGAGAGCCCATCAGGCTACACCATGCCTCCGTACCTCATCCTCAAGGTCCGCTTTGGGCCGTGCTCGTGCCGGCGAGCGAAGGCACATCGCCAGCCTGGTGTCGGGTGCGTCCTCGCGCTGCTCGGTGAGGAACTGAGACGGCGGTGTCGGTGGCGGGGAGAGGCGGCAACTCCGCTGATGCCTGCCCGCTTTGCGCGGTCATCTGGAGGGCGCGTAGGGAAGACTGGCCGCTACAGTCGTGGGGGATAGTCGCCGCCTTCCCGCGTACGCACAACGGAGTCCCCCTTGCCGAAGAAGCGCAAGAAACCACGCAAGCCTGCGAGCCGCTCCTGCATCCGGAAGGTGCCGACGCCCTCCGCAGCCCCGAGTTCCCCAGACGGCGCCTGGGCGGATGGGCCAACTGACGCCGACTACGTGGACGGACGGCAAGAGTTCTTCGACACCTATCCAACGGTGCCCGACGCAGTCCGCGCTGCCGAGCGAGGCGAGGTCGTGGAGTGGACGGGGGACATCGACGGGAGCCTCATGCGGCATACCGTCAAGCTGACTTCGGACGGGCCCGTCGTGGAACAGGCGATCTACGTCGGCAACGACCTGGAATGCATGGTCGAGTCCGCTTGGCTTCAGTCAGAGGACCGCAGCAGTACAGAGACAGCCATCCTCGCGGCGCTGGGCGACATCCACGAACTACTCCGCCCGCGACTTGAGGAGCGGGTCCGGGAGGTTCGACCGGAGTACTGGGCCAGAATTCTCACGCCATTCGCGGAGAGGAGCGCCGACCGCATCCCTTGCTTCGGCTGGCGGGCGACCTACTCGACCGCAGGGCTGACGGACTGGGACGATTGCTGGGATATAGCAGCCTGGAACATGTCCGCGTCCTTCAGCATGCTCGACCCCGTCGATCCCATGGAGCGTGACGAGGTGGCAGCCCGGTTGCAGTCACACGGCGTACTGCTCATCGTGTGCGAGGGCTGCGGGGAAGCGATCACCAACCGGCACCCCGCCTGGGAGAGCGTTTGGGTCACTCCCTGCCTGGAGGAAGGACCCCTATGCCCGTCACCCACTCGAACCCCCGAGCCATACGGTCCCAACGATGAGTGTGGCCACCCCCACCATCCGCAGCGGACGCGGAATCCGACGTGACTGGTGCAAGGCAGATCGTTGTGACCACGATGGCGTTGTCAGCATTGCCCAGGCCACCCACAACTGAATCGGCAACGCGAGCCCCTTCAGCTCAGGGTGTCTCGCCGTGCCCTTCTAGGAATTTGCGCACGTCATCAAGGGAGACAATCCATTCTGAGATGGGCCTGCCATCATCACTGACGGTTTCACGGGGGCCGACCGACAGCCACGGCTTCGCCTCATCGTAAGGCTGATCGAGCTCATCGCGGAAAACGATCTGATTATGCACGTAAACCTGGTCTCCGATGCGGTAGAGGGGCCAAGTGGTGATGAAATTTGAGTACTTGGCCTCGAACATGCTGGTGATGAGACAGGAGACTTCTTCGCCGTCTACCAGCCGCTTGAGGGCTGTCCTCCAGTTCTTTTCGTAGTCACGGGCGCTCCAGTAGTGAACGGGAGCGTGGAAGCGTTCCCAATCCTCGCCCAGCGTGATCTCCCCCACCGCTACGAGGTCGTCGTCTTCTGCGGTTTCACCAGTGAACGTGATGTTGAAGCTCATCGTGTCAATTCTTCACTCTCTTGAGGTCCCACGTGTATGTTCCGAGACGCTCAACTGAGGTTTTCTCAGTGAAATCTTCTATGAAGAATCGGACAAAGTCGCCTCAAGTTGGGTGATTGCGGCAATGCCCTGCGGGGGCACCCGGCTGCTGGCAGACGTAAAGCCCCTGGTAGGACGGTTCTCACCATAAGACTGTCCATGCAACCAGAGGCTTCACGTTGGTCACCTATGTTGCCACGCTCGACGTCCCGCGCCAC
>JAFAUH010000277.1 GCA_019243445.1 Streptomycetaceae bacterium | reverse complement strand
GCACGTGTGCTGGTACGAGGCGGACGCCTATGCGCGCTGGGCCGGCCGCCGGCTGCCCACCGAGGCCGAATGGGAGAAGGCCGCCCGCCACGACTCTGCAACCGGCCGGTCTTGCCGCTACCCCTGGGGCGACGCGGACCCCGATCCCAGCCGGGCCAACCTCGGCCAGCGCCATCTGCAGCCCTCGCCCGCGGGCAGCCATCCTGCCGGCGCCTCCCCGTACGGTGTGCGGCAGCTCATCGGCGACGTGTGGGAGTGGACTGCGAGCGACTTCCTGCCTTATCCAGGGTTCCGGGCCTTCCCCTACCGCGAGTACTCCGAGGTCTTCTTCGGCTCCGGCTACAAGGTATTGCGCGGCGGTTCCTTCGCCGTCGACCCCGTCGCCTGCCGGGGCACCTTCCGCAACTGGGATTTTCCGATCCGCCGCCAGATCTTCGCCGGCTTCCGCACGGCCCGGGACGCACAACCGGAGCTTGCCTGATGTGTCGTCACATCTCTTACCTGGGGCCGGAGACCACTCTCCGCCAAGTCCTCACCGAGCCGCCCTACTCGCTGTACCGGCAGTCGTGGGCCCCCCGCAGGCAGCGCCATGGCACCGTTAACGCCGATGGATTCGGCGTCGGCTGGTATGCGCCCGGCGATCCCGTCCCGGCCCGTTACCGCAGGACCGGCCCCGTCTGGGCCGACCCCTCCTTTCTCGACCTGGCCCGGGTGGTGCGTACCGGCGCGCTGCTCGCCGCCGTACGGGACACCACCGAGGGCTCGGCCTCCGACGAGTCCGCTGTGGCGCCCTACAGCTCCGGGCCGTGGCTGTTCAGCCACAACGGCTCCCTGCCTGGCTGGCCCGACAGCGTCGTGCAACTCGCCGCCGACCTGCCGCCCCAGGACCTGCTGCGTATTGAGGCCCGGTGCGACGCCGCGCTGATCTGGGCGCTGGTGCTGCACCGACTGCGCGGTGGTCAGCCGCCCGGTGAGGCGCTGGCCGGCACAGTCACCGCGATCGCGTCACTTGTCCCCGCCTGCCTCAACCTCCTCCTCACCGACGGACACACCATCGCCGCCATCGCCTGGGGCGACACGTTGTGGCATCGGACGCAGGCGGGCCGGTCCGTGGCCGTCGCATCCGAACCGTACGACGACGGACCGGGCTGGACCGAGATTCCGGATCAGGCCGTGTTCCTCGCTACCCGGGAGGGCATCGACATCACTTCCCTCAAGGAGTCCGGATGAGTACGTTCACTTTGACCAGACAGTTGCCCGAGGACGCCACATATGCCGCCCTGCGCGCCGACGTATGGACCGGGCTGACCGCACACCCCAAGTGGCTGCCGCCGAAGTGGTTCTACGACGCGCGAGGCAGCGAGCTGTTCGAGGAGATCACCCGGCTGCCCGAGTACTACCCGGCCCGGGCGGAACGAGCCGTCCTTTGCCGGGAATCCAGTGCCATCGCTGCAGAAACCGGCGCCCGCACCCTGGTAGAGCTCGGCTCGGGCTCTTCGGAGAAGACTCGGCTGCTCATCGACGCACTACGGGCCGCTGGAACCCTGACCGACTACGTCCCTGTGGATGTCAGCGGCAGCGCACTCCAACGGGCCGGGCGGGTGCTGCACGCCGACTACCCGGGGCTCACCGTGCACGCGCTCGTCGCCGACTTCACAGTCCGCCTCGACCTGCCTCCGACTGCGGGGCCGCGCCTGGTCGCGTTCCTGGGCAGCACGATCGGCAATCTGCTCCCCACCGAACGTGCCGCCTTCCTCTCCAGTCTCCGGGCCACCTTGCGTCCCGGAGACGCGCTGCTGCTCGGCACCGATCTGGTCAAGGACGAACAGCTCCTGGTCGCCGCCTACAACGATGCGAGCGGGGTCACCGCTGACTTCAACAAGAACGTCCTCGCTGTTGTCCACCGCGAACTCGGCGCCGACTTCGACCCGGACGACTTCGACCACGTGGCTGTGTGGAACCGCGAGCAAGAGTGGATCGAGATGCGGCTGCGCGCCCGTACTGCGCTCACCGGTACGATCCCGGCGGTCGGTCTCGCGGTGCGCTTCGCCGAGGGCGAGGAACTGCGCACCGAAGTGTCCGCGAAGTTTCGCGAACCGGGTCTGCGGAGCGAACTTGCAGACGCAGGATTGAAGTTGACGCACTGGTGGACAGACTCGGAAGGACGGTTCGCACTCTCCTTGGCACAGCCCGACAGTTAGGAGCAGCCCGACAGTTAAGCGAAGTCTGGCAGTTAAGCGCAGCCCGACAGTTGAGCGAAGCCGGGCCGATGCGCGGAAACTGCCCAACAGCCGGTGCCCTCGCTCGCCCTATTCCTCGGCCGAGCGTTGCGGATGGATCTGTACTGTATGATCCGCGGACGACGGGACACGCACGGGTAGCTCTTCGCTGATCGCGAGGTCGACCAATTCGTACTCGTCTCCCTGCGGTCGTGAGTTCGCAAGATGCTCACGCTCGGGCACACGTGTACGGACCGCCCACCACAGTGATCGAATCCTGGGCAGCCACCGGCCGAAGATGGCTGCGAAGACCACTGCTACGGACAAAAGCAGCACGACATAGGCGATACCTGAGCGTGGCTCTCCTGCGGCGGCGAGCGCCTGGTTGGTCAAAAAGTCGTACCACAACAAAATCGACTGAAAGAGCGTCACTGCTGTGAACACAAAGATCAATCGGTTGCGCCGGTCGTCCCGGTTGTTCTGACGCTGTTGCCAGTTGAGGGTGGTGAGAATGCGCAACGATCTCAGACGGTCGTCGAGCTGTGCGGCCTCTTCGGCTGTTCTCCATACGATGTCAGCAGCCTGACTCACCGTAAGACGGGCATTGGCCAGGTGGCGGCTCTGATTCTTGAGGACGACATCGCGCAGGATCACCGTGCGAGTCAGGTCGAGTGTCTCGGTGAACTGTGTATCGACCGAAGTAACGCCTGCTCCTTCCTTGAAGCCTATCGTAGCGAGGCGCTTGCCGGTGAACTTGCTCGCTTCATCGGTGAGAATCCAGCGTTGTTGGGCGTAGAGCAGGCCCTCCACCACATCAGCCAGGGACTCCTCGTCGGTTGTCAGCACGGCCGTGTAGCCGTTGCCGACGACGCAGGTGCCACTGGCCAGCGTGCACGACTCGCCGAAGGGTCGTATCGTCACCGGCCGTCCCCGCCGCGGTGGGTCGACCATGACACGATGCCACCACAGCGCGCGCATGGGTTCCAGATTCCACCAGGGGTGCGGACCTTGCAAAGCAGGGGGCATCCCTGAGGTGACCAGATGGCACCAGTGGCGTATGTGCTGGTTGAGAGGGTCTATGAGTTCACGCTCACGTACATGTAGTGCATCCAGGTCAGCCACCTCAAGGGGGATGATGGCAAAGCCGATCGACAAACTGCTGATGTACAGGCGGACATCGCCGATGTCTTCGGTGTGCAGCGTTCGGTCGAATACCTCATTCTCCACCTCCGCTGCGCCGAGCGATCGGTGCTGGTTGATGAAGACCTTGGAGCCCTCGACGACGGAGGGGCCGAAGATCGGTGGCCGGATGTCTGCGGGCATCGCGGCCGCGATGCCCGCGCGCAGTTTGGCGAAATGCCGCTCGGGACTCTCCCCGTTCTGGCCGATCAACAAGTTCTCGAGTGAGATTCGCCTGGGCAGAAGAAACGGTGCGACCTCGATGACCCGCATGGTGGCTGCTCCTTCCCCCGGTCCCCCGGCGCTTCGTGGCCGCGGTGGTATGTCAGATGCGGACGTGCGCCGTGGCACGTCGCATTAACATCCAATCGCCATGCGCAGCTGATCCTACGTCAGCTACCCATCCGTCCGCCATCGCTTCCAGCAGCTCTGCAGGTTCCACATGCAGAGGGGTACCGGCGCCGAACGACGTGCACCAGAGAATGCATCCATCAGCCATCAGCACGCGTTTGAACTCTTCGATGTGCGGCACCGCGTTGAGACCGACAAGCAGTGGCACGCTTCGGTCGGCGAACGGCATCCGGCGTACGTCGGCCAGCAGCCGGTGGACGCCGGGGAGCTGGGGCGCTTTCCGGATCATCGACTCGTTGATATCTGTAGTCATTACGCGTGCGCAGTGTTGGGTGAGGAGCGAGGTCGCCTGCCCGGTGCCGCAGGACACCTCGACACACCATGGGAGTCGGGATATGTGGGCGAGCCCGGCCGCGACGGGTGCGACGTAGTCGTGTGGATCGGTCTCGTCCGTGGCCCAGTGCGTCCAGATGTCGGCCATAGCACTGTAGTTGGCGGCCAGTTCGGTCCATGCCTCGTCATCATGTGGGACGGCCAGTATGCGTTTGAGCAGCTTCCGGCTCGGGTGTGTAGTGGCCTTGAGCTCCGGCATCGGCGATCGCGGTCGCACCACGCGGTCGTGTCGTCGAACCTGCATACCAGCAGTGTCCCTTCACTCCGTCCGAAGTGAACGATACCGAATGTGTGGACCAGTTATGCCGGACGATGCTCTTCTCTGCGTCCGGAGGTGGTTATTCCGGCCAATTATCAGGATGCCGAGATTCCTCTGTCGATTGTTGATCCGCAAGGTGACGCGGCCGGGGGATAGAATTGGAGCGTGCCCGCACCGACCACCCCGCTCGCCGACGCCCTCGCCGAAGGCCCAGTCGTCCTCGACGGCGGTCTGTCCAACCAACTCGCCGACCAGGGCTGCGACTTGTCCGACGAGCTGTGGTCGGCCCGGCTGCTCCTCGACGCCCCTGAGCAGATCGAGGCGGCGCACGCGGCATACGCCAGGGCGGGCGCGCGGGTGCTGATCACCTCCAGCTACCAGGCCACCTACGAGGGCTTCACCCGGCGCGGCCTGCCCCGCGCCAAGGCCGCGGAGCTGCTGCGCCGCAGCGTCGCCCTCGCCCGGCGGGCGGCGGACGTCGCGCCAGGGGGAGTCTGGGTGGCTGCCTCAGTCGGCCCATACGGGGCGATGCTCGCCGACGGCAGTGAGTACCGTGGCCGTTACGGGCTGACGGTCGCCGAGCTGGAACGTTTCCACCGTCCCCGCATCGAGGCGCTCGCTGAAGCGTCCCCCGACGTACTGGCGCTGGAGACCGTCCCTGACACCGACGAGGCGGAGGCGCTGCTGCGCGCGGTGGCGGGGAGCGGCCTGCCGGTGTGGCTCTCGTACAGCATCGATGGCGGCACGACCCGCGCCGGTCAGCCGCTGGAGGCGGCTTTCGCTCTCGCCGCCGATGTTCCCGAGGTGATCGCGGTCGGCGTCAACTGCTGTACCGCGGACGATGTCGGCCCCGCCGTCGAGCTGGCCTACAAGACCACCGGCAAGCCGGTGGTGGTCTACCCCAACAGCGGTGAGAGCTGGGAGGCCACGGACCGTGCCTGGCGCGGTGGCGCGACCTTCGATCCGTCCGCCGTCGGCGGCTGGCAGGCCGCGGGTGCCCGGCTGATCGGCGGCTGCTGCCGCGTCGGGCCAGGAAGGATCGCCGAGCTCGCCGCCCTGCTGGGCCGAAAGCGTGGCGTTTGACCGGTAGAGTGCCGGGTAGGGCTGCCACGCGCCGTGGGAAGGTCTTCTTCCATGGGCTTCCATGTTGATTCCGAGGCCGGACGGCTGCACCGCGTCATACTGCACCGCCCCGATCTTGAGCTGAAACGGCTCACCCCCACCAACAAGGATCAGCTGCTCTTCGACGACGTGCTGTGGGTGAGACGGGCGCGCGCGGAGCACGACGGTTTCGCCGACATACTGCGCGACCGCGGGATCGAGGTGTACCTCTTCGGAGACCTGCTGTGCGAGACACTCGCCATAGCCGAGGCGCGCCACCTGATTCTCGACCGGGTTTTCGACGAGAAGGAATTCGGCCCGCTTGCCACCGATCACCTGCGTGCCGCCTGCGAGGAGTTGCCGGACGCCGAACTGGTGGAGGCATTGGTCGGTGGGCTCACCAAACGTGAGTTCCTCGCTCGGCATCCCGAGCCGATCTCTGTGCGTTTCCACGCCATGGAGCTGGACGACTTTCTGCTCTGCCCGCTGCCGAACCACATCTTCACCCGAGACACCTCGTGCTGGGTGTACGACGGGGTGAGCATCAACGCGATGCGCTGGCCGGCGCGTTGGCGCGAGACGGTGCATTTTGAGGCGATTTACCGCTACCATCCGTTGTTCCGGGCCGGTGGTTTCCATACCTGGTCGCAGGGGCAGTCGGCCTATCCTTCGACCATCGAGGGCGGGGACGTCCTTGTGATCGGCAATGGCGCGGTGCTGATCGGGATGAGCGAGCGGACGACGCCGCAGGCGGTGGAGATGCTCGCCCGCGGCCTGTTCGAGGCGGGCTCGGCGCAATCGATCGTCGCTCTCGACATGCCGAAGAGGCGAGCGTTCATGCACCTCGACACGGTGTTGACGATGATCGACGGCGACACTTTCACCAAGTACGCGGGGCTGGGCATGCTCCGCTCGTACACCATCGAGCCGGGCGCCGGAGAGCGCGAGTTGAAGGTCACCGATCATCCGCCCGAGCACATGCACCGCGCGATCGCTGCCGCGCTCGGCCTCGAAGACATCCGAGTGCTGACCGCGACGCAAGATGTGCACTCCGCCGAACGCGAGCAGTGGGACGACGGCTGCAATGTGCTCGCCATCGAGCCGGGTGTCGTGGTGGCCTATGAGCGCAACGCGACCACCAACACCTACCTGCGCAAGCGCGGGATCGAGGTGATCACCATCCCCGGGAGCGAGCTGGGACGTGGCCGGGGCGGTCCGCGGTGCATGAGCTGCCCGATCGAGCGGGACTCTGTGTAGGAGTTCCCGTGCTCATCGCATCTCCATACAGTCATGCTCTGTGCAGCCATGCTCTGTAAGGTCATGCCCTGTGCAGTCGCACAACAGGCTTGCATAAGAATGCGACTCATCGTATAGAATTCCAGGTATTCACCGACGGAGTTGGCTCATCTCCCGCTGACTTCGGTCGGCGCATGTCATTGTCACTGCCACTGTCACTGCCGAGGAGCTCCCATGGCCATCGACCTCACAGGCCGCCACTTCCTCAAGGAGCTGGACTTCACATCCGAGGAGTTCCGTCACCTGGTGGAGCTGGCTGCGCAGCTGAAGGCAGCAAAGCGCGCCGGCAGCGAGGAGCAGCGGCTCAAGGGCCGCAACATCGCGTTGATCTTCGAGAAGACCTCGACCCGCACTCGATGCTCCTTCGAGGTCGCCGCCACCGACCAGGGCGCCTCGACCACCTACCTCGACCCGTCCGGCTCGCAGATCGGCCATAAGGAGTCAGTGAAGGACACCGCACGGGTGCTCGGCCGGATGTTCGACGGCATCGAGTATCGGGGCAACGGTCAGGAGGTCGTCGAGGAACTCGCCGCGTACGCGGGTGTGCCGGTCTGGAACGGTCTGACCGACGAATGGCACCCCACCCAGATGCTCGCCGATGTCCTCACCATGACCGAGTATGTGACGCGACCCCTCGACGACATCGCCTATGCCTACCTCGGCGACGCACGCTCCAACATGGGCAACTCACTGCTGGTCACCGGCGCTCTGCTCGGCATGGACGTGCGGATCGCAGCACCCGAGCAGTTGTGGCCCGCTGAGCCGGTGATCGCCGAGGCGCGACGGCTCGCGGCAGTAAGCGGTGCGCGGATCACCCTCACCGAGGACGTTGCCGAGGGCGTGCGCGGCGCCGACTATGTGCACACCGACGTATGGGTGTCGATGGGTGAGCCGAAAGAGGTCTGGGACGAGCGGATCTGCCTGCTCAGCCCGTACGCGGTGACCATGGACGTGCTGCGGGCCACCGGCAATCCGGAGGTGAAATTCATGCACTGCTTGCCGGCCTTCCACGACCTGGGCACGCAGATCGGCCGGGAGATCCACGAGCGGCACGGGCTGACCTCGCTCGAAGTCACCGACGAGGTCTTCGAATCCGCACACTCGGTCGTCTTCGATCAGGCGGAGAACCGGTTGCACACCATCAAGGCGGTCCTTGTGGCCACGCTGGCCGGCTGAGGTCCGGCCATATGACCTTTCGGCTGTTTGGCGTGAATATCTGCCAAGTCCGCTCCTGGATGTGCACACTCAGGTGAGCAGCGGGCGCAAGAAGGGGCTGGGAGGTAGTCGCTGATACGGCCGGCCTGATCGGTGGCGAGCGCATTCATCGGATACAGCAGCACGGCCTTCACCCCGCGCTGCCCGAGAGCCTTCTGCCGCCGGCAGTGGTCGAGCACCGGCACCAGGAACGACTCTGTCTTCCC
>JAFAUH010000275.1 GCA_019243445.1 Streptomycetaceae bacterium | reverse complement strand
TGCTCGCCGAAGACGGCCACGATCGCCGAGGCGAGAGCGGGCCCGATCCCGCGGATCATGCCCGAGGCGAGATAGAGGCGGATCGCCCGCTTGTCGGCGGGCATGGTCCGCTCGCACTGCCCGGCTTTGAACTGCCGTCCGTGGCGAGGGTGGTGGACCCATGCGCCGTGCAGCCGCAGGCTTTCGCCGGGCCGCGCGCCGAAGAGCGCCTTGCCGGCCGCCGTGATGCTCTCCTCGTCGCCCGTTGTGGTGTTCAGCCGCAGCACCGTGTGCTCGTCGTAGCTGACATACAGCAGATGATCGACGACGCCCTCGATCACTTCGAGGGCGTCCAGAGGTGCTTGGTGGGACACGGGCACCATCTCCAGGGGCAGGTACGGCTGCAGATCACGTGATGCTACTGGGGTACGGCAAGGTCAGCATGTGTCCTCCGGCAGCCGTCCGGCATCCGCCCGACCGGGGCGAGAGTGCCTCCCGCCTGCAACTGGAGCCCGGTCGCGAGGTCGAGCGTGATCGCGGGCATCGGCCGCGTGGTGCCGGGTGTCACGGCTACCAGGCCGTCGCCGAGCGGCGCCACCTGCCAGTTGTTCTGCGGCGCGCCATCCGCGCCGACCACCCACAGATCTCCTGCCCGTTCGCCGGCGCCGACGCGCAGCATCGCAGACGCTGGACCCGTGAATTCGCCATGAACTACAACTGAAGGGGGTGTGCATCCTCGGTGGACTGCCGATCCTGTTCACGCTCACCAGTACGAAGGCCGACGATGACGATCACCACCGGGGTAGCTATGTGCATATGCACTATGGGGGGGTGCTCCGAAGTCACTGCGGCACTCCAATTAAAGTGATCTCGGTGTGCCGATGAAGCAGTGTCAACTGGAGGTTGATCCTTCGATGTCCATTCCGTTGAGCGCTCACTGGTCGGAATTAGGGTTCAACCGGGGCAATGTGTCCGGGGATCCGCAGGTGTTGCAGCAAGTCGTGGATGATTTCACGTATTTGCGGGATACGGCGTGGTCGGTGTCGCAGGGATTGGATTCGCTGGTGGCGTCGGCGTCCTCAGGGGGTTTTGAGGGGGCGGCGGCGGAGGCGTTGCGGGGGATGGTCTCGGGGCGGGTGAAGACGTTCCTCTACAACATCGCGCGGGCGTTCTCGCTGGCTGGGGAGGCGGTGGCCCAGTACCGGGCAGCGCTGGTGGCCGCGCAGCAGGCGGTGGACGGGGCATTATCGCAGGCAGCGGAGTTAGCGGAAGGGGACGCCAAGCTTGCGGAACTGAAGCAGCGGGTGGCCGAGCAGCAGGCGCGGGTGGCGGATGCGGCGCGGGTGATGGAGGTCGCGTTGCGGGATGCGGCGGACATGGTGTCGCAGCCGATCAAGGTGCCGAGCTTGTGGGGGCGGATTAGGGGGAAGGTTGAGCTGGCGCTGGGCATTGTGGGCGGGGTGCTGGCGCTGTTGTCGATGGTCGTCGACGGGCCGATCGGTCTGGCGTTGGCGGGGGCGGCGTTCGGGGCGGGGGCGGGGGCGCTGGGGCTGACGGTGGTGGATTACACCGAGCACCGGGCCAAGTGGTGGATGGTGGCGCTGGCGGCGTTGGGGATGGTGGCGCCGGGGGCGCCGGGGTGGCTTTCCATGGAGGCGCTGGGGGCGGGGGCGCGGGCGGCACTGGGGGGTGCAGGACTGGCCGTGGTCAAGAGCGCGCAAGTGCTGTCCTCACCGACGCGGTGGGCGGGGCTGGCGGCACGGGGCCTGATGTGGGTGCCGTCAGCGGTGGGGCGGGGGCTGATCTGGCTGCCGACGACGCTGGGGCGGGGAGCGGCGGCGCTGCCGTCAGTGCTGGCAAGGGTCCCGGGGGCGATCGGGCAGGATCTCGTCCGTGTGGTGAAGTGGTATCCACGTCTGGCCGCGGGGGTGGGGGCGCATACGGCGTATGCGCTGGTGAACGTCGCGCGGACGGGGCTGGCGCTGTTCACGCCGCTGCGGTTCGACGACATGGTGCAGTTCGGGTTCCGAGGTGCGTGGGCGGCGCTGCGCCAGCGGGCCTCATGGGCCACCGCGGTGGCGGACTTCCGCGCGGGTTGGACCGGGTACGGGGCGCGGGCGAGCCGGGCCGGGGTGGAAATGCTCGCCATGCTGCACGAAATGCAGCTGCCCCGACCGACGTTGCCGACACCCGGGCCGGTGAAGGGGGCGAAGGGCGCGGCAGAGGTGCTGGATGAGCCGCTGTTGCCGCCGGTGGTCTACGGGATGTCGGTGGACAAGATGCGGTGGGTGCTGAAGGAGGAGCTGTCGCCGAAGGAGGAGAAGAACCTGTTCGTGCGGGCGGGTGGGATCGTGCAGCCGTTCCTGGGTGCGGTGCCGGTGCTGGGGCACGATGCAGTGTCGGTGGGGCTGCGGGCAGGGCAGCAGGAATCGCTGGTGCGGGTGGCGTATGCGCTGCATATGGGCGGAGAACAGGCGGCGCGAGAGGTGGCCCGGTCTCTCGCGGTGGAGAGCGGGAGCGTGCCGTTGCAGGGCCTGGCGGGCGGGGGCGAGTTCCGGCCGGTACGGGAGATGCTGCCGGGAGAGAGCTCCAGGCGGCTCGGTGATGCGCCGGTGGACGAGGGGCCCGGCGCCGCGGTGGAGGAAGGGGAGCGCATCCCGCTGGCGCCGGTGCCGGAGGTGGGGCTGCAGGAACTGCACGGCGCCGCTGCCGCTGTTTCTGCTGTGCTGCCCGGTTTCGATGCGCGCCAGGCATTGGAGATGATGCGGCCGGTCACCCCGGTCACTCCGGCCACCCCGGGCGTGGCCCCCGCCACCATCGTGGAAGCACCGGGGCACAGTCCGCTCCGTGATCTGGAGGGCCGCGGCAGCATCGGTTACTCCTCAGCTACAACGAACAATTTGCGCGTACTGTCTGTTTTCGAGGGCTTCTTCACTGGTGGCGCCCGGATTCTCCACAGCGATGTGCTCATAGGGCTTCGGGAGGGCGGCCAGCCCCACGAGGTGCTGAGCATTTACGGCGAGATGTACCGGGAAGGCACTCTCCAGAAGATGGAGAATGACGCCTGCTACCAGTCCCTGACTCGTGCGAGTATCCCTGTCACCCCTCTGCGGCACAGTGCGCCCGAGATCCCGGAAGGCTATACGGGCGGCTCCGCTCCAGAGGAGTTGGCCGCGGCTGCCCGGTTGACGGCGAATGCCGACGTCATCTTGTCCCTGAAGGAACAGCCCCTTGGTCTGCTCAACCAGCCCGGACTGCCGTTCCGGCCCATCGTCGTCTGCCTGCACCGCTCCGACCCGGAGAACCAGGGTTCGGCGCTGCAGGACCTGAAGGACGCGGTCGCCAACGGCCGGCTCGCCGCAGCGATCTGCTGCGCCGAAGCCACCAAGGCCGCTTACCACGCGGCCGGGATCCCCTCCGACCTCCTCCACGTCATCCCCAACGGCGTGAACCTGGAGCGATTCCGGTCGGACCCCGTCCGGCGGGCCGGCATCCGTGAGAGCCTGAGCATCCCCGCGGACGCGAAAGTGGTTGTCTTTGCGGCTCGCTACGCTCCGATGAAGAATGTGCCGTTGTTCCTGCAGGCCGCAGAATCGTTCCTGCGGCGGGAACCACGCGGCCATATTGTCATGTGTGGTGCGGGCATGGACCTGTCCAATCCCGGTCTGCGCCAGGACATCGAGGCCGCTTTCAAAGGCGAGACGTGGCCCGTGGACCGCATGTCCTCGCTGGGCGTCCGCCGCGACATGGAACACCTCTATGCGGCAGGTGACGTGGTGGCGCTGACGTCGTCCAGCGGTGAGGCCGCTCCACTGTGCCTGATCGAAGGCATGATGTGCGGCGCCGTGCCGGTCGCGACCGACATCGGCGACAGCAGGTTGATCGTGAACGGACTCGGCATCATCACGCCCCCCGACCCCGAAGCCATCGCAAGCGCATGGATCGAGGCGGCCAACCGCCGCGATGAGCTCGCTCAGGCCCTGGCAGACAGCCGCGAGCGCTTCAGCCGCACCCGGATGATCGCGGCCTACGCCGAACTCCTCGACCGCGTCCACCGTGAGGCGGGCAGGAGCTCCCTCCCCGAGCCCGAGCCGGATTCCCTTGTCGATGCCGCTGTCCACTTCGACCGCGCGGGTGTCCTCGAGCTCGTGCCCTCCTCATCGCTGTATGAGGAGGGAGCCGGCCGTGCCCGGTCCCTGGGCCGCACGCACCCTTATCGCGATTGACTTCTTGAAGTTCCCCCACCGCTCTGGACAGCCCGATACTGGGATGGTTCGTCCTGGAGGAAGCAGTCCAACTGGAGGAAGCAGTCCAAGTAGTGAGTGCGAAGAGCAATAGCAGTGGACGCTCCTGCCCGGTAGGTGCGTGCGGGGCCCGGGTCACCGAGATCAGCGCCACGAACCGGGCCAGCGCGGTGGCTGCCAGCTCCGGGGCTGAGCGGCCGTGGTATACACCACACGGACGTCGGGTCGAAAGAGTCCAGAGCCTCCACGGCGGTCAGCGGCTCGTCGACCCCGGCCCGCAGCAAGGCGTGGGTGAGCGGATGAGCGAGCAGCCGTCGGCCCAGCTCACGCGGATCGGCGGTGTCACAGTCGAGCGTCGCCCTGGCGATGGCATCCAGACCGTGCGAGGCACGCGCGGGGTCCGACACTGACCGGAACTCTGCCGATCACGGGTGCTCTGCCGCACCGAGCGGCCTGAGTGCTAGGGTGCTGCATCGCGCCGCCGCGCGTCCATGTCAAGCAAGGCGGCCGGAAAAATCTTGACTTGGTCAAGTTCCAGCAAGTTTCAGTAAATTAAGTCACCGAGAGTGGATGGGTAGCGGGGATGTCGGACCTCAAGGTGTCCTACGACAGGCTCGAGGAATCGTCCAAGAATCTCAAGAGGATCCAGTACGAACTGGAGCACACCGGCGATCATCAGAGGGACATCAGAGGGATCCTCGGGTCCGGTGACATCGCGCACGCGATGGACGACTTCGCCAACAACTGGGACTACCACCGGCACAAGCTGCTGGACCAGGCGAAGGCGATGCAGGAAGCTACCGAGAAGACGGTCGAAGCCTTCGGTGACTTGGAGACCAAGCTCTCCAGCGATCTTAAGGGTTCCGGCAAGAAGTAGTGGTCGGCCGTCCGCTTCTGGAGCGGTGTCTGTAAGCAGTAAGAAGAGGGGGACTAACAAGCATGGGTAGGCCGGCGGACTACGAGTGGGAAGTGCTCGGCGAGAGCCAGGATCCGATTCCTGGGGATCCATACGAGGTTCGCAACGAGGCGACGCGACTGGGCAAGATGGCCCAGAGCATCCGCGAGCAGGTGAAACTGCTGACGGCTATCGCGAGTGATGAGAACCGCGGCAAGTTCAAAGACCAGTTGGACAAGAAGGCCAGCGACCTGAAGGGCGATCTGGGTAAAGTCGCGGACCGGTACGAGGCCGTTGCCGGGTATCTGGGTAATTGGGCCACCGATCTCGAATACTGCCAGTCGGAGTCGCTGAAGGCCCTGGTGAAGGCTCAGCAGGTGGCGCCGCAGGCGAACGCGCCCGAGGTACATCCCGCACCGGGCTCCCCGCAGCCGCAGCTCACGCCCGAGCAGCAACGACAGCAGCTCGCTGCGCAGAAGGCCAAGGAAGCCGCGCAGAGCGAGCTCGCCGACGCCAAGAGGCAGCTGGACAACGCCAAGCAACACCGCGACGACCGTGGCCGCTACTGGATGCAGAAGATCGAGGACACCGAGCACGACGATCTCAAGGACAGCACGTGGGACGGAGTCAAGGACTTCATCCATGAGCATGCTGCCTTGATTAAACTCCTGTCCGACGTCTGCACGTGGATCGTGACCGCTCTGGTCATCGCGAGCATGCTCATTCCGGGTGTCAACGTTGCGGTCTGGGTCCTCGCCATCATCATGAGCGCTGCCCTGCTGAGCCATACGGCGTTGGCTGCGTCCGGCGACGGATCGTGGACCGACGTCGCCATGGACGTGATCGGCCTCGCCACTCTCGGCGCTGGTGCCCTCGCGGGCAAGGGGCTGCAGTCCGCAGGCAAGGTCGCCGAGGGTCTCATCCAAGGCTCGGCCGAGGGGGCGGGTGGAGGTGCCGCGGCTCTGGAAGAAGGGGAAGAAGCCGGGGCGAGGGCGGCCGCAAGTGCTGCTGGAGAGGCGGGGGGAGAAGCCGCGCAGGGCGGTTTCCGAACCGCTGGCTCCAAGCTCGCGAACTACGGCAACTACCTCAAGCAGACGGCCCGCGGTGGCTTCGACGCCGAAGCCGGCGAGAACTGCGCCAAGATCCAGCGAGCCATCGAGTTGAAGCCGGACAGCCGGTGGGCCACGAACGTCACCGCACGTTCCCTCAGTAACGTGAAGACCATGGGGACCGCCAATGTTATCGCGAATACTTTTGACCAGTTCGGGCACTGGTCCGGCAACAGCGATGCCATCAATTTCGTCCACCACGGCGTCACCACCGGCAACTGGACCGATGGCCCCATCCTCGGTTCGGGAGCGCTGCACCCCAATATTGAAGACGACTTCGCACCGCACCCCTTTAAGTGGATGGACGACTTCAAGACCATGACGACACATGAGATCGGCTCATGACCGCTACAGAAGAAGAGATCGAGCCGGGCTTCATCCATGGCACGGTCAACGGCTACACCCTCGTCGTCCCGAAGGAATGGCGGAAGATTCCCGTCCGGAAGGGAACAGACCAGGCCATCAAGCGGATCCTCGACGAAGCGTTCGCGCATTACAGTCGTGACGAGATCGTACAACAGCGGCGCGATGTGGAGATGCGTCTGCGGGACGTCATCAAGAACGCGCGACAAAACGCAGGTGTCGACCTCTTTCTGCCCATCCGCACCCAGAACAAGGACATGCTCGCCTCGTTCCTCATCTCCTACGCCGAGTTCGGGCGCCTCGACGCGCCCTCGGCGCAGGCCGTGCTCGGACACGTCAAGACCACTCTTGACAACGCCAACTGGATTGAGCTCGCCGGTGTCCGAGGGATGCGCACGGAACGCGTCTGCCCGCCCGACCGGGACCGCGATATCAACTTCGCATCCCGTCGCGTCGAGTACCTCTTGCCCGTACCGAATACGGCGGACAGTTGGCTGGTGGCGTCGTACTCAACTCTCGGGGACGGTGACCCGGAAAGTGAGCTGTCCAAGCTGTTCTGTGACCTGTTCGACGCGATCATGTTGACGTTCCGATGGACGTACCGAGAGGACCAGACGTGAACTTCGACAACCGCAAATCAACGAAGAACTGGGCAGAAGTCAATTGGGATCGCGATCTCTGGATCCCGGTACCGCTCACCTTTGAGGGCACCATGTGGGCCGACGCGGCGGAATGGGCGCTTCACTATGCGAGCGACCGAGCAGAGCGCACGTACGGTGAGCTCACCAAGAAGGTGCTCCGGAAGGAAGTAAAACCTCGCGCGATGAGCTTCGTGGATGCGCAGAAGGATCTTGCCGGGAAGCTTCCGGCCCATAAGTTTTATATGCACTTCCCTAATGCTCATACGGCACCGGTGCCCGTTGGGGTTGGTTTGTGGGACCCGCAAGGCACGCGGGAAGAGGCGTTTCAGTACTACGCCTACTGGACCGCGCAGAATGCCACCGAGCCGCCAGTTGCGGAGTGGTTCGACACGGAAGCTCTCGGGCGCGGAGTCAAGGCCCAATGGCGAGCTATGGAAGATAGTAAACCGGTGTGGGCAGTCAACTACATCTTCCGGAACGAGGAGTTCGCCACCGACGTCCACGTCTTCACGGGCTGCGCCGACAACGAGCGGTTCCAGGAGGTACTCCCGGACCTCGATGATCTTGTCCGTCACATCCGGTGTGCCCCCAGGTGAGGTGCCCTGGGAACGTATGCGAAATTCAAATTCTTCTGTACAGCAGCCGCTGCATACCTTCAGCAGGTAATCGGAGGGCGACGGTTTCGGGCGTGAGGTGACGGCCGGTGACCGGTGGTCAGCGGCTCGCGGGGCGGGGTGGTCAGGCGGGTGCGCCGGCTGCGGGCGGCGTCCACAGGC
>JAFAUH010000189.1 GCA_019243445.1 Streptomycetaceae bacterium | reverse complement strand
GGGCCATCTGCAGCTCGTAGTCGAAGTCACTGACCGCACGCAGCCCCTTGACGATGGCGGGAATGTCGTGCTGCTTGCAGTAGTCGACGAGCAGGCCGTGGAAGGCTGCCACGCGGACGTTGCCGAACTCGCGGGTGACCTCCTCGATCAGCGCGATGCGCTCCTCGATCGTGAACAGGCCCTGCTTCGACTTATTGATCATTACGGTTACGTAGACCTCATCGTACAACCGCGAGGCGCGGCCGATGATGTCGAGGTGTCCGTTGGTGATGGGATCGAAGGACCCCGGGCAGACGGCGCGGCGCAACAGTGCTTCCTCGCTCTCCGATGCGGTCATGACGCCTCGGCGCAGTCGTCGCTGCGGCGCGCAGCGCCTCGATTGAGGGTGGTGGTGGGTGACGGACAGTCGTCGCTGCGGCGCGCAGCGCCTCGATTGAGGGTGGTGGTGGGTGACGGGTGGGAACGTGTCGCGGCGGCGCGACCGTACCAAAGCGTGCCCTCGCCGTAACGACGGGCCCGCAAGCCGTCAATACCCGGGGGCCAGTGGAATTCCCCGCCTCTGGTGCTTCTCTCCACGGTGACCAGGGCATCGTCTGCGAGCCAGCCCTGGGCGAGGAGTGTGAGGAGGATCTCCCGAAGTTCGGCGTCGGTGACGGCATAGGGAGGGTCGAGGAAGACCACATCGTACGGCGTCGTGGGGGGCGTCATGGCAATGGTCTTCTCGGCCTTGCCGGCTCGTACTTCTGCACCCGGCAGCCCGATCGCACGGACGTTTGCCCGTATGGTGCGCGCCGCACGCGGGTCGGCCTCGACCAGCAGGACGTGTGCGGCGCCACGGGAGAGGGCTTCGAGGCCGACGGCGCCTGATCCGCCGTACAGATCGAGGACACGCACCCCGGTGAGCGTGCCGCCGCGCAGTGACTCCCAACTGGAGAAGAGCCCTTCACGTGCCCGGTCGGAGGTGGGCCGGGTGCCCTGCCCCGGCGGAACGGCCAGGCGGCGGCCACCTGCCACTCCTGCGATGACGCGGGTCATGGATCGATGCCATCCCTGGTTCGGCGTTCAGCGTTCGGCGTTCGGGTTCAACGTTGGGTGTGCGGACTTCTTCATTATGGAGGGCTTCTTGGTCAATGCCTCGGCGTCAATGCCTCAGCCCTTGTCGAGGTAGCCCTCACGGGAGGCGTCGAGCAGGTTGTCCAGGGCGGTCAACAGCTCGGGGTGCGTGGCGAGTTCGGGGTCGGCGGCGACGAGGGCCGTGGCCTCCTCGCGGGCGGCCACGATCACCTCCTCGTCGTCGATGACGGCGAGCATGCGCAGCGAGGAGCGGGTGCCGGACTGGGCCTGGCCGAGCACATCGCCCTCACGCCGCTGTTCCAGATCGATACGGGAGAGCTCGAAGCCGTCGAGTGTGGCGGCTACCGCAGTGAGCCGACCGCGGGCCGGGCTCGCCGCGGGCATGTCGGTGACAAGCAGGCAAAGGCCGGCGGCCGTGCCGCGTCCGACACGGCCGCGCAGCTGGTGCAGCTGCGACACGCCGAACCGGTCGGCGTCCATGATCACCATGACGGTGGCGTTGGGCACATTGACGCCGACCTCGATGACCGTGGTGGCGATCAGGACGTCCACCTCAGCAGCGGCGAAGCGACGCATCACCTCGTCCTTGGCGTCTGGCTGCATCCTGCCGTGCAGGGCTTCGATGCGCAGGCCGTGCAGCGGTCCCGCGGCGAGCTGCTCAGCGATGTCCAGGACGGCGAGCGGCGGTCTGCGCTCGGCTTCGTCCTCCGGCGATGCCTGCTCGGACGACTCGTCCTTTTCGTTCGCCCCGCCGCGCCCGGGGGTGCTCATGTCACTGCCGCTCACGTCCTCGTCCCCGATGCGCGGGCAGACCACGTACGCCTGATGGCCGCGCTCGACCTCCTCGCGCACCCGTTCCCAGGCTCGGGAGAGGTAGTGCGGCTTGTCGTTGGCGGGGACGACGTGGGTGGCGATGGGCGAGCGCCCGGCGGGCAACTGGTCGAGGACGGAGGTCTCCAAGTCGCCGAAGACGGTCATGGCAACGGTGCGTGGGATCGGGGTGGCTGTCATCACCAGCAGGTGCGGAGGCTGCTTGCCCTTGCCGCGCAACGCATCGCGCTGCTCGACACCGAAGCGGTGTTGCTCATCGACAACGACAAGCCCCAGATCGTGGAAGTGCACGGTGTCCTCGATCAGGGCATGCGTGCCGATGACGATCCCGGCCTCGCCGGTCACCAAGTCCAGCAGCGCCTGTCGGCGGGCCGCGGTGCCCATCGAGCCGGTGAGCAGCACCACCTTGGTGCCGAGCTCGGAGCCGCCCAGCATCCCTCCCTCGGCCAGATCCCCCATCATCTCGGTGATGGAGCGGTGGTGCTGCTGGGCGAGGACCTCGGTGGGCGCCAGGAGTGCCGCTTGGCCGCCGGAGTCGACGACGGCGAGCATCGCGCGCAGCGCGACGAGCGTCTTTCCGGAGCCGACCTCGCCCTGCAGCAGCCGGTGCATCGGGTGTTCTGTCGCCAGGTCGCCGAAAATCTCCGCGGAGACCTTCCGCTGGCCCTCGGTGAGGGTGAACGGCAGCTTGGCGTCGAACGCGGTGAGCAGCCCGTCGGGGTGCGGAGTGCGGGGGACTGCGGGCAAGTTCGCGTCGGCGGCGCGGCGTCTGGCCAGGGCGACCTGCAGCACAAATGCCTCGTCCCACTTCAGGCGGGCTCGGGCGTCCTTGATGTCCGCCTTGTGCTGCGGCCGGTGGACCTTCTCCAGTGCGTCCGGCAACGGCGCAAGACCGCGCGCCGCGCGCAACTGACCGGGCAGCGGGTCCGCGATCCCAGCCCACTTTGTGGCCTGCAGCGAATTGAGTACCGTCTCGACGGACTGGGCGATCTGCCACGAGGCGATCTGCTTGCACGCCGGATACAGCGGCAACGGCCGACCGGCGAAGGAGTCGGCGGCTTCCGCCGTGTCCTCGGCCGACTCGGTGTCGAGCAACTGGTAATCAGGATGGGCAAGTTGGCGGATTCGGTTGAAGACCGTCACCTTGCCCGCGAACATGCCGCGGCGGCCCGGCAGCAGCCTGGTGTGGTGGTAGTGCGCAGCCTTGTTGAAGAAGACCAGCTGCAGCGAGCCGCTGCCATCGGTGACGACCACTTCAAGACGCACACCGCGACCCCGGTTGTACGTCTTCTTCTCGGCCTTGGCGACCTCCGCAACGACGGTGACATGCTCGTCGAGCGGGAGGTCGGCGAGGCGGGTGAGCTCGCCGCGTTCGGCGTAGCGGCGCGGGTAGTGGTGCAGCAAATCGCCGACCGTGTGCAGGTCGAGGTGGTCGGCGAGCACCTTCGCGGTGCGGTCGCCGACGACGTTGCTCAGCTTCTCGTCCAAGGCAGCCATCACTGCCCATCTTGACCCATGCCACTGACAGAACAGGAAAACAGGAGAACAGGATCGTGAGCGTCACTCCACGCCGATGATGAGCGGGCAGGCGGCCGGCTGGCCGCCGCCATAGACGACGGTGTCCACTGCGAGGTGGCTGTCGCGCACATGCGCCTGCAGGCATTCCGCAAGGTCGTCGGGGACGCCTTCCCCCAGCACCAGCGTCACCATCTCGCCGCCCGCTGCGAGCATCCGGTCCAGCACGATCATGCCCGTCTCGACGAGATTGCCGCCGATGACCACCACATCACCGTCGATCAGACCAAGGACGTCGCCGGCCTGGCAGACGCCCGCCATCGTCCATGACTCCCGCTCCGCGACGGCGAGTTCGGCATAGCGGGTGGCGCCGGCGGCCGAGGTCATGGCCACCACGTCCTCGTCGAAGCGGCGTGTCGGCTCGTGGACGGCGAGCGCCGCGATGCCCTGCACCGGGGAGCGGGTAGGGATCAGGGCGACGCGTACGCCTTCGGCGCGCGCCTGTTCCGCGGCGGCGCCGACGGCGTCCCGCAGCTCGCCGTCGTTGGGAAGCAGCACCACTTCCAGCGCCCCCACTCGGCGGACAGCTTCGGCTATCTCCCTGCCGGTGAGCGGCGCGTCAGGGCAGGCTCGTACCACGGTCGCCCCGGCCTGGGCGCACAGAGCGGCAAGGCCGTCCCCACGCACGACGGCGACGACGGCGCGCCGTGTGGGCTCGGCATAGGTGCCGTGGCGTTGGCTCTCGGTGTCGCAGGCAGCGCTCCGGGCAGGGTCGCGGGCGGCCTCACCGAAGTGGGTGATGCGGATCCGGTACGGGCGGCCGGCCTCGATGCCGGCTTCGATCACCGCGCCCGGGTCGTCGGCGTGGATGTGAACGTTCCACAGCCCGTCACCGCCGACGACGACGAGCGAATCGCCGAGTGCGTCGAGCTGCTCACGCAGCACGGAGATCGCGGAGTCGGGCGCCTCCAGCAGATAGATGACCTCGTATGCGGGATCCCCGGGCACGGCATGCGGGTCGGCGGCGTCGGCCACGGGCACCTGAGGTATGGCGACCGCTCCGCTGACCGCCTCGGGGCGCGGTACAGCGCGGCCCTCGCCGTCGATGGCGTCAACGAGTGCGCCAAGCACGGCCACCAGTCCGAGTCCACCTGCGTCGACCACTCCGGCTCTGCCGAGCACGTCGAGCTGGCCGGGGGTGGCGGCGAGGGCGCGGCGGGCGCCCTCGTAGGCGGCACGGGCGATGGCGCTTGTCGTTCCTACGGCGAACGCGGCGGCCTCGGCGGCAGCCATGGCAACGCTGAGCATCGTCCCCTCGACGGGGTGAGCGACCGCCTGGTAGGCGGAGGCGGCAGCACACCGCAGGGCAGCGCGCAGCGCGTCGGCGTCGGCCTCGTCCTCGGCCTCGGCCTCGTGTTCCAGCGGCGTCAGCGGTGTCAGGGCTGCCGGGGCCACTGCTGCCGCTGCCGCTGTGGTGGCCGCCGTCGTTGTCGCTGCTGTCGTCTCGTCGGGCTTATCTGCGAGCACTTCACCCATGCCGCGCAGCAGCTGGGCGAGGATCGTGCCGGAGTTGCCGCGCGCGCCGATCAGCGCGCCGTGAGCCATCGCCCGTACCGCCTCGGCGCGATCCGGCCGGGCGCCGGAGGCGGCATGGCCGTCGAAGACGGCATCCACGGACTGGGCCGCGGACTCCACCGTCAGATAGAGGTTGGTGCCGGTGTCGCGGTCAGCCACCGGGTAGACGTTGATCGCGTCGATCTCCTCGCGGGTCCGCCCCAGCTCGTGCAGAGCGAGCCGACACCATGTGCGCACCGCGGAGGCGTCGAGCGATTGCGGCACCAAGTCCTCCCGAGGCACGGCCGACGGATACGTGTGAATACATAGGGTGTACGCGACGGTAGCGGCGTGGTGCCACTCGCGCCGAAGCGGACCCATGGGTCCCGCGGGCCATGGTAGTTTCGTTGTACGGGAGCGGTTGCTCGCCGACGGAGCTGGCTGCCCACCGACGGAGTCGGTTGATGTATACTGCTCCGGTTGCCCGGCGCCAGTCGGGCTTTCCGCCTCGGCTCCGCCGAGATCTCACCATACGTGCATCTGAAGTCTTTGGAGTGACCCGTGGCTGCCAATTGCGACGTCTGCGGCAAGGGGCCGGGCTTCGGCAACAACATCTCGCACTCGCACCGCCGTACTCGCCGTCGTTGGAACCCCAACATCCAGACGGTGCGTGCTGTGGTCGGTCGGACGCCGAAGCGCCTCAATGTCTGCACCTCGTGCATCAAGGCCGGCAAGGTCTCGCGCTGACGTCGTAGCGCGCCCTGCGGCTCTTCGAAGCCGGTCCACCTGCAGGTGGACCGGCTTTCTGCTGTTTTCTGTTTTTACGATTTAGAGGCCGCGCGGATATTGACCACTTGCGTCGTCAGCGCAGGTGCCAGGCATGGTCGACAGGGCCGATGCCCTCGCCGAGCGGAAAGCCTGCGGCGATTGCGCTTGTCACATACTCCTTGGCGGCGGCGACCGCCTGCGGGACAGGCTGCCCCTTGGCGAGGTGCGCGGCGATGGCACTGGCCAGGGTGCAACCGGTGCCGTGAGTGTGCCGGTTGGCGTGGCGGGGTGCGCGGAACCAGTGTTCCTCGGTTCCGTCCGAGAGCAAGTCGACAGCGTCGCCCTCGCCCGGCAGATGCCCGCCCTTGATCAACACCCAGCGCGGCCCGTGGGCGAGGACGGCCCGGGCCGCCTCGCGCATCCCCGGCTCGTCCGT